>JBBSLC010000078.1:0-14290 GCA_038255685.1 Acidimicrobiales bacterium | reverse complement strand
CTACAACACCGGTTCCGTGGGCGTCGCCCTGCTCGGCAACTTCCAGTTCGGTGCCCAGGCCAAGCCTGCTGCGGTCGACTCGCTCGTCGACCTGCTGGCGTGGAAGGCGAGCGTCCACGGGATCGATCCGATGGCACGCGTGCAGGCGAGGAAGTTCGACGGCTCCGAGACCAGGACCGTCAACACGATCGGCGGTCACCGGGACTACGGCACGACGTCGTGCCCGGGCCAGACCTTCTACGACACGCTCGGCACCGTGCGCGAGCGCGTGCGCCAGCGGCTCCTCGTCGGGCTCGTCGGCTACCGCATCCTCAGCACCGACGGCTCGCTCACCACCTTCGGCGACGTCTCCTCGATCGGTGACCTGCCGAGCAGCGGCGTCCGAGGGGCGACGGTGCTCGCAGCGGTCGGCACGCCGACCGGCAACGGCGCGTGGATCGTCGGCCCTGACGGCGGGATCTTCACCTTCGGGGACGCCCGCTTCCTCGGTTCGATGGGGGGCACGCGGCTGAACAAGGCGATGGTCGGGATGGCGGCGACGCCGAGCGGTGACGGCTACTGGACCGTGGCGAGCGACGGTGGCGTCTTCACCTTCGGCGCAGCCCGCTTCCACGGCTCGACCGGTGCGATCTCCCTGAACAAGCCGATCGTGGGGATGGCGAGCACCCCGAGTGGCAACGGGTACTGGATGGTGGCGACCGACGGCGGGATCTTCGCCTTCGGAGACGCCCTCTTCTTCGGCTCGACCGGGGCGGTGCCGCTCAACCAGCCCATCGTCGGGATGGCCACGACGCCGAGCGGGCTCGGCTACTGGCTGCTCGCAGCCGACGGCGGGATCTTCGGCTTCGGCGATGCGCTCTTCTTCGGCAGCCTCCCCGACACCAGGAAGGTGCCGGCAGGCGGTGCCCGCAGCATCCGCTCCTCCCCGACGGGCAGGGGCTACTACGTCCTCGACGGGGCCGGCACCGTGCACCCGTTCGGGGACGCGATGGACTTCGGCGGCGGTGTGGGCACGAAGTCCGCGCTGGACCTCGTGCCGGTCGTGCGGACCTAGGCGTGCACGTGCGCCCCGAAGAGCACGCAGGCGGACGTCGTCGGTCGTCGCGCCGGCTCACCGCGCTCACCGCCGTGCTGAGCGCGCTCATCGCCCTCAGCGGCCCTGCCGTCGCAGGAGAGCCCTCCGCGCCCGCAGAGACCGCTCCCGTTGCGTCGGCGCTCGCCGAGCCCGTCGCTGCGCCCATCGTGGCGGCGGCGACGTCGGCAGTCGTCCCCGGGTCGTTCGTCGTGCGCACCGAGCGGCCGGTCGGCCCCGCCGAGCGCCGGGCGATCGCCGCGGACGCCGGCGGCGACCCCGGCGCCCTCATCGCCCCTGACACCTTCGTCGTCGAGGTCGAGCCGACGCGCGGTGCTGGCGTCGAGGTCCTCGGTCTCGCAGGGACCGGTGCGATCGCGACCGTCCAGCCCGAGCTCGTCTACACCGCAGCGGGCACCGAGCCCGACGACACCTGCTGGCGGGGGAGCACCTGCCTCGCGCCCGACGGCACACCCTCGTTCGGCGGCCAGGTCGAGCTGCGCAGCGTGGGCGCCAGCGAGGCGTGGGACATCACACGGGGGAGCGCCGACGTCATCGTCGCCGTGCTCGACACCCGCATCGAGACCTCGCCCCCGCACCGGGACCTGGTCGGCAAGCTGGTCGAGGGTCGCTCCTTCGTCCCCGACCCGAGCTGCGCAGGATCGACGTCGGCCCGTGACCACGGCACGGTGGCGGCAGGCCTCATCGCCGCCCAGCCCTTCAACGGCGGCGACATCGCCGGGCTCGGCTGGGACACACGCGTCATGCCGGTCGAGGTGCTGAACGACTGCGGGTCGGGCACCACCTCCTCCGTCGCTGCCGGCATCCGCTTCGCCGCAGACGCCGGCGCCGACATCGTGAACCTGAGCCTCACCGGGTCGAGCCAGGACCCGGCGGTGTCCGCGGCCCTCGCCTATGCCCGGTCCAAGGGGTTGCTCGTCGTGGCCGCAGCCGGAAACCAGGCCAGCGCCACGAAGGTCTGGCCAGCCGCCGACCTCGGTGTCGTGGCCGTCGCTGCGACCGGTCTCCCCGGGACGTCAGGCGAGGACCGCATCGCCCGCTTCTCCAACTTCGGGACCTGGGTCGACATCGCCGCGCCCGGCGAGGACGTGATCGGCCTGCGTCGCGTCGGGGGCAGCACGTCGCCGTTCGACGGCACGACGCGAGCCAGCGGCACGTCGTTCGCAGCGCCGATCGTCGCCGCCGCAGCGGCGCTGGTGATGGCGCACGACCCCTCCCTCTCCGCCGAGCAGGTGGCGGCACGGCTCGCCCAGAGCGCAGCGCAGATCCCGGGTTCCGGCTCGCAGTTCCTCTGGGGCCGCCTCGACGTGGCGACGGCGCTTGCTGAGCCCCCGGCCGGCTACCGGCTGGTCGCACGTGACGGCGGGCTCTTCACGTTCGGCGACGCCCCGTTCGCCGGCTCTGCCGCCGGGAGCGCCACGGCGGCGATCACCGGTGGCGCCGCCCACGTCTCGGGTCGCGGGTACTGGCTCGCGGGCAGCGACGGCCGGGTGCACCCGTTCGGGTCGGTCCCGAGCCTCGGCTCTGCGACGACGCAGCCGTCTGGCAAGCCGGTCGTCGACATCGCAGCGGCACCGGGTGGTGACGGGTACTGGCTCGCCACGAGCGACGGACGGATCCTTCCGTTCGGCACGGCGGCCAACCTCGGCTCGAAGGCCGGGTCGGTGCTCAACCAGCCGATCGTCGGGATGGCGGCCGCCCAGCGAGGCGACGGCTACTGGCTGCTCGCGAGAGACGGCGGGATCTTCTCCTTCGGCGACGCTCGCTTCCACGGTTCGACGGGTGGGATCAGGCTGAACCAGCCGATCGTGGGGATGGCCCCGACCCCGAGCGGGGATGGCTACTGGCTGGTGGCGAGCGACGGCGGGATCTTCTCCTTCGGCGACGCTCGCTTCCACGGTTCGACGGGTGGGATCAGGCTGAACCAGCCGATCGTGGGGATGGCGCCGACGCCGAGCGGGGGTGGCTACTGGCTGGTGGCGAGCGACGGCGGGATCTTCTCCTTCGGCGACGCCGCCTTCCTCGGCTCGACCGGGGGGACCACCCTGAACGAGCCGATCGTCGGCATGCTCAGCCGCTGACCCCGGTCCTCAGGCGTCGGGCGGGATGTCGCCGATCCCGGCTGCAGGACCGCCGCCGGGGCTGGTGAGCGCCTCGGCGACCCGTGCCTCGTCCTCGGGGTCGGCGACCCGTCGGTCGAGCTTCCAGAGCTGCTCGCGCTCGGCCAGCGCGGCGGGGTCGCGCACCGCTCCGGTGGGCTCGTCGGCTGCAGGGAGGGCGAAGACGTAGAGGTTCCAGTACTTCGTCAGCCCGAAGCGGGCGAGGTGGGGGTGGATCGCCCGTTCGACGTCGCCGAGGCGCACGAAGCCGGCGTCGGCGAAGCGTGCCGTCCACCAGCGGAACGAGGCCATCGTGAGGTGCCCCTCGAGGGGCGCGCCGGTGGCGTCGCGCATGATGTCGTCGAAGGGGACGGGTCCGTCGAAGCCCTCACCCTTGGCCCAGTAGCGGGGGAGGAGCTCCTCGCGGACCTTCTGCTGGTACCAGCCGCCGGGGCCGAACTCGTTGCGACCGAAGCTCGGGATGGTCGCCACGACGTAGCCCCGCGTCACCCGGCGCAGCTCCACGAGTGCCCGGGGGACCGACTCGGGTGGGAGGTGCTCGAGCGTCTCGAAGGCGCTGACCAGGTCGAAGGAGGCGTCCTCGAAGGGGAGCCGCTCGAGGAGGTTGCCGTAGCCGATGTGGCCGGTGGCACCGAGCGCAGGGTGCTCGACCGCCCACCGGCTGACGTCGACGCCCTTGGCATCGACGCCGAGCTCGCGCAGCGCCTCGACCACGAACCCGGTGGCGCAGCCGACGTCGAGCGTGGTGGCGACGTCGAAGTGGCGCCACAGGAGGTAGGCGGCGACGTCGGCGTTGCTCGTGTCCCGGTCGTAGCGCTCGTAGCCGGAGAGCCCGCCGCGATCGTCCGGGTCACGACCGGTGCCGTAGTAGCCACCGCCGTACACCGCTGCACCGAAGGGAGCGTCGGCCACGGCCCGGTCGAGCTCGCGGGCGGCCACGGCGAGTGCGCGGCGAAGACCCGGTCGTCTCGCCCCGGCGCGCAGCAGGGTCCTGGCTGCCCTCGCTGCCCGCGCTCGCCCGGTCGCTGCCACGGCGGGGACGCTACCGCCCGCCGTCGTGCGACTCCGCTGACGATGACGGTGCCGGTGCCGAGGTGGTTGTTACGGTCGGGTCACGGCGCCACCCGGCGCGGCCGACCTGGAGGTCTCAGATGCCGCACCCTTCCCCTCCCTTGCGCACGACCAAGCGCACCCGCCTCGTCGGTGCGCTCGTCGCCCTCGTCGCCGGTGCCGCTGTCGGCATCGCCCCGGTCGGTCCCGGCACGCCTGGCGCGCGCGCCTACCTCGGCGACTCGGTCACCTTCGAGGGCCACGGCTTCGGTCACGGTCGGGGGCTCGGCCAGTACGGCTCGCTCGGCTACGCCCTCGACTTCGGGTGGGACTACAAGAGGATCCTCGCCCACTACTACGGCGGGACGACCGCCGGCACGCAAGCCAACGACGCGATCGACGTCCACCTCCGGCTCACCGATGTCGGCGGCGGGCGGGGGAGCCTCGACGGGGTGCCCCTGATCGTCGACGCCGAGCAGCCGTTCTCGATCGGGAGCAACCGCTTCGCCGCCGCCGAGGCGGGTCGGATCACCCGCACGAGCTCGGGTTGGGCGATCGAGCGCGGCCCTGGGTGCGAGGGCCCCTGGACGCCCGCCCAGGCCGGCATCGACCTGGCCCAGCAGCCGACGGCGGTGGTCGACGACCCCGCGGTCGGCAACGACATCAGCCGCATGATCCAGGTGTGCGCCCCGAGCGCACGACGCCACTACCGGGGCACGGTGCGCGCCGTGGACGTCAACGGCGAGTCCAAGGTCGTGAACCGGGTGCCCATGGAGGACTACCTCCGCGGCGTGGTGCCCCGGGAGTCCCCGGCGAGCTGGGGGGACCTCGGCGGTGGCAGGGGCCTGCACCAGCTCAGGGCCCAGACCGTCGCCGCCCGCTCGTACGCCTGGGCCGAGAGCCGGGCGGCGTGGGCCAAGACGTGCGACACCACGTCGTGCCAGGTCTACGGCGGCGCCGGCCTCAACAACGTGCGGATCGAAGACAGCCGCACCGACCGGGCCATCGCCGAGACCGTCGGCGAGGTGCGCCTCCTCGGCGGCGCAGTGGCGAGGACCGAGTTCTCCTCCTCCACCGGAGGCTCGACCGCCGGCGGCACGTTCCCCGCCGTGCGCGACGAGGGCGACGCAGTCTCCAACAACCCGAACCACACGTGGCAGGCGAGCGTCCCGGTCACGACCGTCGAGGCGAAGTACCCGGCGATCGGATCGCTCTTCTCGATCGATGTCACGAAGCGCAACGGGCTCGCCGCACCCCACGGCGACGGCGGCCGCGTGCTCGAGGTCGTGATCCGGGGCAGCCGGGGCTCGGTCGCGCTGACCGGCAACCAGCTGCGCAGCGCCTTCGGCCTGAAGAGCGACTGGTTCAGCGTCCTCGACCCGGTGCTCGCCGCACCTGCGGTCGGCGTGACGACCTCACCGTCGGGCAACGGCTACTGGATCTCCTCGCAGGACGGCGGGGTCTTCTCCTTCGGCGACGCCCGCTCGTTCGGCTCCATGGCCGGCCAACGCCTGAACCTCCCGGTCGTCGGCATGGCGTCGTCCCCCTCGGGCGGTGGCTACTGGCTCGTCGCGACCGACGGAGGCATCTTCCGGTTCGGCGACGCCGCGTTCCACGGTTCGACCGGCGCGATCAAGCTGAACCAGCCCATCGTCGGCATGGCACCCACGCCGAGCGGCGGTGGCTACTGGCTCGTGGCCTCGGACGGTGGCATCTTCGCCTTCGGCGATGCGGTGTTCCGCGGTTCGACCGGTGCGATCAAGCTGAACCAGCCGATCGTGGGCATGGCCCCGACGCCGTCCGGTCGGGGGTACTGGCTGGTCGCCCGCGACGGCGGCATCTTCGCCTTCGGCGACGCCGGCTTCTACGGCTCGACCGGCGCCACGACGCTCAACCAGCCCATCGTGGGGATGGCGGCGACGTCCACCGGCGCCGGCTACTGGTTCGTCGCCGCCGACGGAGGGATCTTCCGCTTCGGTGACGCGGCCTTCTTCGGCTCAGCCGGCGACCAGCGGCTCGGCGCCGCGGTGGTCGGCATGGCGGCGACCCGGTCGGGAGGCGGCTACCGGATCCTGGAGGCCGACGGCGGGATCATCGGCTTCGGTGACGCCGGCTGACACAGCGCACGTGCCGGGACGCGCAGAGCGGGAGGACCCTGGGGGGAAGGGCCCTCCCGCTCGCGAGCGTCTCGCGGTGACCCGCGAGGGTGGTCTCTAGGCGACGCGCGCCCTGAGCTGGCTGCTCGCGTCGCGAGCGGCGGAGCGGGCGTTGGCGAACACGTCGCGAGCCGGCTCGGGCAGGCGGGTGGCGAGCTCGTCGAGCGCCTTGTCGACGTTGGACTCGACCTCGGCGAGGACGCTCTCGAGCTGGCTCTGCACGCCCTCGAAGCGCTCCTCGAGGAGCTTCACGCGGTCCTCGACCGTGCCGGACAGCTTCGAGAAGCCACCCTTGGCGTCGCCGAGCTGTGCCTCGAGCTGCTTCTTGATCTCCTGGCGCTGGACCTGGGCCCGCTGGAAGGTGATGACACCGAAGCCGATGCCGACGTATGCGGCGTCCTTCAGGATCTGGGTGACGTCTGCCATGGTGCGCTCCTCGTGTGCGTTGGGTGCCCGGGGGTCGGGGGCACTCGATCGTGCTGCGAGCAACGGTACAGGAGAGTGCTAACTCTTGCAAGCACTCTCTTGTGTTGTGGCTAGCACCGGGTCGGGGTCCACCGGGCCGTCGCACTACCCTCGACACCCTCGTGGCGTCGCTCGATCCCCCTCCCTCGCAGCCCGAGGACCAGCGCGCCCCCTCGGGCGGAGCGGCCTCGGTCGACCTTGCCCAGGCGCCTCCTGTCGTCGCTGTGGTGGTCACCCACGATCCGGGTCCGTGGTTGGAGGAAGCCCTCGCCAGCCTCGGCGCGCAGGACTACCCGAACCTGTCCGTCCTCGTCATCGACGCCGACTCGACCGAGCCCGTCCTGCCTCGGGTGGCGGCGGTGCTGCCGGCCGCCTACGTGCGGCGCATCCCATCGAACCCGGGGTTCGGCGCCGCCGCCAACGAGGTCCTCGAGCTCGTCGACGGGGCCTCGTTCTACGCCATGTGCCACGACGATGTGCGCCTCGATCCCGATGCCCTGCGCCAGCTCGTCGAGGAGGCGTTCCGCTCGAACGCCGGCGTCGTCGGGCCCAAGCTCGTCTCGTGGGATGCGCCAGCGTCACTGCTCCAGGTGGGGCAGTCGGCCGACAAGACCGGTGTCGCCTCGCCGCTCGTCGAGCGAGAGGAGCTCGACCAGGAGCAGCACGATGCGGTTCGTGACGTCTTCACGATCCCCGGTGGCTGCACGCTCGTGCGGTCCGACCTCTTCGAGGTGCTCCACGGCTACGACCCGGCGATCACCTTCCTCGGGGAAGACCTCGATCTGTGCTGGCGGGCGCAGATCGCCGGCGCACGCGTCGTGGTCGCGCCGGCGGCGCGGGTCGGCCATCGCGAGGCGCTCCCGGGTCGGCGACCCGTCGACGACCGTCGCCAGCTCCTCGCCCGCCACCGGCTCCGGACCGTGCTCACGTGCTACGGCCCGTTCCACCTGGCTCGCGTCCTGCCGTGGGCTGCGGCGCTCACGCTCGTCGAGGCCGCCTATGCGGTGGTCACGGGCCACACCCGCCAGGCCGGGGACGTGCTCGGTGCGTGGAGCTGGAACCTCCGCCGCCTCGGCGAGGTGCGGGTGCGTCGTCGGGCCGTCCGTGCCAGCCGCAGCCTCCCCGATGGCGAGGTCCGCCGCCTCCAGGTCCGTGGCAGCGCCCGCATCAACGCGTACGTCCGGGGGGAGCTCGGGGGCGTGGCGCAGGTCCGCTCGCTGGCGGGCTACGGCCGGGAGCTGACGGGCTCGCTCACCGCGTCGAGCCGTCGCCCCGCCGTCCTCGCCTGGCTCGCCGTCGCCTTCGTCCTGCTCGTCGGCAGCCGAGACCTCCTCGGCGAGCCGCTCCCGGCCATCGGCTCGATCGTGCCGCTGTCCGGGCCGGTGGACCTCCTGCGGAGCTGGTCGGCGGGCTTCCGCGATGCCGGCCTCGGTGCCGTCGCGCCGTCGCCGACCGGCTTCGGGCTGCTCGGCCTCGCCGGCATCGGCGCGCTCGGCCAGATGGGCGGCCTCCAGCAGCTCCTCGTCCTCGGGATGGTGCCGCTCGGCCTTCTCGGCATGTGGCGCCTCACCCGCCCGCTCGACTCCGGCCGGGCCCGTGCCGCAGGGCTGATCGTCTACGCCGCCGTGCCGCTGCCGTACGACGCGCTCGCCGAGGGCTCGTGGCCCACCCTGCTGCTCTACGGCGCAGCCCCGTGGATCCTCGCTCGGCTCCTCGCCGCCGGCGCCGAGGAGCCCTTCCTCGAGCCCGACGCGCCACGCCGTCCGATCTGGCGGTCGATCGCCTCGCTCGGCCTCCTCGTGGCGCTGCTCGGCGCCTTCGTCCCCCTCCTCGCGCTGCTCGTCCCCCTGGTCTCGGTTGCCCTGCTCCTCGGCGCGGTCGTCGGGGGACGACCCGCCGCTGCGCTGCGAGGGGTGCTCGTGGCGCTGGGCGCGTCCGTCGTCGCCGTCATCGTGCACGTGCCATGGTCGGTCGACCTCCTCCTGCCGGGCAGCACCTGGTGGGGCCTCGGTGGGATCGCCGCCCTCGCACCCGATCGAGTCCCCGTGACCGAGCTGCTGCGGTTCGGGTCGGGGACCGCTGCGCCGAGCCTGCTCGGCTGGGCGACGGTCGCCGCCGCCGCCCTGCCGCTGCTCATCGGCAAGGCGTGGCGCCTGTCGCTCGCCGTGCAGGTGTGGTCCGTGGCGCTCGGGTCGTGGGGCCTCGCGTACGTCGCCGGCCTCGAGCTGCTCCCGGTGCCGCTGCCGCCCGTCTCCCTGCTCCTCGTCCCCGGTGCCGCTGGCTTGGCCTTCGCCGCTGCACTCGGGCTCGTCGCCTTCGAGCAGGACCTGCGCGGCTATCGCTTCGGGTGGCGCCAGGTGGCGTCGATCGTCGCCGGTGCGGCGGTGTTCATCGGTGCGCTGCCCACCGTCCTGGCGGCGTTCGACGGACGCTGGTCCACCCCTGACGCCGACTTCGCCGGCACGCTCGGCTTCATCGACGAACCCGAGGCGGTGGTCGAGGGCGAGGGTCGGGTCCTCTGGATCGGCCACCCCGCCTCGTTGCCCGTGGGGGGCCAGCGCCTCACGGACGACCTTGGCTTCGCACTCGCCTCGAGCGGTGCTCCCGACATCACCGAGCGATGGGCGCTGCCGGGGCCAGGTGCGACCCGGCTGGTCGTCGATGCGCTCGAGCTCGCCGCTGCCGGACGCACCGACCGCCTGGGTCGCCTCCTCGCCCCCCTCGGCGTGCGCTACCTGGCGCTGCCCAGCAGCGTCGCTCCCGACCGGACCGGCGCCGCCCGCCGCCCGATCCCCGATGGCCTGCTGGCGACGACCGGGCGCCAGCTCGACCTCGAGGCGATCGACGTCGACCCTGCCGTCAGCCTGTACGAGAACGCAGCGTGGGCACCCGTGGCGGTCGTGCTGCCAGAGGGAGCCGTCGACGCGTTCGGCGGTGAGAGGCCGATCTTCGAGGCGGTCGCACCGCTGGACCTCGCCGACGCACCAGCGGCCGTGCGTCCGACGCGCCACCTCCGCGCCGAGGGGGAGGTGCCGGCCGGCACCGTGTACCTCGCCGAGGCCGCTGCCGACGGCTGGGAGCTGCGGGTCGACGGCGAGGTCGCGCCCCGTTCGCAGGCGCTCGGTTGGGCGAGCTCGTTCGAGGTCGCCGAGGGTGGCGAGGCGACGCTCAGGTACCGGACCGATCCGCTCCACTGGCTGGCGGTCGCCGCCCAGCTCGCCCTGTGGTCGGCGCTCGTGGTGGTCGTCGCCACCGGACGCCTGAGGTCCCGCACGTGAGCAGGCGCATCCCAGCCATCGTCATCATCTGCGGGGCGCTGATCGCGCTCGTCGTCGCCGACCTCGACCCCCCGACCGAGGAGCGGCCTGCCTTCGGGCTCGTCACGGCGAGCCCGATGCCGTCCGCCGACGCCACCGACGCGCTCTCTTCCACGTGGTTCTGCGCTGCCGGGGGTGCCTCGGAGGACGAGGGCACGGCTGTCGCCGTCATCGTCGCCAACGCGAGCGCCACCGATCGCACCGGCACCGTCGCCTGGCACACCGGAGCGGCCGTACCGACGATCATCCCCATCGAGGTCCCGGCGCTCGGTTCGGTCGAGGTCGATGCCGCGGATGCGGTCTCCGCCGGTGTCGTCTCGGCGGTCGTCGAGCTCGACGGTGGCGAGGTCGGCGTCGAGCACCGGCTGCGCACCGAGCGCGGCATCGACGTGGCGCCGTGCGCCTCCTCCGCCTCGCCGACCTGGTACTTCGCCAACGGCACGACCGCGCGCGACGCCTCGCAGCGCCTCGTGCTTTTCAACCCCTTCGCCGATGACGCCGTCGTCGACCTCTCGTTCTCGACGAGCGAGGGGCGTGACGAGCCCGCCGCGCTGCAAGGCTTCCCGATCCCCTCCGGCACGACGCGGGTGGTCGAGCTGACCGAGGTCGTCCGGCGGCGAGACGTCACGGCGACGTCGGTCGTCGCTCGGCGCGGGCGCATCGTCGTCGACCGGGTGCAGAGCTTCGACGGCAGCGAGGAGCGAACCGGGCTCGCCCTCACCCTCGGCGCGCCGGCACCTGCCGAGGTCTGGACCTTCCCCGAGGGGTACTACACCGCCGGGCTCACCGAGCGCTGGCACCTCTACAACCCGAGCGACGTCGAGGCGCTCGCCAGCCTCGAGATCACGCCGGGCGACGGCACGCTGCCAGAGCCCGTCGATCTCACCATCCCGCCCTTCGGGCAGGTCACCGTCGAGGCGGCCGAGCTCGGTCGGGTCGAGCCGAACGTCGGGCACCACTCGACGGTGCGCTCCCTCGACGGCGTGGCGATCGTCGCCGAGCGCAGCCTGGATGCCAGAGCCCCTGCCCCCCGCCAGGGCTGGGCCTCCGCACTCGGCTCGCCGCTGACGGCACGCTCGTGGCTCCTGCCTGCCGGTGGGCCCTCCGAGGAGCTCGACCAGTACATCGTGATCGCCAACACCGGCGCCGAGCCCGTCACCGTCGACATCGTGGGACTCGTCGGCGGCCAGCGACTCGACATCGAGGGCCTGCAGGGCCTCGAGCTCGGACCGGCCGAGCGCCAGGTGGTGCGGCTCGGGAACAGCATCGAGCGCTCGCCCCTGTCGGTCCTGGTCGAGGCCAGCGGGCCCGTGGTGGTGGAGCGGAACCTCTACCAGGTCGGTCCGGACGTTGACGGCGTGTCCTCGGTGCTCGGCATCCCCCTCGCGTAGGCGCCGTCGCCGCGCGGGTGGGCGCAGCGTGAGCCGCCGGGCATCATGGTCGGCGTGGAGCGACTGCTCATCGCCGGTGTCGTGATCGCGGTGGCGGTGCTCATCGCCGTGCTCGTCGACCGTCGCCGGCCCGACGCGCCGACGGCGCCCCGTTGGGCGGTGCCGACACAGCTCGACCGCAGCGACTTCGACCGACCCGATGCGCCGTGGTTGGTCGCGGTCTTCACGTCTGCGACCTGCGACGCCTGCGCCGGGACAGCGGCCAAGGCCGTCGTGCTGGCATCCGACGACGTCGTCGTCGACGAGGTCGAGCTGGTCGCCCGGGGCGACGTGCACCGGCGCTACGCGATCGACGCCGTCCCGATGGTCGTCGTCGCCGACGCCGAGGGCGTCGTGCGAGCCAGCTTCGTCGGCCCGCCCACCGCGACCGACCTGTGGGCTGCCGTCGCCGAGCTGCGCGAGCCCGGCTCGTCGCCCGAGCCCCAGCTGGGCCAACGCTGACCGAGGCGCAGCCTGGAGCGGCCGGTGTCCCGGCTCGCCCGGTGCTCAGTCGGCGATGGCCTCGAGGGGCTCGGGCTGGAGGGCTGCGGCGGTGGCATCGTCGATGAGGCGCTTGACCTCGGCGCCGTCGAGGGTCTCGTGCTCGAGCAGCGCGGCGGCGACGGCGTTGAGCCCCGCCCGGTGGGTGCGCAGCGTCTGGCGGCAGCGCTCCTCCTGCTCCCGGAGGATGCGCTCGACCTCCTCGTCGATCACCCGTGCCGTCTCGTCTGAGTACTCGCTGCGGGTCATGAGGTCCTCGCCGAGGAAGACCTGGCCGCCGCCGCCCCACGCCATCGGGCCGATGCGGTCGCTCATGCCCCACTCCCTGACCATCTTGCGGGTCAGCTCGGTCGCACCCATGAGGTCGTTGTTCGCACCGGTCGAGACCATCCCGTAGACGAGCTCTTCGGCGATGCGGCCGCCGAGGCGCACGACGAGGGAGTCCTCGATGTAGTCCTGGCGGTAGAGGTGGCGCTCCTCGGGGAGCTGTTGGGTGACGCCGAGGGCCATCCCGCTCGGCAGGATCGTGACCTTGTGGAGAGGGTCGGCGTTGGGGAGCACGACGGCGCACACGGCGTGGCCCCCCTCGTGGTAGGCCACCGCCTCCTTCTCCTCGTCGGAGAGCGCCATCGAGTCACGGCGCTGGCCCATCAGGATGCGGTCCCGAGCCGACTCGAAGTCCTCCATGTGGACCTCGTCGGCGCCGCGGCGCACGGCGAACAGGGCTGCCTCGTTCACGAGGTTGGCGAGGTCAGCGCCGCTCATCCCCGGCGTGCCCTTGGCGACCGTCGCCAGCACGACGTCGTCGCTGATCTTCTTGTCCTTGGTGTGCACCTTGAGGATGGCGTGGCGCTCGTCGTTCTCGGGGAGGGGCACGACGACCTGGCGGTCGAAGCGGCCAGGCCGCAGCAGTGCCGGATCGAGGATGTCGGGGCGGTTCGTCGCTGCGATCATGACGATGCCCTCGGTCGCCTCGAAGCCGTCCATCTCGGAGAGCATCTGGTTGAGGGTCTGCTCGCGCTCGTCGTGGCCGCCACCGAGGCCAGCGCCGCGCTTGCGCCCGATCGAGTCGATCTCGTCGACGAAGATGATCGCCCGGCCCATCTTGCGGGCGGACTGGAAGAGGTCTCGGACCCGGCTCGCGCCGACACCGACGAACATCTCCATGAAGTCCGAGCCGGTGACGCTGAGGAACGGGACGCCAGCCTCGCCGGCCACGGCGCGGGCGATCAGGGTCTTGCCGGTGCCAGGAGGGCCGACGAGCAGCACGCCCTTGGGGATGCGCGCGCCGATGGCAGCGAAGCGGCCCGGGTTCTTCAGGAAGTCGATCACCTCGGTGACCTCCTGCTTGACGCCGTCGTAGCCGGCGATGTCAGCGAAGGTCGTGCCCGGCTTCTCGCTCGAGTACGTCTTGGCCTTCGACCGACCGATCTGCATGACGCTGCCCATCTGGCCCTGCGCCCGGCGCTGCATCCACACGAAGAAGCCGACGAGGAGGAAGACGGGGAGCAGGAACGGGAGGAACGACAGGAAGAAGTTCGGCTGCGGCGTGGAGTACTTGACGGCGACCTCGTTGTCCCGCAGCACCTGCAGGTCCGACTCGGGGACCTCGGCCGGGCCGTCTGCAGAAAACGGTCCGTCGGCGGTCTCGCCGGAGATGGCGTAGCTCACGGTGTTGATCTCGAGCTCGTCCACCTCGCCGTCGCGCACCCGGTCGAGCAGCTGGGAGTAGGTGAGCTCCTCGGCGTCGTCGCCGCCGAAGAGGCCGGGGAGGAGCAGGAGGGCGAGGAGCAGGCCGAGGCCGGCCCACACGACCCAGCGCGGCCAGCCCGCCTCCGGCTTGCCGAGGCTCCGCCCCGGGGTCTTCTCCCGAGGGGAGGGTGGCGGCGACTGCGGGCTGGTCATGGGTTCCATCGTACGGCGGCACCCCCGCAACCGGGCCTCGACGCTGCCGGCGTGCCATCCGCTCTGAGGCGGGTGCGCTCCGTTACCGTGCCCGCATGGCCCGCCAGTGCTCGCGAACCGGTTGCTCCCGCACCGCCACCGCCACGATGACGTACGGCTACGCGGCTCGCGCTGCGTGGATCGACGACCTCGATCCCGAGCACTCGCCGTCGGGCTACGACCTGTGCGCCGAGCACGCCGACCGCCTCAGCGT
>JBBSLC010000077.1:0-14394 GCA_038255685.1 Acidimicrobiales bacterium | reverse complement strand
GAAGAAGCGGGTGACCTCGTCGATGCCGTCGATGAACACGAACGCCCGGACCTTGGAGAACTGGTTCGAGATGGCGTACACGAGGTGCAGGGTGAAGCGGGCGAACGACGCGACCGAGCCGGAGATGTCGGCGATGACGAAGATCTCGGGCTTGGCCGGACGCGGGTACTTGAACTTCGGCTCGGCGGGCACACCGCCGTAGCTGAGCGAGTGACGGACCGTGTTCCGGAAGTCGAGGCTGCCCTTGCGCCCGTGGCGCCGCTTCCTGGCCAGGCGCACCGCGAGCTTGCGGGTGAGCGGCTGCAGCGCCTTCTTGAGGTTCGTCATCTCCTCCCGGCTGGCGTGCATGAAGTCGACGTCCTCGGGGAGCGGCTTGCGCAGCGTCCTCGCCATGGCGTCGACGCCCCGGTCGGCCACGAGGCGGCGGCGGATCTCGGCCTCGACCTCCTGCTTGATGTGGGTCGAGCGGATCTCCGCCTCGTCGCGCTCGAGGCGCTCCTCGAGGGGCGTGAGCTCGCCGCCCGCCTGCTCGCGCGCCTTCTCCATCATCCGCTCGACGACGCCGTCGAGGTCGAGGTTCCGCAGGGTCCGGTACAGGTAGTAGGTGCCACCCACGGGTCGGCCGGGCTCCATGCCGGCGAAGCGCTTCACGGCCTGGCGGGCGACCGCCTTCATCATCGCCTCGTCGGCGTTGAGCATGGCGTTGTAGAGCATCTCGGCGAGCTCCTCGGGGGTGAGGGCCTCCATGCCCCCGCCGCCGTCGCCACCCATCCCGTCCTGGTCGCCCTCGCCGGACTGCAGCTCGTCCATGAGCTTCTGCAGCTCGGCGTCGGCGTTGGTGTCACCGATCGTGTACTCCCGGCCCCGCATCGAGAAGTACACCTCGAAGACGGTCTCGAACGCCTTCCAGTGCGCAGCGCTCTTCACGAGGGTGGCGGCGAGGGCGTACTTGAACGCCTCGCGGTCCTCGAGGGGGATGTGCTTGATCGCCTCCATGGCGTCGAGGTCCTCGGTGAGGCTCACCGGCAGCCCGGCCCGGCGCAGCTCCTGGATGAACCCTGCGAGGAGGTCGATCACCGTCGGTCCCCGCTCACTTGGTGCCGGCCGAGGCCAGCTCCTTGGTCGCCTTCGCGATGTCGGTCTTGTACTTGAGCAGGATGTGCAGGGTCTCGGTCGCCTGCTGGGCGTCGATCGTCTCGATGCCGAGCAGCACGAGCGTGCGGGCCCAGTCGAGCGTCTCCGACACCGACGGGCTCTTCTTCAGCTCGAGGGTGCGGATGGAGCGCACGATGCGGGCGATCTGGTCGGCGAGGTGCTCGGACACGCCCTCGACCTTGGTGAGCACGATGGTCTTCTCGCGCTCGAGGTCGGGGTAGTCGATGTGGAGGAACAGGCACCGGCGCTTGAGGGCCTCGGACAGCTCCCGGGTGTTGTTCGAGGTCAGGAACACCATCGGGATCTGGGTGGCGGTGATCGTGCCGAGCTCGGGGATCGACACCTGGTAGTCGGAGAGGATCTCGAGCAGCAGGGCCTCGGTCTCGACCTCGACGCGGTCGACCTCGTCGATGAGCAGGACGACGGGGTCAGGGGCGCGGATCGCCTCGAGCAGCGGGCGGGTGAGGAGGAACTCGTCGGAGAAGATGTCGTCGGACATCTCCTTCCACGAGCCGTCGGCCGCCTCGTTCGTCCCGCCGGTGTTGCGCTCGGTCTGGATGCGCAGGAGCTGCTTCTTGTAGTTCCACTCGTAGAGTGCCTTGGACTCGTCGAGGCCCTCGTAGCACTGCAGGCGGATCAGGCGGCTGCCGGTGATCTCGGCCACCGACTTGGCCAGCTGGGTCTTGCCGGTGCCCGCCGGACCCTCGACGAGGATCGGCTTCTGGAGGCGGTCGGCCAGGTAGACCACGCCGGCGATCCCCTCGTCGCTGAGGTAGTTCACGTCAGCGAGCGACGAGCGCACCGCGGGCACGGAGTCGAAGCGGAAGGACATCGCGGCACGTTACCCGAGCACTTGACCACCCGGTCAAGACGAGGCGCACCGGACCCGCTCGTATGCTCGGTGGTCGAGTCGCTGAGAGCGCCGCTGACCGAGGAGCCCTGCCGTGCAACGCATGTCCACCCTGTTCCTGCGCACCTTGCGGGACGACCCGGCGGATGCAGAGGTCCCGAGCCACCGCCTGCTCGTGCGGGCGGGCTACATCCGACGGGTCGCACCCGGCATCTACTCGTGGCTGCCCCTCGGCGTGCGCATGCTCGAGCGGGTCAGCCGGATCGTGCGGCAGGAGATGGACCGCATCGGTGCCCAGGAGGTCCACTTCCCTGCGCTCATCCCCCGCGACCCCTACGAGCAGAGCGGGCGCTGGAGCGAGTACGGCCCGCTGCTGTTCAAGCTCGAGGACCGCAAGGGCGCCGAGTACCTCCTCGGCCCCACCCACGAAGAGCTCTTCACGCTGCTGGTCAAGGGCGAGTACTCGTCGTACAAGGACCTGCCCGTCCTGCTCTACCAGGTGCAGACGAAGTACCGGGACGAGGCCCGACCCCGCGCCGGCATCCTGCGCGGCCGCGAGTTCGTCATGAAGGACAGCTACTCCTTCGACGTCGACGACGCCGGGCTCCAGCACAGCTACGACCTGCACCGAGCGGCGTACATCGAGATCTTCGAGCGCCTCGGCCTCGACTACCGGATCGTCGCCGCCGTCAGTGGCGCCATGGGCGGCAGCGCGTCCGAGGAGTTCCTCGCCCCAGCGGCCAACGGCGAGGACACGTTCGTCTCGTGCACCTCGTGCGACTACGCAGCGAACACCGAGGCGGCCGACATCCGTCCGAGCGGTTCCCTCGATCCTGCGTCGCAGCCCCCGCTCGAGGTGCTCGACACGCCCGGCACGCCGACCATCGACACCCTCGTCGCCGTCCTGCGGGACCAGGGCCACGACCTCGACGCGTCCCAGACGCTGAAGAACGTCGTCGTCACCCTGCGCCACACCGATGGGACCAAGGAGCTCCTCGTCGTGGGCATCCCCGGGGATCGCGAGGTCGACCTCAAGCGCCTCGGCGCCAACGTCGAGCCCGCTGAGGTCCTGCCCTTCGACGACTTCGAGGGGAACCCCGGCCTGGTCAAGGGCTACATCGGGCCCCAGGTGCTGCGCAGCCTCGGGATCCGCTACCTCGTCGACCCACTGGTGGTGCGGGGGAGCGCCTGGGCGACCGGTGCGAACGAAGAGGGCAAGCACGCGGTGAACGTGGTCATGGACCGCGACTTCGAGCCCGACGGCACCATCCCCGCAGCCGAGGTGCGCGCCGGCGACCCCTGCCCGAGCTGCGGATCGCCCCTCTCCGTCGAGCGGGGCATCGAGATCGGCCACATCTTCCAGCTCGGCCGCAAGTACGCAGACGCCTTCGGGCTCGACGTCCTCGGTCCCGACGGCAAGCCCAAGCGGGTGACGATGGGCTCCTACGGCATCGGGATCAGCCGCGCCGTCGCCGCCATCGCCGAGCAGTCACACGACGAGAAGGGGCTGATCTGGCCCCGCGGCGTGGCGCCCTTCGACGTGCACGTCGTGGCGGTGGGCAAGGGCGACGAGCAACGCGTCGCCGCCGAGGAGCTCGCCGTCGCACTCGAGGCTGCCGGCCTCGACGTGCTGCTCGACGACCGAGGCGGCTCCCCCGGCGTGTCGTTCAAGGACGCCGAGCTGCTCGGCATCCCGAGCACCCTCGTGGTCGGTCGATCCCTCGCCGACGGCACCGTCGAGCTGCGCGATCGCCGAGCCGGGACGAGCACCGATGTCGCCGTCGCCGACGCGGTCACCGCCGTGGTGGCCGACGTCCGAGGCAGCTGACGCAGCGACCCTTCTCGTTCTGTGCGGGTTCTTGCGTCCTCAGCACCAGAGGACCCGCACAGAACGGCTTCGCTCAGGTGACGAGGTGGCCGTCGCCTCGCACGACGTACTTCTCGGTGGTGAGCTCGCGGAGGCCCATCGGACCGCGGGCGTGGAGCTTCTGGGTGCTGATGCCGATCTCGGCACCGAAGCCGAAGCGCTCGCCGTCGACGAAGCGGGTCGAGGCGTTCACGACCACGGCGGCAGCGTCGACCTCACGGGTGAAGCGGTCGGCGGCAGCGAGGTCCCTCGTCACGATGGCCTCGGTGTGGCCGGAACCGTGGGCGTTGACCCACCCGATGGCCTCGTCGAGCGATGCCACGACGGCCACGCTCATCTTGAGGTCGAGGAACTCGGCGTCCCAGTCGGCGTCGGTGGCGGTGCCCATCCCGGGGACGAGCGCTCGGCTGGCGGCGTCGCCGACGAGCTCGACGCCCTCCAGGGCACGGGCGACCTCGGGCAGGAAGCGGTCGGCCACCGCCTCGTGCACGACGAGCGACTCCGCCGCGTTGCAGACGCTCGGGCGCTGGGTCTTCGCGTTGACGACGATGGCACATGCCATGTCGAGGTCCGCGTGCTCGTCGACGTACACGTGGCAGTTCCCGTCGCCATCGATGACGTAGGGGACCGTGGCGCTCTCGAGGATCGCCTCGATGAGCGACCGGCCCCCGCGGGGGATCAGCACGTCGATGAGCCCCCGCAGCTGCATGAACTCGACGGCAGACGCTCGGCTGATGTCCTCGACGAGGACGAGTGCGTCCTCGGGCAGACCCGCCTTCGCCACGCCGTGCCGCAGCACGCCGGCGATCGCCGTGTTCGACGTGATGGCACCGCTGCTGCCCCGCAGGAAGGCGGCGTTGCCGGACTTCAGGCACAGCCCGAAGGCATCGCTCGTGACGTTCGGCCGGTTCTCGTAGATGATCCCGACCACGCCGAGGGGCACCCGGACCTTGGTGATGCGCAGGCCGTTGGGGCGGGTCCACCCGGCGGTGACCTCGCCCACCGGGTCGGGCAGCGCAGCGACCTGGCGCAGTCCCGCGGCCATCGCCTCGATCCGTCCGGCATCGAGGCGCAACCGGTCGACGACCGTCGCTGCGGCGCCCGCATCCTCGGCCCGTGCCACGTCCTCGGCGTTGGCCGCCAGGATCTCGGTGGTCGACGCCACGAGGAGGTCGGCAGCAGCGTGGAGCGCAGCGTCGCGGGCTTCGGTCGTCGTCGTCGCGAGCGCACTGGCGGCGGCCTTGGCCCTGCGCCCGAGCTCGACGAGGGGGGTGTCCGGCATCCGATCAGTCTAGGGAACGGCCCCCCACCGGACGCCGGAACGGTGCAGACTGCCGGCGTGCACGCTGCGCCACCCCCTCCCCTTCCGAGCTGGCGGTCAGGAGCGACACGCGGTGTCGCATCCAGCCGCCAGTACGGGGTCGGTCGGGTCGAGGGGGCAGGGTGAGCGAGACGTGAGCGAGGCGTTCGCCGGGGCGGTGGCCCGCTTCCTCGACGACGTCACGCCCCACGTCGAGGCGCTCGGCGCAGGGGTCGCGGCGATCCGCGCCGACCGCCTCGCCGGCGACGTCGCCCTCGACGTGTTCGACCTGGCGTGCGCGCTCGTCGACGCCGACGGGCTCCACACCGACAACGAGCTGCTCGCCCTCATCGCCACGTTCGGTCCCATCCTCGAGACCCAGATCGGGCGGGCCGATCCCGCCGAGCTGCGGCGCGCCGGGTTCATCACCGGGCGACGCCGCTGGGTCGAGCAGCCGTCGGTGCTCTTCGACCTGCTGCTCAAGGGCGACCGCCGCAACGGGACGACCGCAGCGTGGACGTACTACGAGCGGGCCATGGCCATCGCCCACGAGGTCGCTGCCACCGATGCGCACGTGGGCCGCCTGGAGCTCCAGTCGCTCGAGCAGCTGCGGGCCACCTTGCTGCGGGCGATCGCCGCCCACGCCATCCCCCGTCCGGGGGGCACCGGGACGAACGCCGGGAGCGCCCCGGTGCCAGCGACCTCGGCGTCGGCGGCGGCCAGTGGGGCGGATGGCGCGCCACCGACGCACGCGGCGCTCCCACCTCCGCGGCCGATCGAGGAGCTCTACGCCGAGCTCGACGAGCTGATCGGACTGGACCTGGTGAAGCAGGAGGTCAAGCTCGTCGCCGACCTCCTCGCCGTGCAGCGCCTTCGTCGCGAGCGGGGCATGCCAGTCGCCGCCGGGAGCCGCCACCTCATCTTCACCGGCAACCCCGGCACCGGCAAGACCACCGTCGCCCGCCTGCTCGCCGAGATCTACCGCACCCTCGGTGTCGTGGCGCAGGGCCACTTGGTCGAGACCGATCGGAGCGGGCTCGTCGCCGGCTACGTCGGACAGACGGCGACGAAGGTCCGGGAGGTCTTCGCGAGCGCGCTCGGGGGCGTCCTGCTCATCGACGAGGCCTACGCCCTCGCCCGCGGAGGTGAGCGTGACTTCGGCGCCGAGGCCGTCGACACGCTCGTGA
Organism: Acidimicrobiales bacterium; assembly: GCA_038255685.1. Classification (GTDB taxonomy): domain Bacteria; phylum Actinomycetota; class Acidimicrobiia; order Acidimicrobiales; family CADCSY01; genus CADCSY01. The sequence goes on along the minus strand of JBBSLC010000077.1, from coordinate 8,035 downwards.
AGCTCGTCGAGGACCACCGCGACGAGATCGTGGTGATCCTCGCTGGCTACCCCGTCGAGATGGCGGCCCTCGTCGAGTCCAACCCCGGCATCGAGAGCCGCTTCCCCCGCACCATCCACTTCCCCGACTACACCGACGACGAGCTCCTGGCGATTTTCGTGCTCATCTCCGAGAAGGGCCACTACGCGCCGACCGACGACGCCCTCCGGGCTGCGAAGGCCCGCTTCGCGACCGAGCCCCGCGGCCGGGGCTTCGGCAACGGCCGCCTGGCCCGAAACCTGTTCGAGGCGACCATCGCTGCCCACGCCAGCCGGATCGTGGGGCTGACCGACCCGACGGACGAACAGCTCTGCAGCCTCACCGACGACGACGTGGCGTCAGCAGCGACCCGCATCTGACGGGCGCTCCCGAGCCCGGTCGTAGGCTGCCGACTTGGCCATGGAACGTCACTCCCGGCGCAGCGCGGGGCGAGCGCTGCGCTCCCCTGCCGCTGTGGTGCTCGCCGTCGGCAGCGCCGGCGTCGGCGCCGTCGCAGGCCTGCCCGTCCTCGCAGCCCTTGCGATCGGAGCAGGCGGCTACGCGCTCGGTGCCGCCGCGTCGGCGCTGTTGCGGAGGGACGGGGGAGGCGGGCGCCAGGAGCGGATCGACCCGTTCACACTCGGCGACCCGTGGCGCCGGCGGGTGCAGGCTGCGCTCAGTGCCCAGCAGCGCTACGAGGCGGCCATCCGCGGCACCCGGGACGGCCCGCTCCGTGAGCGCCTCGTCGACGTCGGTGCGCGCATCGAGGCGGGCGTCCAGGAGTGCTGGCGCATCGCCAACCAGGGCAACGCGCTGGGCAAGGGCGTACGCACGCTCGGCATCGTCGAGCTCCGGACGCGACTCGACACGGCTGAGGCCACCGCCGGCGCCCGGGCGGTGGACGACCAGCAGGTCGCTTCGCTGCGGGCCCAGCTCGAGTCGGCAGAGCGGTTGTCGACGACCTCTGCTGACGCCGACGCTCGCCTCGTGGTGCTCACCGCCAGGCTGGACGAGGCCGCAGCCAGGGCGGTCGAGCTGTCCCTCGGCTCCGGGACCGACGCCGACCTCGTCGGCCTCGGGTCCGAGGTCGACGAGGTGGTCGACCAGCTCGAGGCGCTCCGCCTCGCCCTGGGTGAGGTCGCCGGGTGACCGACGGGGTCGTGCTCGGCGACGCCAGCCCGCCCGATCCTGCGGCCGACGCCCCGGAGGAGGCCGCGCTCCCCTCGGTTGCACCGTCGGGCCTGGTGCGGGCGAGCCTCATGGTCGCCGTGGGCACGGCGCTCTCCCGCCTGACCGGGTTCGGTCGGCTGGCGGCGACGGCGTACGCGATCGGCTTCGACCGGTTGACCGACACCTACACGCTCGCCAACACGACGCCGAACATCGTCTACGAGCTGCTGCTCGGCGGTGTGCTGTCGGCGACCCTCGTCCCCGTCTTCGTGCAGCAGGCGGACGAGGAGGACGACGAGGGCACGTCGGCAGTCATCTCGGTCGCCGTCGCCCTGCTGGTGGCGGTGTGCGTCGTGGCGTTCCTCGCTGCACCCTGGATCGTGCGGCTCTACACCGTCGGCGTCGCCGGTGACGTCGCCGCCGACCAGCAGGCGGTGGCGACGGACCTGCTCAGGATGTTCGTCCCCCAGATCCTGTTCTTCGGGCTCACCGCGCTCGGCACGGCGCTGCTCAACGCCCGGCGCCGCTTCGCCGTGCCCGCCTTCGCCCCGGCTCTCAACAACGTCGCCGTGACCGCCGTCCTCCTCGCACTCCCGAGGCTGGCCGGAGGCACGCCGTCGCTCGAGCAGGTGCGCAGCGATCGGGTGCTGCTGCTCACCCTCGGCCTCGGCACCACGGCGGGGATCGTGCTCATGACGCTCGTCCTGCTGCCGGCGTTGCGCCGGGCCGGCGTGCGCATCCGCCCCCACCTCGACCTGAAGCACCCCGCGGTGCGCCACGTCGGGCGCCTCTCGGGCTGGACCCTCGGCTACGTGCTCACGAACCAGGTCTCGCTCCTCGTCGTGCTCATCCTCGCCAACCGGGAGCAGGGTGGCGTCTCCGCCTACACCGGCGCCTTCATCTTCTTCCAGCTGCCGCACGCCCTCGTCGCCGTGTCCCTGATGACGACCCTCGTCCCCGAGCTGTCGTCGGCGTCGCAGCGCGGTGACCACCCGACCTACCGCGACCGGTTCTCGACCGGGGTCCGCCTCATGGCACTCGTCATCCTCCCCGCCGCCACGGGCTACGTCGTGCTCGCCCGGCCGATCGTGTCCGCGCTGCTCGAGCGGGGCGCTCTCAGCGTGGACTCGGCCCAGCTCACCGCCGACACGCTGGCTGCCTTCGCTGTCGGCCTGTTCGGCTTCTCGATCTACCTCTTCGCGCTGCGCGGCTTCTACGCGCTGCGCGACACGCGCACGCCCTTCTTGCTCAACGTCGGGGAGAACGTGGCGAACGTCGCCTTCGCACTGGTGCTCATCGGCCCGTTCGGCATCCCCGGCCTCGCCGCCTCCTATGCCGCGGCCTACACCGTCGCCGCTGTGGTCGCCCTCGTGGTCCTGCAGCGCAGGGTCGGGTCCCTCGACGGCCGGCGCGCCGCCCGTTCGATCAGCCGCATCCTCGCCGCGTGCGCGGCCATGGGGATCGCCGTCGTGGTCGTCGCCCTCCGCATCGGAGGCCCTGACGGCATCGGCGCCGTGGTGCGAACCGGCGCCGGCGTCGGGGTCGGCGCGCTCGTGTTCGCCGTCGCCGTCGTGGTGCTGCGGGTGGAGGAGGTCGCCCCGCTCGTGGCACGTCTGCGTCGGGTGACCGGCCGGGCGAGCACGGCGTAGCCTGTCGACATGTTCAAGCTGCTGCGACGCACCTGGCGCTATGTGACCGCCGCTCTCTCGGGCAAGCTCGACGAGGTGTCGGACCCGAAGGTCCAGCTCGAGCAGGCGATCATGGAGGCGCAGGATCAGCACCGGCGCCTCAAGGAGCAGGCGGCGAACGTCATCGCCGGCCAGAAGCAGACAGAGATGCGCCTGAACCGGGCGATGACCGAGCTCGAGAAGGTCAATGCGTCCGCCCAGCAGGCGGTGCTCATGATCGCCGAGGCCGAGTCCGCCGGTGACACCAAGAAGGCGGCGGAGTACACGAGCGCAGCGGAGAGCTTCGCCAACCGCCTCATCGCCGTCGAGCGCGAGGTCGAGGACCTCAAGACGACCCACCTGGCGAGCGCGCAGGCCGCTGACCAGGCCAAGGCGGCCGTCGCCCAGAACTCCTCGGTCCTCCAGAAGCGCCTGTCCGAGCGCCAGAAGCTCATGAGCCAGCTCGACCAGGCGAAGATGCAGGAGCAGATGAACTCGGCGATGGCCTCGCTCAACGAGACCGTCGGCCAGGACGTTCCCACCTTCACCGAGGTCCAGGAGAAGATCGAGGCCCGCTACGCGAAGGCGAAGGGCATGGCCGAGCTGAACGGCGAGTCCGTCGAGGGGCGCATGCTCGAGGTCGAGCAGGCGGCGATGAACACCGAGGCCCAGGCCAGGCTGGCCGAGATCCGCTCCAAGCTCGGCATCACCAGCGGCGCGGCCGCCCCGCAGGTCGCTGCCGGCGAAGCGCAGGCCGCACCGGCGGAGGGCGACGCCGCCTCGAGCTGACAGCGCTCAGCGCAGCCAGCGCGGGAGAAGGACCTCAACGACGGCCGGCGGCGACGACCACCCGGCCAGGCATCTTGACGCCGTTCGCCGTCTCGTAGGGCGCCGCGAGCTCGCCGGCCGTCTTCCGCATCGCCGCCCGCTGCTCGTCCGACGCTGCCTCGATCAGCGCTGCCAGCGGACCTGCGAGCGAACCGACACGGGCGACGTGGGTCTCGACGTCAGGAGCCCGGAACACCACGTCGGCGACATCGACCGTGACGTCGCGGAAGCCGGCACCGATCGCCAGCTGCCGCAGCTGGTCGGGATCACCCAGCGAGAAGATGCTGCCGGGACCGACGGGAGGCCCACCCGTGGCGATGCCGGCGAGCATCGCAGCCATGCCGACGGAGGTCATCCACGGGTTGTGCTCCATGCCGGCCCACGTCATCACCCCGAAGCGCCCACCGACCGCCAGCACCCGCCGGATCTCACCGAGCGCTGTGGCTGGGTCCGGCACGAACATCACGCCCATGCGGGAGACGACGACGTCGAACGACTCGTCTGGCTGGTCGATGGAAGCTGCGTCGAGGACGGCGCACCGGACGTTGTCGAGGGCGGCGGACCTCCGGCGTGCGACCTCCACCATGCCCGGCGCGAGGTCCGACAGGAGGACCTCGCCACTCGGGCCGACGAGGTCGGCGAGGGTTGTGCCGAGCGTGCCTGGCCCAGAGGCGAGCTCCAGGAGACGGTCGCCCGGCTCCACCGCCAGGCGGTCGAGCATGGCGGTGGTGGCATCGGCGGTGTGGTCGTCGACGTAGGCAGCGTTCGCTTCCCAGGCGCCGGCCACGGCGCTCCAGACGCTCGCTGCGCTCTCCTGCAGGTCGGACATCAGGTCCCCCGTTTCCGATACATTGGACATGTATCTATTACATGACAGGTGTAGTGAAAGGTCGGCGCGATGTCAAGGGGCAGGACGTATGACGCTTCTGGCCGCCGGGCACAGGCGGCCCGCACCCGAGCCCGGACCGTCGAAGCCGCCCGCGACCTCTTCCTCGACCAGGGGTACGGCCGTACCACCGTCGCCGAGATCGCGGCTGCCGCCGAGGTCTCCGTGGAGACCATCTACGCGTCCTTCGGGAACAAGGCGACGCTGCTGCACAAGGCCTGGGACATCACGATCGGTGGTGACGACGAGGACGTCGTCTTCCACGAGCGACCAGAGGTGGTCGCCATCCGGACCGAGGCGGACCTGGCGAAGCGGCTGGCGCTGCACGCCCGGTTCTTCACGCAGACGGCGCAGCGCATCGGCCCGTTCCAGGTGATGGTGCAGTCGGCGGCCGGAGGCGACCCGGCGGCAGCGGCCATGCTCGACGAGATGGGCCGTCAGCGCCTCGCCGGGATGAGCGTCATGGCTGCGGAGGCGGCGGCGACGGGTCAGCTCGCCGTGTCGGAGGAGGAGTGCCGGGACATCTTGTGGTCGACGACAGACGGGACGCTCTGGCACCGGCTCACCATCGAGCGCGGGTGGTCGAGCGACCGGTTCGCGACCTGGCTGGGACGGATTTGGGTCCAGCTCCTCGTCGAGGGCGGGTGAGCGGGCCTTTCGAGAACGGCGACGACTCGAGTGGTGCCGTGCTCAGGGCAGCACGACGAGGTCGTCACGGTGGACGACCTCGTGGGGGATCCCCTCGCCGATGTCCGCAGTCCGCCTCCCGGCGACGGCCGCGAGCTGGGTCGCGCTGAGCTGCACGAGGCCCTTGGCGAAAGGTCGACCGTCGGGGCCGACCACCTCGACGGCGTCTCCCGCGACGAAGGTCCCCGTCGACGCCACGACCCCAGCAGGGAGCAACGAGACGTTGCGCTCGAGCAGGGCGCGCCGAGCGCCCTCGTCGACCGCAACCGTCCCGGACGAGCCGACGGCGAAGGCGATCCACAGCTTGCGCGCCGCGAGGCGCTTGGGCCGGGGGCGGACGACGGTCCCGATCCCGGCTTCGTCAGCGACGGCGCCGGCGAGCACGCCATCCCGGTCTGCGCTGGCGATCACGGTGCGCACACCCGACCACGCAGCGATCTTCGCCGCCGCGAGCTTGGAGGCCATGCCCCCGCTCCCCCGCGCCGTCCCCGCCCCGCCTGCGGCTGCCTCCAGGGAGGCGTCCACCTCGATGATCTCCTCGATGAGGCTCGCGCCGGCATCGAGCCGGGGGTCGGCGGTGAGCACGCCGGCGGTGTCGGTGAGGAGCACGAGCACGTCGGCGGCGAGCAGGTGGGCGACGAGCGCAGCGATGCGGTCGTTGTCGCCGAAGCGGATCTCGTCGTCGGCGAGGGCGTCGTTCTCGTTCACGACCGGGACGACACCGAGGCCGAGCATGCGCTGCAGCGTCGAGCGAGCATGCAGGTACTGCTGGCGGACCATGAAGTCGAGCGGGGCGATCAGCACCTGCCCGCACACGACGTCGTGGCTACCGAACGCCTCGTCGTAGACGCGCATCAGCCGGCTCTGGCCGACCGCGGACACCGCCTGGAGGGTGGCGACGTCGCGAGCGTCGGCCCTCGTCATGCCGAGTGCGGGGAGCCCAGCGGCGATGGCGCCGCTGGTGACGACCACCACCTGGTGGCCGGCCCGGCGGAGGGCGACGACCTCGGCGCACAGCTTCGCCACGCGGGGGACCTCGATCGCACCGCCCTCGCCGGTGACCGACGAGGTCCCGATCTTTGCGACGACGACGGCCACGTCAGTCTTCGTACTCGAAGGACAGGCCGCCGATGCGCACCATGTCGCCTTCCTTGGCGCCGGCCCTGGCGAGCGCACGGTCGACGCCCATGCGTCGGAGCCGGTCCTGGACGAACTGCATCGCCTCGACGTTGGTGAGGTCGCTGACAGCCACGGCTCGCTCGGCCTGGCGCCCCAGCACCACGAAGCCGCCCCCTTCGCGCTCGACCTTGAAGCCCTCTGCGCCGGGGCGGAGCACGGCGAAGCCCTCCGGGACCGGCTGCTCCTGGCGCGACGTGCGGACGAGCTCCGCCATGCGCCCGACGAGCTCCCGCACGCCCTCGCCGGTGGCGGCGGAGACGACAGGCCCCTCCCATCCCTCGACGGCGAGCTCGGCGCCCTGCACGAGCAGGTCCGCCTTGGAGCCGATGACGATGCGGGGCCGCTCGGCGAGGTCGGGCTGGTGCTCGGCGAGCTCGTGGAGCAGGATCCGCTCCTGCTCGGCCGGCGGGATGCGCTCCACCGATCCGAGGTCGATCATGACCACGAGCACCCGTGCCCGTTCGATGTGGCGGAGGAACTGCAGCCCGAGCCCGCGGCCCTCGCTCGCGCCCTCGATCAGGCCGGGGATGTCGGCGACCACGATCTCCGTGTCGCCGTAGCGCACGACGCCGAGGTTCGGCACCAACGTGGTGAAGGGGTAGTTCGCGATCTTCGGACGGGCTGCGGAGATGGCGGCGATGAGCGTGCTCTTGCCGGCGTTGGGCAGGCCGACGAGGGCGACGTCGGCCATGAGCTTCAGCTCGAGGCGCAGCCAGTGCTCCTCGCCCCGCTCGCCCTGCTCGGCCCAGCTCGGGGCACGCCGGGCGTTGGACAGGAAGCGGGCGTTGCCCTTGCCGCCCTGGCCGCCAGCAGCGACGAGGAACCGGTCCCCGTTGCTGATGAGGTCGGCGAGGACGGTCCCGTCGCGGTCCTTCACGATCGTGCCCTCGGGGACCTCCACGATCGTGTCGCTCCCCGAGCGGCCGTGCGCCTTCTTCGACGTGCCGTGGACGCCGTCCTCGGCCCGCCGGTGCGGGTGGTCGCGGAAGGCGAGCAGCGACGGCACGTTGTGGTCGGCCACAAGCCAGACGTCGCCGCCGTCGCCCCCGTCTCCGCCGTCGGGTCCACCCTTCGAGACGTGCGCCTCACGGCGGAACGACACGGCTCCGGCGCCGCCGTCGCCACCCTTGACGTGGAGACCGCTCTCGTCGACGAAGGCTGACATCAGGCACAGCAGCCTACGGCGGGGGCGGCCGACGTCCCCCAGCGAGCCCGCCGGCAGCCCCACCTCGCCGGAACCCGTCGGTACCCTCGCAGCCGTGGACCCCGAGATCGACCTGCCCGCCTCGGAGCGGGCCCGCACCTGGGCCGCCACCATGGAGGGCCACACGCCGGGCGCGAGTGGCGCCGGGGCCGTCCGGCGTGCCCACGTCGACAGCACCGGCGTCGTCGGGTCGATCACGGCTCGCGAGCGGACGGAGCGGGAGGCCGACGAGGCCGCCGCCCTCGCCCCCGGCGCGACCCAGTCGTCCGGCGCCGGGCGCCGGGCGATCGACGAGGAACCGGACCCCCGGCGGACCTGCTTCGAGCGGGACCGCGACCGGATCCTCCACGGCGCTGCCTTCCGCCGCCTCGCTGGCAAGACCCAGGTGTTCATCCT
>JBBSLC010000076.1:0-14451 GCA_038255685.1 Acidimicrobiales bacterium | reverse complement strand
GGTTGCGGGCCTCCTGCTCCACGAGGTGGTCGATCGCGGTGATGCTCCTGTGCTGCACGGTGCCCGACGGGACCGACGCCGCATCGCCGTCCGAGCCGATCGCAGTGACGGCGAGGACCGTGGCGAGCGCGAGCAGCGCGGCTGCGAGCGCCCAGCCGAACCAGGCGGCGGTGGTGCGGGTCCGAGGCGAGCTGTGTGACGTCCCGGACGACCCGGTGTCCAGGTCGCGGGGAAGGACGGTTGTTGCCATCGAGTGCTCCTTCACGGTGGGGGCTGCTGATCAGCCCGCTGTGGAGGACGCTGCTCCTCACCAGTGGCGAGGCGGTGTCGAGGGCGTGGCACCCCCGTGGCAGTGCTCACCCCGATGACGCAAAGGCCCAGGTCAGCACGCTTCCCGCCGACCAGTGCCACGTGGTTGCAACATCTGTTCGCCATGTTGCAGGCGAAGTAGCGTTCCACGAGCAGGGGTGGGAGGGCGATGGTCGGCTTCCAAGCGCTGGGGGGGGTGCGGGCGAGCGCCGACGGTCGCGACCTCAACGTCGGTGGCCCGCAGCAGCGTCGGCTGCTGGCGATGCTCCTCATCCACCGCAACACCGTGGTGTCGACCGACCGGCTGATCGACACCGTCTTCGCCGGCGAGCCCACGCCGGCGGCGGCGGCGACGCTGCGCAGCTACATCGCCAGGATGCGACGGGTCATCGACTCCAGCGGGCCGACGCTGCTCGTCACCGAGGCACCCGGCTACGTGCTGCGGACCTGTGACGAGGCGTTCGACGTCGCCCGCTTCGAGGCGGGGGTCGCCGACGCCCGCTCCCTGCTGTCGCGAGGAGACCCGGCTGGCGCCGCAGTGGTGGTGTGCGAGGCGCTCGCCCTCTGGCACGGCGACGCCTACGCCGAGTTCGATGACGAGGAGTGGGCTCGTGCGGAGGCGCAGCGCTTGGGCGAGCTGCGACTGTCCGCCACCGAGCTGCACTTCGAAGCCCAGCTGGCGTGCGGTCGGTCGAGGGCGGTGATCCCTGAGCTCGAGGCGATGGCCAGGCGCCACCCGCTGCGTGAGGCGTTCGTGGCGCAGCTGATGACGGCGCTGTACCGGTCCGGCCGACAGGCCGATGCCCTGCGCGCGTACCAGGAGCACCGCAGCGTGCTGGTCGAGGAGCTCGGTCTCGATCCGACACCCTCGCTGCGCGAGCTCGAGGACCGGATCCTCAGCCACGACCAGGAGCTGCTCTCCGACGCCGGCGGGCAGGTGCTGCGGGGCTACCGCCTCGGCGATCGGCTGGGCACGGGTCGCGACGGGACCGTCTTCGCCGCACACCTGCCCGGGGTGGATCGGGAGCTCGTCGTCCGGGCCTTCCACCGCGACGTGGCGGACGCACCCGACTTCGTGCGCGCCTTCGAGACCTCGGCGCAGCGGCTCACCGCCCTGCGCCACCCGGCGATCATCCCGATCCACGACTACTGGCGAGAGCCCGGGGTCGCCTACCTCGTCATGCGCCGGCTCCGGGGTGGCTCCCTCTCGGATCGGATCGCTCGCTTCGACCGCCACCCCCCGAGCCGGGCGGAGGTGGCGGCGATCGTGCAGCGCGTCGGTGGTGCACTGATCGCAGCAAGCGAGGCGGGGGTCGTCCACGACCGGCTCGGTCCTGACGCCGTGCTGTTCGACGAGAGCGGCGACGCATGGGTCGGCGACTTCGACCTCGCTCGCCTCCCGGGCACCGGGTCCTCTGCAGCCGACGCGCTGGCCCTCGTCACCCTCGTCCAGACGTGCTTGCCCGCCACGTCGGCTGCGGTCGCCGACGCAGTCAGGTCGGGACGCACCCCCGGCGAGCCCCAGCCGATCGTCGAGGTCGTGGCACGGCTCGTCGCAGTGCTCGCCGACGACCGCCCGGTCGACCTCCCCCCGGTGAAGAACCCGTACAAGGGCCTGCGAGCCTTCGACGAGTCCGACGCCGGGGACTTCTTCGGTCGTGAGAGCGTCATCACCGACGTCCTCGGGCGGCTGGCGAGCGACGGTGTGCGGGGCCGGCTGGTGCTCGTCGTCGGCGGTTCCGGCACGGGCAAGTCGAGCGCCGTGCGGGCAGGGGTGCTCCCGCTCGTCAGGCGCGGCGACGTCCCCGGGTCCGAACGGTGGTTCGTCACCACGATGCTGCCCGGGGCGGCGCCGTTCAAGGAGCTGGCGGCCGCGCTGCGACGAGTTGCCGTCAGCGACCGAGCGGGCACCACCGCCGACCTCGCCGTGGAAGGGGGGATCGATCGCGTCGTCCGGGAGCTGCTCCCCGACGGGGGTCAGCTGCTGCTGGTGATCGACCAGCTCGAGGAGCTGTTCACCACCTCGAGTGAACGGGAGCAACGTCGCTTCCTCGAGGGCATCGTCCACGCCATCCGCACGCCGGGGAGCCGCCTGCGGGTGGTCGGCACCCTCCGAGCGGACTTCTACGACCGACCGCTGGCCGTCCAGCCCCTCGGGTCCCTCGTGCTCGACGCAACGGTCACGATCCCGGCGATGGCCCCCGCCGAGCTCGAGGCGGCAATCGTCGAGCCCGCTCGTCGCGCCCGCCGAGCGGTCGAGGGTGCGCTCGTGGCCGAGCTCGTCAGCGCGGCGGTCGACGAGCCAGCCGGTCTGCCTTCGCTGCAGTTCACGCTCTTCGAGCTCGCCGAACGTGGGGAGAGCGACCTGACCCTTGCTTCGTACCGGCGCCTCGGTGGGCTCACCGGCGCCATCGCTTCGCGCGCCGAGGCGCTCTACAGCTCGCTCGATGACGAAGAGCGCGCTGCTGTCCGCCGCCTGTTCGAGCAGCTCGTGATCGTCAGCACCGACGGCGAACCGACCCGTCGCAGGGCCGTGCGGGCCGACGTCGCCTCCGACGATCCGGCGCTCGACTCGCTCATCGCCCGGTGGGCCGATGCACGGCTGCTGACACTCGACCGCCACCCCCAGAGCCGGCTGCCCACGGTCGAACCTGCCCACGAGGCGCTGCTGCGAGAGTGGCCGCGCCTTCGCCGCTGGCTGGATGAGGACCGAGGCGCGCTGATCCTGCTCGGCCACCTGCGCGAGGCCGCTGCCAGCTGGGAGGGGCTCGATCGTGACCCCGGTGCCCTCTACCGGGGGTCACGGCTGCAGTCGGCTGCAGACGCCTTGGGTGCGTCGACGCTGCCGGCGCTCGAGCGCGAGTTCCTCGAGGCCGGGCTGGATGCCCGTGCTGCGGAGGAGCTCGACGCTGCGGCGCGGGCCCACGACCAGGTCAGGGCCAACCACCGGCTGCGGCGACAGCTGGTCGTCATCGCCATCGCGCTGGTGGTGGCCCTGATCGGCGGCTTCGTGGCACTCGACCAGCGCGAAGAAGCGCGCCAAGAGCGGCGGGTCGCCTTCGTCCGGGAGCTGGCGGCAGCAGCTGAAGCAAGCGTCGAGGAGGATCCTGAGCGGGCCATGCTCCTCGCACTCGAGGCTGTCGACGTCAGCCGGCGAGCCGGCGATGTCGTCCGACCGGAGGCCCTGGAGGCACTGCACCGCGGCGTCAGCCGCTCTCGCATCCTGCTCAGCGTCCCTGGGCTCGGCGGCGCACTCGACTGGAGCCCGGACGGCTCGGTCTTCGTCACGGAGGGGCCGGAGGAGACGGGGCTCGTCGACCTGCGTGACGCCGAGACCGGCGAGTCGGTGTACGCCTTCGTGGGCCACGACATCGACATCAACGACGTCGCATTCGCCCCGGACGGCGCTGCGTACGCCACGACCGGCGACGACGGGTGGCTCCGCATCTGGGACACCGAGACGGGCGACCAGCTGGCTGAGCTCGGCGGAGGCGGAGCGCAGCGTGTCGTCGCCCCGGCGTTCAGCCCCGACGGTCGCCACGTCGCTGCCCACTGGGCGAACGAGCCCGCCACCCGCGTGTTCGATCGCCGCAGCGGTGACCTCGTCTCCGAGGTGGAGGGGTGGGTCGAGGGGATCGGCTTCTCGGCCGACGGCGCTCGCCTGGCGATCGCCTCGAACAACGAGAGGGCGGTGCTCCTCGTCGACGTGGCCACCGGTGACGAGCTCCTCCGCATCGGGGAGGACGTCGAGCCCGCCCGCAACGTTCGCTTCAGCCCGGACGGCCGCTGGCTGGCCAGCGTCCACCTCGACGGGGTCGTCAGGGTGTGGGACGCCCGCACCGGCGAGCTGCGCTTCGAGGGTGCCCACCACGCGTCCGCAGCGAACGACCTCGACTGGAGTGCGGACTCCTCACGACTGGTGACGGCCGGCGACGACGGGTTCGCCCGGGTCTTCGAGCTGCGCCCGGGAGGCCTGCGCGAGCTGGTGGCGGCGTCAGCCAGGGACACCGGCAACGGCATCGGGGCGGTCGCGTTCTCGCCCGACGGTGACCGCATCATGACCGGGGACCACAGGCTCGCCGCCGTGAAGGTCTGGGACGTGAGCGAGCGCGCCGGGGGTGAGCTGGCGAACGTGGTGAGCACAGCCGGCTCACGCGGCTCGGGGTCGTTCCTCCCGGACGGCGACACGATCGTCGCCCAAGAACCCGACGGGCACGCTGCGCTGTGGGATGCCGACACCGGACGACGACGCCTGCGCATCGACCTCCGCCTGGGCAGCGATGTGGACCCGAGAGAGGGCGTGACCCTCTCGCCGAGCCCTGACGGGACGCTCCTCGCCACCACCACCGGCTTCACGGCTCGCATCTTCGACCTCGGGTCGGGTGCGCTGGTCGCCACCCTTGCCGATCCCACCCAGGACTACTCGGAACGAGCGGTCTGGTCGCCGGACTCGCAGCACCTCGCCCTGCTCGGTGGCTGGTGGGAGGCAGACGACGACAACGGCGGGGCCGTCGCCGTGTACGACCGCACGGGCGAGCCGCTTGCCAGCATCGTCGAGGAACGGTTCACCTACATCAGCTCGGCCGCCTTCGTCGGCGACGGCGAGCGCCTGGTCGTCGCGATGGAGCAGCCACGTCCGGCACCCGGCCAGATCGGGTTGCGAGTGTGGGACTGGGAGGCGGGCGAGGTGATCGACGAGTACACGGCCCTGCCCCGAGCACTCGCCGCCGATCCCACCGGGACCCGGATCGTCGTGGCTGGCCTGCTCGCAGGGGACGCCGACCTCTACGACCTCGACACGGGCGCGATCGTTCGGACCCTGCGCAGCCCCGGCGTCGTGAACGGGGTCGCCTGGTCAGCCGACGGCGAGCAGGTCGCAACCGCTGGGGCCGACGGCACCGTGCGGGTGTGGGACGCCGACAGCGGACGGCTCCAGACCGTGCTGCGCGGCCACGAGCGAGCCGTCGCCGAGGCCCACTTCAGCCCGGACGGGAGGCGCATGGCGTCGTTGGACGAGTCCGGCATCGTCCGGGTGTGGACGCTCGACGTCGACGAGCTCATCGACCTCGCCCGCAGCCGCCTCACCCGCGACCTCCACGACGACGAGTGCCTCCAGTACCTCCGCCGACCGACCTGCGCTGAGACGTGAGGCCGGGTGTCGGGGTCGCTACTGCCGGGCGAGGCCACCGGCCCAGGAGGCGAACAGCGCTGCGTAGTGACCTCCCTGCTCGACCAGCTCGTCGTGCGTGCCGAGCTCCACGAGCTCCCCGCCAGCGACGACGCCCACCCGATCCGCCCGTTGCGAGGTGCTGAGCCGGTGGGCGATCACCACGACGGTGCGACCCTCCATGAGCCGTTCGATGGCGGCTTCGACGAGGACCTCGGTCCCAGGGTCGAGGCTCGACGTCGCCTCGTCGAGCACGAGCACGTCGGGGTCCGCCAGCGCAGCGCGAGCGAGTGACACGAGCTGCTTCTCGCCTGCCGACAGTCGGGTGCCCCGAGCGTTCACCGGCATCTGCAAGCCGAGGGGGAGCGCTGCGAACCGTTCGAGGGCGCCGACCGCTCGCAGCGCCTCGGCGACCTCGTCGTCGGTCGCGTCGCCGCGGCCGATGCGCACGTTGTCGGCGAGCGTCCCGTTGAAGAGGAAGCCCTCCTGGGGCACCACGACCATCCGCTCCCGCAGCGAGCGCAGCGTGGCGTGGCGGAGGTCGACCCCGCCGTAGGTGATGCGCCCCTCGGTCGGGTCGTACAGGCGGGCCGCCAGCTTGGCCAGGGTGGACTTGCCGGCACCGGTGGGCCCGACGAGCGCGAGCCGCTCGCCCGAGCGGATGTGCAGGTCGATCCCCCGCAGGACCGGTGCTCCACTGGCGTAGGCGAAGCTGACCGACTCGACGGCGATGTCGCCGTGCCGGGGCAGGTCGACGGCCCCCAAGTGCTCGGAGAGCTCCACCGGCGTGTCGAGGAGGCCGAAGAGCTTGCTCAGCGCCGCCCCGGCCGACTGCAGCGTGTTGAACAGCTGGCTGAGCTGCTGGACGGGCTCGAACAGGTTGGCCAGCAGGAGCACGAAGGCTGCGACCGTGCCGATCGTGACGATGCCGTCCCGGACGAACATCCCGCCGATGCCGATCACCGCGGCGGTGCCGGCGATGCCCGAGAGCTCGACGATGGGGAAGTACCAGACCGAGATCCGCACCGAGTGCATGTGGGCGTCGAAGAGGCCCTGGTTGCGTCGCCCGAACCTGCCGACCTCGACGTCCTCCCGGCCGAAGGCCTGGATGACCCGAACACCCGACAGGCCCTCCTGGAGCGACGACAGCGTCTGGCCGATGCGGTCTCGCACGGTCAGGTACGCCTTGTTCGACTCCCGCTGGAACTTGATGCTGGCAACCACGACGATGGGAAGACCGATGAGGCAGACGAGCGCGAGCTGCCACGACATGGCGAAGAGCACGATGACCGTGATGACGAGCAGGAGCGCGTTGCTCACGAACATGATGAGCCCGACCTGGACGAGCTCGGAGAGGGACTCGACGTCAGCGGTCATCCGGGAGATGATCACGCCGGCCTTCTCCCGGTCGTAGAACGACATCGACAGGGCCTGCAGGTGGTCGAACACCTGCACCCGCAGATCGCGGAGGAACTGCTCGCCGACCTGGTTGATCGTGATGATCAGCGCCCGGTAGGTGACGTAGCTGACCAGCGTGACCACGACGAACATGCCGATGGCGACGTTCAGGGCCCCCGAGTCGTCCTGGCGCATGCCCTTGTCGATGCCGTAGCGGACGAGGAACGGCCCGGCGACGATGGTGCCCGTCCACAGCACCGAGAGCAGCGCGCCGGAGATGACGAGCTTGCGGTACGGCGACAGCCGCCGCCACGCCCGCCGCAGGACCTGCTTCGCCTCGCCCCGATCGAGCGCATCGGCCTCGCCGACCGCACCCATGCGACCGCCACCGCCGCCACCTCCACCACCGCGCATCAGGCCCGCACCGCCCCGGGCTCGGCTGCGCTGTCGGTGTCGCCCTCTGCGTCCGCCGACGCCAGCACCTGGCGGTAGCGCTCGCTCGTGGCCAGGAGCTCGTCGTGGGTGCCCTCGGCGACGATGCGTCCGCCGTCGAGCAGCACGACCCGATCGGCGAGGGCGATCGTGGCCGGCCGGTGGGCGATCACGATCGTGGTGCGCCCCCGCATGACCTCGTCGAGGGCATCGCGGATCTCGTGCTCCTTCGTGGGGTCGACCGCCGAGGTGGCGTCGTCGAGGATGAGGATGCGCGGGTCGGCGAGGACGGCGCGGGCGATGGCGATGCGCTGGCGCTGGCCGCCCGAGAGCGAGAAGCCCCGCTCGCCGATCACCGTGGCGTAGCCATCGGGGAGCTGGCTGGCGAAGTCATGCGCCCCCGAGAGGCGGGCGGCCCGCTCGACAGCCTCGTCGCTGGCATCGGGGTCGGCGAAGGCGATGTTGCTGCGGATCGTCGAGCTGAAGAGGAACGTCTCCTCGAAGACGATGCCCACGGATCGCCGCAGCTCGTTCAGGCGGAGGTCGCGCACGTCGACACCGTCGATCCTGACGGTCCCCACCTCGACGTCGTAGAAGCGGGGGATCAGCCGGGCGACGGTGCTCTTGCCGCTGCCGGTCGCGCCGACGATGGCGACCGACTGCCCGGCGGGGACGACGAGGTCCATCCCGTCGAGCACGGGCGCGCCGTCGAGGTAGCCGAAGCGGACGCCCTCGAGGCGCAGCTCTCCACCACCGGGGGGCAGCACCTTGCCGTGCGGGGGGTCGGCGATGGCAGGGGCCGTCGCGAGGACCTCGTAGACCCGATCGGCGGAGGCGGCCGCCCGCTGGGCGAGCGAGACGATGAGGCCCGTCGAGCGCAGCGGCCACACGAGCAGGGCCAGGTACACGTTGAAGGCGACGAGCTGGCCGATGGTGAGGTCGCCCCGCAAGACCTGGTAGCCGCCGTAGCCGAGCACCATCACCAGGCCAAGGTTCGGTAGGAGCTCCATCGCCGGCAGGTACGTGGCGCGGATCCTGGCCGTCTCGACGGACCGGTCGAAGACGTCGTCGGCCTCCTTGCGCAGCCGGGCGGCCTGGATCGGCTCGGCGCCGTGGCCCTTCACGACCCGCACGCCAGAGACCGTCTCCTCGACCACGTCGGACAGCTCGGCCAGCTCTTGCTGGAGCCCCATGACCGCAGGGTGCAAACGGCTCGAGAAGCGCTTGGCGAGGATGTTGACGAGCGGCAGCGCGCCGAGGGCGAGCAGCGCCAGCGTGGCGTTGATCGAGATCATGATCGCCGTGGCGGCGACCACGGTGATCGCGTTGGAGAACGTGACCGGGATCATGACCACGAAGGCCTGGACCTGCTGGAGGTCGGTGTTCGCCCGGCTCATGAGCTGGCCCGTCGCGGCCTTGTCGTGGAAGGCGAAGTGCAGGCGCTGGAGGTGGGCGAAGAGCCGGTGGCGCAGGGTGGTCTCGACCGAGCGGGAGACCCTGAACGCGAAGTAGCGGCGGGCGCCCGTGAAGATGGCGGCGAGGACACCTGCGCCGAGGATGATGAGCGACCACTTCATGAGCGCGCCGTCGAGCTGCTGCTCGATGCCCTCCTCGATGCCGAGCTGCACGAGCTTGGGAACCGAGACCTTGGCGAAGGTCCAGACGAGACCGACGCCCACCCCGAAGGCGATGCCGCGCCACTCCGCCTTCAGGCTCTGGCCGAGCAGGCGCCACCCATCGCGCGTGGCCTTGCGACGGACGTCCTCGGTCCCGTCCTCCAAGCTCGTCGGCATCGCTGCGGTCAAGACGCCCGCCCCCCTCGTGTGGCGGGCCTTTGAGCACTCTTGACCCGGGGGTCAGGATACCTCGTCGGTCGCGAGCGTCGATCCGGTTCGGGCGCTCCCGTCGCTCACCGCTCGTAGGTCGTCAGGTCGACCGCCTTCACGCTGGCCCAGACCTCGGCGTCGGCCTCGAGCCGCAGCTCGGCGACAGCGGCCGGTGTGACCTCGGCGATGACGGGCACGGGACCGCCGAGGTCGACCCGCACCCGGTCGCGGTCGGCCTCGAGCCCGACCACGGTCGCGACCCAGGTGTTGCGGGCGCTGCCGCCGGGCTGGTCGCGGTGGAGGGCGATCGCCTGGGGACGGATGGCGACGGCGACGAGTGGGCCAGGGAGGGCGTCGGCGACGGTGAGCTCCATGCCACTCGTGAGCTGGACCGTGCGAGCGCCGCTCGCCGCGCCGTGGAGCAGGTTGATGCCGACGAGCTGCGCCACGTAGCGCGACGCCGGCCGTGCGGCCACCTCCGCGGGCGTGCCGGCCTGGGTGACGTGCCCGGCCTCGACGATGACGAGCCGGTCGGCGAGGACGAGCGCGTCGACGGGGTCGTGGGTCACCAGGAGCCGAGCGCCGTCGAAGGTGGCGAGGTGGCGTCGGAGCTCGGTGCGGACCTGGAGCCTGGTGGCGGCGTCGAGCGCAGCGAGGGGCTCGTCGAGCAGGAGCAGACGTGGCTCGGTGGCGAGCGCCCGGGCAAGGGCGACGCGCTGGGCCTGCCCTCCCGACAGCGTCGCCGGCCGGGCGTCGGCGTGGGCGCCGAGGTCGAACCTCTCCAGCCACCGCATCGCCTCGGCCTTCGCCTCCGCCTTGTCACGCCCGTGGGCAAGCAGCCCGAACGCCACGTTGTCGAGGGCGCTCAGACGGGGGAACAGGAGGTAGTCCTGGAAGACCACCCCGATCGGACGCTGCGCCGTGGGCACGAACGTGCTCGTCGCCGGGTCGTCGAGGACGGTGCCGTCGAGCACGATGCGGCCCCCGTCGAGGGCGCGCAGGCCGGCGATGGCCCGCAGCGCGGTGGTCTTGCCGGCCCCGTTGGGACCGAGGATGGCAACGACCTCGCCGTCGCCGACCTCGAGCTCGAGAGCGAGGTCGAGCGCGCCGAGGTGGACCTCGATCGATGCGATGAGCACGTCAGCCGGCCAGCCAGCGGTCGCGCAGCGGGACCAGCACGGCGAGCGAGACGGCGATGAGCACGAGGGACAGCGCGATGGCGGCGTCACGATCCGACTCGAGGGCCAGGAACACCGCCAACGGCATCGTCTGGGTCCTGCCCTGCAGGTTGCCGGCGAAGGTGACGGTCGCGCCGAACTCCCCGAGGGCCCGGGCCCAGCACAGCACCCCTCCGGCGATGATCGAAGGCGCCGCGTTCGGGATGGTGATCCGGCGGAAGATCGTCCACCGGCTGGCGCCGAGGGTGGCAGCGGCGTCCTCGTACCGGGCATCAGCGGCGCGCAGGCCGGACTCGACGGTGAGCACGAGGAACGGCATGGCCACGAAGGTGTTGGCGGCGATCACCCCCCAGATCGAGAACGGGAGCACGAAGCCAGTCGAGTCGAAGACGGGCCCGCCGAGCAGGCCGCGACGCCCGAAGGCGAACAGCAGGGCTGCGCCGCCGACGACGGGGGGGAGCACCATCGGCAGGGTGATCAGCGCCCTGACGGCGGATCGACCGGGGAACCGGGTCCTCGCCAGGACCCAGGCGAGGGGGATCCCGACGACCGCCGCGATGCCTGTCGCTGCGAAGGCGGTGGTGATGCTGAGCCACAGGGCATCAGCGACCACCGGCTGGCTCACGAGGCGCCCCAGGTCGCTCCACGGCGTGCGCTGCAGCAGCGCAGCGAACGGGAGGGCGATGTACGCGATGGCGATCGCCGCCAGGGGGACGATGACCCACGGCGTCCTGGCCTGCGTCACCCGCCTGCTCGCCGGTCGGTCCCGTCGTGTCACGGGGCGTCGAAGCCGAACGAGGCGAGGATCGCTGCACCCTCGGCGGACAGCACGAAGTCCACGAACGCCACCGCGGCGTCGCCGTCGGCCGCCCCGCGGAGGACGGCGATCGGGTAGGTCGTGATCACGTTCTGCTCGAAGGGGAGGTCGATCCCCTCGACTGCGCTCCCCGACGCGAGCACGTCGGTCCGGTAGACGAGGCCCGCATCGAGCTCACCGGCCTCGACCTTGGTGAGCAGCGCTCGCACATCAGGCTCGCTCGTGTCGATCGCCGGCGTGATCCCAGCGCGGTCGAGCACCATCCGGGCGAGCTCGCCGCACGGCGCCTCCTCGGCGCACAGGCCGATGAACAGCTCGTCTCGCCCGAGGTCGGCCAGGCCGGTGACGCCTCCCGGGTTGCCGGCCGGGACCACGACCTGCAGCTCGTTCGCGGCGAAGTCGACCGGTTCCTCGGACACGCCGGCATCGACGAGCTCCTCGACGTTGGCCCGGTTCGCAGAGGCGAACAGGTCCGCCGGCGCCCCGCTGAGGATCTGCTCGCGCAGGGATGAGGACGCCCCGTAGCTGAGGGTGACCTCCACCTCGGGGTTCGCTGCTTCGTAGGCGTCCCCGAGCTCGTCGAAGGCGTCCGTCAACGAGGCAGCGGCGAAGACGGTGAGGGTCCCGTCGCGATCCTGGCCACCGCCGCACGCAGCCAGCACCAGGGGGGCCGTGACGGCGAGGGTCCGGATCGATCGCAGCACCGCTGGACTCGGGCCGTGCGGTCGGGAGTGGCGGTCGATGCTCAACGGCGGTTGCGCCGCCCACCTCGGGCCGCCTCGAGCACCGCCCACATGAGGAGGACGGCGGCCCACACCGGCCAGCGCCCGAGCTCGGCGACGTCGTAGGCGAGGTAGAAGGAAAGCCCTCCCGACAGCACCGCGTACGCCCCGTCGCCGAGGTCGCTCCGGGTCAGGCGGCTGAGGACACGGGTGGCGACGAGACCGAGGCCCGCCCCGAGGAGGAAGGCAGCAGCGCTCCTGTCCACAGGCAGCGGCCCCTCCCTCACCCCGAGCACAGCTGCACCCCAGCCCACGAGGACCAGGCCGGTCCCCGTCAGCTGCGGTCGATCGCCGAGGACCGCAGCAGCGAGGGCGACCACGCCGATGAGCAGCGGTGTGGCGTTGAAGGTGACGTCGAGCGCGCCGAGGGCGAGGGCGTAGAGACCAGCGCCGACGGCGAGCACGAGCGCAGACCGCGGCATGCGAGGACCTTACGTCGACCGCCGCAGGACCAATCCCCGTCCCAGAGCGAGATCACCCTGCTCGGTCGCCTGCACGGCGTGCCGACCCCCGTGAACGACCTCCTCCAGCAGACGGCGAACCGGATGGCTCGCGAGCGCGAACCAGCCGGGTCACTCCCCGTCACGCAGCTCCTCGCTGCGCTCGGGGAGGACCCGGCCGGTCCGTCCGCGTGAGGGGTTCTACGCCGACTTCGCCTTCCGGCGCTGCTTGGCGGCATCGGCCGCCTTCTCGAGGCGGACTGCTTCGTCCTTGACCGTGAGGGCCGCGCTCTTCTCGACCAGAGCCTGCTGCTCGGCCTCGAGGCGCTTCACGTCAGCTGCACGCTCGTGCCGCTCGACCCGCTCGCGCTCGGCCTTGGCCAGCTCGGCTGCCTTGCGCTCCTTCTCTGCGGCCTGAGCCTTCGCACGCTGCTCGGCTTCGCGCCGCTCCCGCTCCAGACGGGCCTTGTTGGCCTCCTCGCGCTCCTTGGCCTCCTCGCGCTCGTCGGCCGCCGCAGCTCGCTTCGCGGCGAGCTCCTCGTCGGCGAGGGACCGGGTGGTCTCGGCCTGGGCCTCGAGCTGGACGGCCCGGCGGAGCTGGGTGACCCGCGCCCGCTGCAGCGTGGCGTCCTCGCGCAGCACGTCATCGCTGAGCACGGTGGCGGCGAGGCCCTTGACCTTCGCCTCGAAGTCCTCGAACGCGATGGCCGGCGGCCAGGACTCGCCAGCCTCTTCGGGGCGCAGCACCCGCTCCGCTGCGGTGAGCGGGAGGCGGGCGAGCTTCAGGTAGGTGTGCACCGCAGTGCGGGGGATCTCTTTGACGATCGACATGTGCAATCTCCTCGTTGGGGGGGTTCCGGCTCAGCCGGCGCTGCGGTTGGCGTCGTCGAGGACGGCCGCTGCGGCGCGTGCCGCCTGGGCCTCGGCCTCGACACGGGCGGCCTGCTGCTCTGCGTCGGCCCGGTCGCTCAGGGCGTCGAGCTCCTCGCGGGCGACGGCCTGCTTCTCGCGAGCGGCCTGCTGCTCGACGACCTCTTCACGGCGGTCGAGCTGCTGGTCCAGTCGAGCCTGCTCTGCAACCCGGTCGGCTTCGAGTGCAGCCTCGCGCTCGGCCTGGACCTCCTCGGTCCTCAGGCGCTCGACCTCGGCTGCGTTCGCCGTGAGCGCGCTCTCGACCTCTGCCTGCTCGGCGACCACCTCGGCGGCGCGGTCGGCCTTCTCCGCCTCGGCCGCTGCGTCGACGGTCGCCTGCTCCAGGCGACCTTCGGCTGCGAGGTCGTCGTTGCCGATGACCTCGCCGCTGATCTCCTTGGCCTTGCCCACCAGCTTGCCCAGGAGGCCGCCTCCTGGCTGGTCGGTGCTGTCTGTCATCGTGCTCCTCGGGGGGTGACGTCTTCGGGGGGGTGGCACCGGCTCGAGTGCTCGCGGCGGTGCGGCGGGTGCTTACCCCAGCAAGCGCGTCCACCAACCTGGATGGAAGAAGCGAAACGGCCGCCCCGAGGGGCGGCCGTCTGACGTGCGTGCCGTGCGGATCTTCAGCTGGTCTGTCGGCTGGTCGTGACCACCATCGCGCCGCCGAGGAGCAGCAGGCCGAAGGCGAGCAACGCGAGCGGCAGCGGGTCTGAGCCCGTTGCGGCCAACCGGGAGTACTGCACCCCGAGGACCTCGCTCGTGGCCGACGACGTCGTCACCGACGTCACCGACCTGCCACTCGTCACGGGGGCGACCACCACGGAGGTGGGTGCCTTGCGTGCCGGCTGCGTCACGACTGCTGCAGGTGCGACTGCCACGGGTGCGGCGGCGGGAGGTGCAGGGACGATGGCCACGGGGGCCGCCATCTCGGGGAGCTGGACGACGACCACGGGGGTCACCGGCTGCTCCCGCACGAGCACGAGGGCGTCACCGATGTCGACGCTGCCCTCGACCGTGCTGTCCTCCTCCGGGGTCACGATGACGTTGCCGCCCTCGATGACCTTCGAGTCGTCAACCACCTTCACGTCGTCGATGACCTTCGAGTCGTCAACCACCTTCACGTCGTCGATGACCTTCGAGTCGTCAACCACCTTCACGTCGTCGATGACCTTCGAGTCGTCAACCACCTT
>JBBSLC010000075.1:0-14486 GCA_038255685.1 Acidimicrobiales bacterium | reverse complement strand
GAGCCCGGGGGTACACTCGGGGTATGCCCAAGGTCAGCGTCTACCTGTCGGACGAGCTCTACCGACAGGCGCGTGACCGCGAGCTGCCGATCTCCGCACTGGCGCAGGAGGCGATCGAGCAGGCGCTGCGGCGCGCCAGCCTCGACGAGTGGATCGGACACGAGCGCTCTCGCCCGCCGCGCACCACGCAGGTGATCGACACCGCACGCCTCCTGGATGAGGTCAGGGACGAGTTCGGGACGTGATCGTGCTCGACGCGTCGGCGCTCGTCGATGTGCTGGTCGACCAGGAGCACGCCGGGTGGCTCCTCGACAGGATGCGCTCCGAGGAGGTGCTCGCCCCTGCGCACCAGCCGGCCGAGGTGCTCTCCGCACTCACCAGGCTGGAGCGGGCGGGCGTGCTCACCGAGGAGAGTGCAAGGGATGCGCTGGCCGCTGCGAGTGCCCTGCACCAGGAGCTCGTGCCTCCGAGCGCTGCACACGTCCGGCGGGCCTTCGAGCTCCGTCCACGGATCAGGGTGCTCGACGGCCTCTACGTCGCCTTGGCCGAGGAGCGAGGTGTGCCGCTCCTCACGAGCGACCAGCGGCTCGTCAGAGCTGATCCTCCGTGCGAGGTGCTCGCGCCGTAGGGCCAGGCGTAGCGTGCGCGGCATGACCGATGCTGCTGCTCCCGTCGATCCGTTCGCCCAGCTCCGCCTCGACGGGAAGGTGGCGATCGTGACCGGCGCCAGCTCGGGGATCGGTGCCCGCACCGCCCGTGTGCTCGACGCGCTCGGGGCCACGGTCGTGGTCGCTGCTCGGCGCACCGACCGGGTCGAGGCGCCGGGCATGTTCCCGACGGAGATGACCGCTGAGCTCGTCGAGTCCGACGAGCTGCGCGCGGCGTTCGAGCGAGCCGTCCCCCTGCGGCGCATCGCCCGGACCGAGGAGCTCGACGGAGCGATCGCCTTCCTGTGCACCGCGGCGAGCAGCTACATGACCGGCCAAGCCATCGTCGTGGACGGCGGCGGGGGGCTCTAGACGCTCAGGTCGGACCGGGCTCGGTCCAGCGCCACCCACCGTCCGGTCCGCCGGGTTCGCCGTCGTAGCGCCGCACCACCTTGGCCGGGTTGCCGGCCACCACGGTGAGGTCGTCGACGTCGCCGGTGACGACGGTGTTGGCGCCGACGACGGCGTTGCGACCGATGCGCACGGCGCCGACGATCACGGCGCCGATGCCGACCCAGGCGCCGTCTCCGATCACGACCTGGCGGCCGTCGCGCAGGCCCTGGCGCTTGATCGGCTGGGTGACGTCCTCGTAGATGTGGTTCGTGTCGGAGACGTAGACGCGGTCGGCCAGCATCGCCTCCTTGCCGATGTGCACACCGCCGACCGCAGTCAGGCGGAGGAAGTGGCCGATGTACGCACCGTCGTCGATCTGGACCGTGACCCCACGCTCGGGGACGAGCGCTTCGATCACCGCGTGGGCACCGATGCGCACCCACTCCCCGACGTGGATCCCTGCCGGGTTCACGATGCTCAGGACCGGATCGCCGAGCTCGCTGTAGGGGCCGAACGATGCGAGCTGGGTGGTGTCGAACGGTTCGGTCATCGGGGTGCTCCGGTCGTGTCGGCGGTGAGGTGGTGGGCGAGGAAGCGCGCCTGCGTGCCCAGTGCACCACGTGCCATGGTCGTCTCGAAGGTGGCGAAGCCGTGTGACGCTCCCGGGTACTCGACGAAGGTCACATGGACACCTGACTCCTCCGCCGCGCTGGCGAGGAGACCCGATTCGATCCCGAGGGGATCGGCGCCGGCGGCGGTGACGAGCATCGGGGCCAGCCCACGCAGATCGAGGTGCAGCGGCGAGGCAGCCCTGCGATGGTGCCCCTCGGGAGCGAACCACTCGACGTAGCGCGCCAGCTGGGCAGGGCTGAGCAGCGGATCGCTCGTCACCGCCGTCCGCCACGACGCACCGGGCGTGAGGTCGTAGATGCCGACGGCGAGGTTGAGCGCCGCCAGCTCGTGCATCCGGCCCACCGCGTCACGCTGCACGAGCGCGGCGAGGAGGGCGAGGTGGGCTCCGGTCGAGTCACCGCCGAGGGCGAACCGGTCGGTGCCGAAGCGTGCAGCACCCGCCGTCAGGAGCCACTGCAGCACGGCGGCGGTGTCGTCGACCGGGGCGGGGAAGGGGTGCTCCGGAGCGAGCCGAGGCGACGCGCACACCACGGTGACCTCGGCCTCGGTGGCGATGGCCCACAGCGCCTGATCGTTGATGTCGGCTGCCCCCGTGCACCACCCACCGCCCGTGATGTGGAGGTAGGCGCCCCGTGGCGTCGGTGGGCTGAGCACCCTGATCGGCACGGGGCCACCCGGTCCGTCCACCACGTCGTCGACGGCCTCGGGGTGGCGCCAGGGCGCTGGGAAGGGCGGCGCCCCCTCCCGCCGCTGGCGGCGCAGCTCGGCGAGCGCTCGCCGATCGGGTGGCGGTCCCTCTCCGAGCAGCGCAGCCAGGCGATCCTGCACCCTGTCGTTCTCGGCACGCGCTTGCGCATCGAGCGTCGGGACGAGGGTGCGCACGGTCGCCAGTGTCGCCGTCCCGGTCGCACCGTGCTCCCGGTGTGGCAGATGCGCGATGGCCGCCCCTAGCGACGGGGGCGATCGTCGGGCTGGCCTCGGCCTCCGGGGCGGTCGTCAGGGCGCCCACCGCCCGTCTCGAGACCGGAGACGGGCTCCGAGGCGAGCGCGGCGAGGGCGACGGGTTCGATGACGTCGGTGAAGCCGAGCATCCCGACGAGGTTCGGGTGCACCGGCGCCGCTGCGTTCACGGGCACGAGCGGCTCCACCCAGCGCTGCACCGGCAGGTCGCACGCCGTCTTGCCCCTGCTCGGACCGTAGATGTCGACGTAGGTGGCGTCGTTCGCCGCTGCCTGCGTGGCGATCATCGCGTTGAGCGACTCCTGCACGGCCCGCAGGTACTGGGCGTCCTCCTCGCCCACGCCCATGGCCGGGCAGCTCGCAGGTCCGGGGCCGATGAGGAAGATGCCCGGGTAGCCGAGCACGAGCACCTCGGCTCCCGGCGCTCGCTCGTGGATGGCGCCGAGCACCGCGGCCACCTTGGGGGCGGTCGCGTCGATGCGCGCCTGCAGCTCGTCGTTGCCGTCCTCGTCCACGTACTGCGAACGGCAGGTCGTCTGCTCGAAGGTGGCCCGCACGCACGTCTCCGCGATCCCCGAGAAGCCGATGTCGTTGCCACCGATCTGCAGGCTGACGAGATCGACCTCGGCGTCGAGGCGGTCGAGCTGGGGCGGGTTCGGCCCGGGCGACACGCCCTGGGGCTCGGTCATGTCCTCCGTGTCCGCGCCGCTGCAGCTGGCATCTCGCAGGGTGAGCTCGAGGCGCTGCGCCAGGAGCTTGGGGTAGTCGTTCGTCGAGCGCAGGCAGCCGTAGGGCTCCTCCTGCAGGGGGATGAGCGGCCCCGCCGTGTAGGAGTCACCCAGGGCGACGTAGAGGTCGGGCTCGCGCTCGGGCGCCGCCTGCACGGGCGGTCCGACGAGCAGGGCTGCGACGAGGGTGACGCAGGCGAGCGGGGTGAGCACGCGCATCGACGGGAAGCGGGTTCTCATGATCGATGCCTTTGACGTCAGGCGGGGTGGATCCTGCGCAGGGGCGGCAGTGTGGGCGGTGGTTGCTTGCGAGGTGGGAGGTCGGCCAGGAGCGCAGCGGTCGCCTCGGTGATGACCGACACGGCTCGCTCGAACGCCTCGGCCGTGACCGCCGACGTCGCCTGCACCCCGCTCACCTTCTTGACGTACTGGCGCGCCGCTGCCTCGACCTCGACGGGCGTCGCGGCCGGCTCCAAGCCCCGCAGCGTCGTGATGTTCCTGCACATGCCCGAGACGCTACGGCGCCCGGTCCGCCAGCACCTCTAGGGTCGGGGGGTGATCCTCGACGAGCTGCAGGTGCCACGGGAGCGCTTCGAGCGGGAGACCGGCTGGGCGCTCAAGCCCGAGGGGGCGTGTCGGGGTGAGGTGTGCGTGCCGTTGCCCGGCATCGGCGATCCCGTCGATGTCGCCGCCGTCGCCGACCGGCTCGGCATGCCGCTCGTGCACGACGTCGAGGTCGGCCTGTGGGCCCTCGGTCCCGCCTCGCTCTCCGGTCACGCGCTGCCCACCGCCACGGCCCCCGAGCTCGAGCTGCCCGATCTGGACGGCAACCTGTTCCGCCTCTCGTCGCTGCGGGTCAGAAGGTGCTGCTCGTCGCCTGGGCGCCCTATTGAGGGTGCGCCCGTGACCTGCCCGTGTGGCAGGCCCTGCGCACCGAGCTCCACCCGCTGGGTCTCGAGATCGTCACCGTCGGCATGGACACCGCGGGCCCCGAGGCCTGCCGGCCCTTCATCGAGGCTGCCGAGCCGACGCACCCGTCGCTCGTCGATGTCGGCCACGTCATGGCCGAGCGCTTCGGTGTGATCAACATCCCGAACGGCCTCTGGATCGACGAGGACGGTGTGGTCGTGCGCCCGGCCGAGCCTGCGTTCCCGCCAGGGCGTGAGGCGAGGCGTGGCGGCGAGCCCCCCGAGGGGCTCCCCGACCACGTGCGCGACATCCTGCGGGAAGCATCGAGGATCAAGGCCGATCCCGACGCCTACGTCACGGCGCTCCGTGACTGGGTCGCACGGGGCACCGACAGCCCCTACGCGCTGACCGCCGACGAGGTCGTCTCCCGGTCCGGGCGCCGGGACCCGGACGTGGCGGCAGCGGCTGCACACTTCGATCTCGCCCAGCACCTGCACCGGGCCGGCGATGCCCCCGGTGCCGTCCGCCACTTCCGCGAGGCGCACCGGCTCCAGCCCGAGAACTTCTCCTACAAGCGCCAGGCCTGGTCGCTGGCCAACCCGGAGGCCGGCCCGTTCGAGCGCTTCTGGCAGGGGCCGGCCGAGGGGCACGAGGACGAGTGGCCCTACGAGAGCGACTGGCTGACCGAGGTGCGAGCCATGGGAGCGGAGAACTACTACCCGCCCCTCGACCTCGGTGACGAGCGGCCCGCACCTCAGGCGTAGGCGGCGAAGAGCTCCTCGAACGCCTTGGCCTGGCCGCCGCTCGTCGAGGACATCACGAGGATCGGCGAGGTCACACCGGCGTCGATCCACGCCTCCACGCCTTCGCGCACCTGGGACGCAGAGCCGGACAGCGTGGCGTCGTCGAGCCAGGTGTCGGTCATGAGGCCAGGGAGCGCGTCGCGATCCTTCGCCTCGAGGGCGACCTCGATGGCGGTCATCTCCTCCTCATAGCCGGCCGCTCGCCAGTAGTTGCGGTAGTTCGGCAGGCTCACGTAGCCGACGAGCGTCTTGCGGTGCACGGCACGTGCCGCATCGCGATCTTCGTCGATGACGGTCGGCAGCATGTTGCCGACGGAGAAGCCGGATGCCCGCTTCTCCTCGGGCACCTTCGCCAGCTGGGCCGCCATGTGCGACAGCGAGGCGTTGGCCCACACGGCGCCGTCGGCGATCTCGACGGAGAGGGCGAGCATCTTGTCCCGCAGGGTCGCGAGCACGATCGGTGGCAGCTCACCCGACTGGCGGGCTGCACCGCGCATCGCCTCCACGTACGCCCTGGTGTCGGCGAGGGGCTTGCCGGTCTCGACGCCGAGCCGATCGTGGACAGGCCCGTGGCTCACGCCGAGGCCAAGGCGGAAGCGACCGCCGGACACCTCGTGGATGAACGCCGACGTCTGGGCGAGGTCGACCGGGTGGCGGAGGTAGATCGGCTGGATCGACGTGCCCAGCTCGATCGTGCTCGTCACGTGGGCGAGGGAGTGGCACAGGCCGACGGCGTCCCCGAAGCTCGGGCAGTGGATGCCGGAGAACCCCCGGCGCTCGACCTCGACGGCGAGGTCGAGGATGCGCTGGCGCTTGCCGGGCACGGCAGCGAGCGAGACGGCGGGGAGCTGGGACACGGTCGACCTCCGGGGGTGCGGGTGGCCGAGGTTAGGCAGTCGGGCACCTGGCGTTCACCTTTCGGTCAAGTCCGACCGACCCCGACCGATCAAGGAGGGAGAGGTGCGGGGGGAGGTTGCGCGATGGCCGACGGCGAGCTCATGGACACCCCGTTGCAGCGGTTGCTGGTGCAGCACCCGGACGCGCTCCTTGGCGCGGTGGGCGAGGACGGCCTGTTCGTCCCGCTGCCACCCTCCCTGCAGGTCGGCGGGCACCAGGTCGCACGGGCGCGCTCGGCGCTCGACCTTGTGGAGCCGGAGGACCGAGCATCCGTGGTGGAGGCCTGGGGTCGCGCAGTGGCCGACGGCGGGGCCCTCGTCCACGTCCGCATCGCCCACGGCGAGGGCGCTCGCGCCGTCCTGCACCTGACGGACGTCCGGGAGGTGCACGGCGTCTTCGCCTGCGTGCTCGTGCCGCTCGACGGCACGGCAGCGCAGCTGGAGCAGGCGGCGCAGATCGTCGGGCCCCAGTCTCGCCTCGTGCGCACCCGCAAGGACGCGCTCGCCACGATCTTGGAGGTCGACGACGACGTCCGTGCCGTCCTCGGCTTCGACCCCGAGGTGCTGGTCGGGCAGCGGTCGCTCGGCTACATCCACCCCGACGACCATGCCACGGCGATCGACGCCTGGATGGAGGTGCTGTCGAAGCCGGGCGGCACCACGCGCGCCCGGGTCCGCCACCGCCACGTCGACGGGCGGTACATCTGGCTCGAGATCTCGAACCGCAACCTGCTCGACGATCCGGCGGCGGGCTGGATCGAGGCCGACATGCTCGACATCTCCGAGGAGATGGAGGCGCTCGAGGCGGTGCGGGCCAGTGAGCAGCTGTTCCGTCAGCTCGCCGGCGCCCTGCCCGTCGGGGTCGCGCAGATCGATGCATCCCGCGCGCTCGTGTACGCCAACCACCAGCTCTACCGCATCTTCGGGGCCGACCACGACGTGCCCGTCGCTGACCTGCTCGCCTCTGTCTCCCAACCCGACGTGCTCGACGAGGCCTTCGGCACGGTGCTCGCCGGGATCGACGTCGACGTCGAGATCCACGTCGACCGCATGGACGGGACCGGTCGACGCCGTTGCACCCTTGCCATACGCGCCCTCACGTCGCCGGCGGGAGACGTGACCGGTGCTGTCGGCTCCCTCACTGACATCACCGATGCGTTCCGCATGAGCGCCGAGCTCGAGCGCCGAGCCAGCTACGACGAGCTCACCGGGTGCGTCAACCGGTCGACGGCGATGAAGACCCTGGCCCGCGAGCTGACGACATCCGGGCGCGACACGGCAGTGGTCTTCATCGATCTCGACCGGTTCAAGGAGGTGAACGACGGACTCGGCCATCACGCCGGGGACGCCCTGCTCGTCGCCGTGGCGAACCGGCTTCGGATCGCCGTCCGGGCCTGCGACGTGGTCGGTCGCATCGGCGGCGACGAGTTCCTCGTGGTCTGCCCCGATGTCGCCGGGCCGGCCGAGGGCCTCGCCCTGGCTGACCGGCTCGCCGACGTCATCGCCGTGCCTCTCGAGCTCGGTGGCGGGGTGGTCGTGCCGAGCGCGAGCGTCGGTGTCGCCTGGGCCCCGGGTGCCGTCGACGCCGACTCGTTGATCGCACGTGCGGATGCCGCCATGTACGAGTCGAAGCGCTCCGGCGGCGGTCGAGCCGTCCTGGCCGACGACGATGTGGACCACCGACGCTGCGGTGAGCAGCCCGTGCTCGAGGCCGTCTCTCAGGGTGCCGCTGGTCCGGCCGGTCCGGCTGCGGCCACGGCTGCTGCGATCGCTCGCAGGTAGCCCCGGAGCGCAGCTCCTTGCAGCCAGCGGACGAGCGGCGACACGAGTCGCGCCGGCAGCGTGGCGGCCACCGCCTGCACGCGGATCGTGGCCCGGACCGTGCCGTCGTCGAGGAGCTCGACGGTGAACGACTCCTCGCCCCGCTCCGGGTGGCTCGGCAGCGTCCCGTAGGCGAAGGCGAAGCGACCCGGCTCGTCGATGACGGCGACGATCCGGTCGGGGGCGATCACGTACAGCGGCCCCCGACGGAGCACGACGAGCACGGTGCCCCCGACCACGACCGGCTCGTCGGTCGGCTCGATCCGGGCGCCGATGCCCGGGTGGGCAGCCCAGCCGAGCAGCGCGTCCCTGGCAACGTGGAAGTCGGCCGGACCGACCCCGATGTCGAGGTGCTCGACGCGCACGGCAGGCCCTGTCCACCGCAGCGGGTCGAGCGTCGATCCGACGTGGTCGTAGGTGGGCTCGCCGTTGCGAGCGCCGTCGAGCAGCCGGTCCCGGAGGTCGTCGGTCAACGCTCCGATGCGCACGCCCGCGAGGTTCATGCCCTCACGCTCCCACGGCGTCTCAGTCGGTGGGTGCGTCGACGGTCACGAAGGAGACCTCCACGTCGAGCTCGTCGACGCCTCGGACGACGAGCAGGGTCAACGTCGCCCCGTCCTCGACGGCCCCGAGGACCTGCGACCGCGCCGTCGACGAGGCCGAGGCCGACGGCCTGCGCCACGTCTGACGAGGGCGCACGCGGTCTTCGGCACGATCCGCCCGCTCCTCGGGTCGAACGTGCCGGAGACGTGCTGGCTCAGCCGGTGACGCGCACCTCGTCGCCAACCCGCACCGTGCCGGGGGCGGTGGCATCGCCGTACACGCCGGCGCACGCCCACGAGCCGAGCCCGCCGATCTCCAGGCGGTTCGACGACGCGATCGTGCGGAGGAGGCTCGGGTCGCGCGGCAGGTCCTCCTGGGCGAGGGTCGTCATGATGCAGCGCATCGTCGGCAGGTCGACGCGCATGACCGCGCCGTCTCCGAGGGCGAGCCGATGGCCGACCCAGGCGTTCTCGAGGAAGCCCGGCTCGTCGGTTTGGACGAGGACGTTCGGCCGGTAGCGCCGCACGTCGAACGCGCCGTCGGGCTGCAGGCGGGCGAGCTCGGCGAGGGTGGACGTGGTGAGGAGGTGCAGCACCGACACGTCGAAGAACGTGCCCGGTGGGGCGGCCATCGCCATCGTGATGTCGCTCACCACCTCGTCGGGGACTCCGGTGTCGATCTTCGTGCTGTCGATGAAGGCCTCGGGCGCGAGCCCCTCGACGTCGGGCCAGGTCTCCTCCATGGTGCGGGCCTCTGGGGCGACGGATGCGAGGTGGACCGCCCGACCGAGGAAGGCAGAGAGCGAATCGTCGACCGCGCCGTCGTCGCTGCGCAGCGAGGTCCCGTCGGGCAGCTCGATCGCGACGGGCGGAGGAGGCGAACCGGCGGTGGGCTCCTCGACGTAGGCGGCCCGCAGCTCGAGCACCCGTCCCCACTTGCGGGGGTTCTTGGCGCTCACGACCTTGCCGTCCTCGGGGTCGAGCAGCGCCCAGCCGCGATCGCCGATCACGCCGGCGGTGGACACCTCGATCTCGTCGAGCCGCTCGCCGAGCATCGACTTCACCGGGAACCGCCACACCTCGGCGACCCGCCCGACCGACGCCCCGTTGCCCGCATCCGCTGCCATCCCGCCATCCTCGCGCCATCAGGCGAGACCGGCGCCGCCGTCCGGCACTGGTCAGCGACCGGCTTCGTCGTACGCCTCGGTGAGCCAGCCCCTGACGGTGTCATCGACCTCTGCGGGAACGCTGAGGTTCACCACATGGTGGTGACGGGTGCCCTGGCTCTGGACCTTGCGGGCGATGCGCCGGTTGGCGACGGCCCTCGGCAAGACGAAGGAGAGCGCCACCCACCTCGTCATCGGCCGGAGCTGGGCGAAGGTGCGTCCCCGTTTGAAGAAGATGCCGACGGAGACGGGCTCGACCCAGACGTCGGGGAGCGACGCCAGGTGGGCGTGGACCACCTCGAAGACGGGCCGCTCGTGCTCGGGCCCGGTGGCGAAGTACTCGTCCAAGGTCAGCGCCGGCGCGCAGTCGTGGCCCTGACGGGTCGCACCGAAGCGCCGTTCGCACTCGGGACAGGTCCACATCGCCATCGCGGTCAGGGGGCGAAGCTCGACCGGCACTGGATGCGCCAGCCGTCGTCGCCTTCGACGATGACGTAGACCGCCGGGTAGACGCCGATGACCGAGCCGTCCGACCGGTAGCGGGTGAACTGCACGTCGAGGTGGACCTTGCCGGGCCCGGTGTGGATCACCCTGCGGTGGTCCCACTCGCTGTGATCCCATCCGGCTCGTTCTCGGAGCAGCGGGATGGCCTCGGTCATCGCTGCCGTCGCCTCGTCCAGGTGCTCCCAGATCCGCACCTGGTCGGACGCGAGCCGCACGTGCGGGAAGCCGAGCGTCTCGGCGTGCCCACGGGCGTCGCCGGCGTTGAACGTGGCGAGGAACGCATCGGTCACCGCCATCGCCCCGGCGACCGCTGCGTCGTCTTTCGCGTGGTCTGCCATGCCGGCATCCTCACCCGGCGTCGCTCCGGTCGCAATCCCCGCACCACGACGGCGATCCGCGAGCCAACGCGATGCGGCGAACGCCTCCTCGGGCTGGTCGGCCTTGCGCGCGTTGCAGGCACGGCAAGCGAAGACCAGGTTGGGCAGCCCGTCTGTGCCCCCCCTGCTCCGGGGGAGCCGGTGGTCCACGGTCCTCGCTGCGGGTCCGCCGACCTCGAAGCCTGCCCCGCAGTAGAAGCACCAGCTCGCCTCATCCCGGTTGCGCCTGGTGAGCACAGCGTCGCGGCGTCGCTCTCTCAGACGAGCGAGCACGGCTGCGAGACGTGTCACCAAGGGCGGTCGGTTCCTGCGCGGGTGGCAGCTGGCCGGTCGACCCGCCGATCGCGCACCGGTCCGCGTACGTCCTTCACCGCTCGATCCTCGCACGACGGCGATGTGGGTCACCGTTGCCGTTTAGCGTCGGCGCATGCTCGCCGTGACCGCTGCCTCCGCCAACCCCGACGACCCCCTCGCTGGCCTCGAGGTCGGGGAGCGGCCAGACCCCGAGCCGGGGGAGGGCTGGACGACCGTCACGGTCAAGGCTGCATCGCTCAACCACCATGACCTGTGGACGTTGCGGGGCGTCGGGATCAAGGAGGAACGGCTCCCCATCGTCCTCGGGTGCGACGCGGCAGGCGTCGACGCCGACGGGAACGAGGTGATCGTCCACGCCGTGATCTCCAGTCCCGGCTGGGCCGGCGACGAGACGCTCGACCCCCGACGCTCGCTGCTGTCGGAGGTGCACGACGGCACCCTGGCCGAGCAGGTGGCGGTCCCCGCCCGCAACGTCGTGCCCAAGCCGGCGGCTCTGTCGTTCGAGGAGGCGGCGTGCCTGCCGACGGCGTGGCTCACCGCCTACCGGATGTTGTTCACCAACAGCGGTGTGGCCCCAGGTGGGACGGTGCTCGTGCAGGGCGCCGGCGGTGGGGTTGCCACGGCGCTCATCGTGCTCGGCCGGGCCGCCGGGTTCCGGGTGTGGGTCACCAGCCGCAGCGAGGAGAAGCGCGCCCAGGCCGTCGAGCTCGGCGCCCACCAGGCCTTCGAGTCCGGCGCCCGCCTGCCCGATCGGGTCGACGCAGTGATGGAGACGGTCGGCGCAGCCACCTGGAGCCACTCGCTCAAGTCCCTCCGTCCGGGCGGCACGCTTGTCGTCTCCGGCGCCACCAGCGGCGCCGATCCCTCGGCCGACCTCAACCGGGTGTTCTTCCTCCAGCTGCGTGTGGTCGGCTCCACCATGGGCACCCGCGACGAGCTCGAGCGCCTCGCCACGTTCTGCGATGCCACCGGCATCCGTCCCGTCATCGACACCGTGCTCCCGCTGGCCGATGCGAGACAGGGCTTCGAGCGCATGGCGAGCGGCGACCTGTTCGGCAAGGTCGTCTTCACCGTCTGAGCTCCTCCACGTCGCCGAGCACCATCAGTCTCGAGGGGCTCGGCCGTTGAGGAGCTCGATGGAGCGCACGACGTTGGCGGCGACGAAGCGCTCGAGCTTCGGGGCGGCGACGAACCGGGCGGCGGCGGCCAGGGGCCGTGGCGAGCCGGTGCGGAGCGACTCCTCGGCGGCGGCGCGGCTCGTCTTCACCGCGTGGAAGTGGACGATCGGCGCGGAGGTCCCGTCGAGCAGCGACGCTCGCTGGAGGTCCTCGGCCGCCTCGGCGAGCGGCGCAGCGAGGACCGACGCCACCGCCACCTCGGGTTCGCCTTGGGCGCACGCCCCGGTGAGGTCTCCCGGCGCTGCTGGCGCTGAGGGGACCGGCACCTCGGTGTGCCACTCGTGCCGGCCGGTCCAGTGGGCCAGGAAGGCGCAGAACAGCGCGAGCCGAACGGTGTCGGGGCCTGCGTCCCCCTCGTGGTGCCAACGGGCGGCGTTGGCGTACGTCAGGCCGTGGGTGATGTCGAGCCAGCCGAAGTCGTCCTCGAGGTCCCGCTCCCCGGCGATGTCGTAGCGGAGCAAGCGCTCGGAGACGGCGTCGACGACGACGTCGAGCAGGCCGTGCACCCCGGCACCGGCGCGCAGCGCGTGGACGCTGGCGCTGAGCGGTGCCGTCCGATCGGGCCCGAGGAGCGCATCGCGCAGCGAGCCGTCGTCGACCCACCCCAGCTCGGGCTCTGTCGCCGCCAGCGTCTCGAGGTCCACGTCGGCCAGGGCCCGCATGAAGGGCCGCATGTACGGGAGCCTGTCCTCGCGCGTGCCGTAGACCAACGTCGGGACGAGGTGGGGGAGGACCGTCCCCGCTCGATCCCAGCCCAGCAGGCCGAGGAGCTCGAAGGCCTTCTGGGCGTAGATGGCCCCGTGGCCGTAGGACAGGTGGTGGTCTGCGACCGCGCCGGTGAACCAGGATCGGAGGGTCTCGGCACCGTGGCCCGCCTCGATGGCGGCGAGCACGAGCGCCTGTGCGCCCTCGACCTCCTCCGCTTCGACGAGGTCCCGGAACGCGCTGGCGCCATCGGCCGGCAGCGCTCGAGCCGGTTCGGGCAGCGGTCGGGGCGGCCGGCCGCGCTCGGCCTCGCTGATGCCGGCGATGGCCTGGACGATGGGGATGGCCCGGTGGTCACCGTCGTAGAGGTCGACCATGGCCAGGCAGTCGGTCGCCGACGCGATGGCATGGCCCCAGCCGAACTCGGCGCGTGGCGCGCCGTGGGCGACCGCCTGCCACACGAGCTCACCGGGGTCGGCATTCGCCTGGAGGAGGCGCACGACGTCTCGGGACGACTGGCCCACCCGGTCGTGCTCGATGGCTGCGCGGAGGCTGACGAAGAGAACAGGTCGTCGCTCGGCGGGGTCGGGGTCGCTGACCTCGACGTGGACGCCGCCGTCGGCATCGACGGTGACCGGGTGCGTGCCGATCCCCTCTTCGCCGAGGAGACATGCCCCGTCGGTGACGCGGAACTTCCAGTTGTGCCAGGCGCAGGTGAGGACGTTGCCGTCGAGGTCGCCCTGCGTCATCCCGTAGCCCTCGTGCGGGCAGGCGTTGTCGAGGGCGTGCACGCCATCCGCAGTGCGCACGAGGCAGAGGCGGCGTCCATCGGCGCGCACCATGCGCAGCGACCCGACCGGCAGATCATCGAGGTGGGCGACGATGCTCGACGTGCCGGTGACGACGACGGGGGTGGACGCGACGGTCATGGGGCCTCCTGGCCGGTGCGGTGCTGGTCAGAGAACGGTAGAACTTCAACAAAGGATGAAGTCAAGGGCCAGCGTCGGAGGCCGCATGTCGGACGAGCACCTGACCATCGGCGAGGTGGCGGACCGAGCGGGCGTCGCCACCTCTGCCCTGCGCTTCTACGAGCGGGAGGGACTGATCGCAGCCGAGCGCAGCGATGGCGGGCAGCGCCGCTACACCGCAGACGTGCTGCGACGGGTGGCCTTCGTCCGAGTCGCGCAGCGGGTCGGGCTCAGCCTCAGCGACATCAGGGAAGCGCTGGCGTCGCTCCCGGACGGGCGCACCCCGACCCGCCGGGACTGGTCCCGCCTGTCCCGGCGCTGGAGGCCGCTGCTCGACGAACGGATCGCCCTGCTCGAGGGCTTGCGGGACCAGCTCGACTCGTGCATCGGCTGCGGCTGCCTCTCCCTCGACACCTGCGCGCTGCACAACCTCGGGGACAAGGCCGCCGCACGTGGCTCGGGCCCCCGCTACCTGCTCGGTGACGTCTCCTCCGACATCCCAGAGGTCTGAGCGCTCAGCCGAGGAAGCGGGTGATGGCTTCGGCCACGGCCAGGGGTCGCTCGTCGGGGGCGAGGTGGCCGGCTTCAGCGATGGTGGCCATGGCGGCATGCGGGACGAGCTCGACCCAGCGGTCGGCGTAGAGCGGGGGGATGAGGCGGTCGCTGTCACCCCAGAGCAGCAAGGTCTCGGCCCGCAGGCGGTGGAGGCGCTTCGACAGCCGGCGGTTCGGGATCGGGAACATGATCTTCCCGGCGGTCCCGAGCCGACGCGCGTTGCCGACGAAGAACTCGAGCAGTGCTTCGTCATCGTCGAAGTCACGACCCGAGGTGAGCATCGCCGCGCCCGCGACGGGGTCGTGGAACAGCAGCTCGGGGAGCACGTGGGGGAGCGTGGCGAAGATGTCGGGGATCGGGTGCTCGTCGATCCAGATCCCGGCGGG
>JBBSLC010000074.1:0-14599 GCA_038255685.1 Acidimicrobiales bacterium | reverse complement strand
GCAACCTCGCCCACCAGCACCGATCACGGAGCGAACCTCGGTGCCGGGAGGCCCATCGGGTTCGGGAAGGGGATGACGCCGGACGCGAGCACCGCGCTCGTGATCTCGGCGAGCGCTGATCGCAGCTCGGTGAGGGCCTCGACGGAGAGGTCGGTGAACGCACGATCGGCGAGCGCGTCTGTCCGGGCCTCGAGCTCGGCACGGGTCGCCCGACCCCGCTCCGTCGGCGTCCCGCCGTCGACGAGCCCCCGTGCCGCGAGCTCGGCTCCGGCGGCTTCCCACTCATCGTCGGTCCAGCCCCGGTTGTCCCGGAGGACGTCGACCGGGACCGCCTCGCAGACGGCGAAGAGCACATGTGCCTGGCAGCCGTCGATCCCCGCGGCGGTGAGGCAGGCGACGTGTCCGTCGCCACGGTGCTCCCGCAGCGTCGTCGCCGCCTGCCACAGCGCGGCCACCGGGTCGGGGGGCTCCGGTAGATCCCGGTTCGCGGCGAAGAGCGGGCGGCCGGCACCAGGGGCACCCTGGACGACGTCCCGGAGCACGGGGATCACCGCAGCGGCGGCATCCTCCACGCCGGGCGACAGGCGTCGCAGCGCAGCCGCTGCCGAGGTCGAGCGAGCCTCGAGCGCAGCCGGGACGGGAGCGCACACCCACGCGTCGGGGAGCGAGCGCTCGACCATCGGGCGGGCGAAGTTCGAGAACACGGCGGTGACGACCCCGGGACCGACGGGTCCGAGCGGCGCAGCGCGGAACCCGAAGTAGCCCATCCAGAAGCCTCGGAACCCGAC
This sequence comes from Acidimicrobiales bacterium, assembly GCA_038255685.1. GTDB lineage: Bacteria > Actinomycetota > Acidimicrobiia > Acidimicrobiales > CADCSY01 > CADCSY01. Next base: position 13,811 of record JBBSLC010000074.1, on the reverse strand, counting down.
GTCCTTCGCCGCCGCGCCGCTCTCGGGCGCGAAGTAGGTGACGGCGTGGATCGGCTCGAGGAGGTGCCACACCTGGCGTGCGACGGAGAGCGCAGGAGCGTTCACCTGGCCAGCATCGCATCGAGCCACGTCGTCGCGCCGGTCTCGTCGTCCCGCCGACCACCTGGCGGGCACCCCGGCGAACGCGCTGGCCACGCGTCCCCGGCGCGAGCACCATCGTGCGGTGGAGACCCGACCGGCACCGCTCCCCGACCGGGTCGAGGGGACCGACCTCGTCCTCCGGACGTGGCGACCGGAGGATGTCGACGGCCTGGCCGAAGCGGTGACCAGGAACATCGAGCACCTGCGGCCGTGGATGGACTGGATCGCCCACGAGCCGCTCGCCCGGGCCGCCCGCGTGGAGCTGATCGAACGCTGGGCCAGGGAGCGCGACGCCGGAGGCGACGTCGTGCTCGGCGCCTTCTCGGACGGCGCGATCGTCGGTGGCACGGGGCTGCACCGTCGCCGAGGGCCGAACGGTCTCGAGATCGGCTACTGGGTCGACGCCGGCCGCACCGGCAACGGCGTCGCCACCAAGATGGCCCGGCTACTGACCACGGCGGCCTTCGAGATCCCCGACGTGCGCTTCGTCGAGATCCACCACGACCGGGCGAACACCGCCTCGGCGCGGGTGCCGGAGAAGCTCGGGTACGCCTTCGTCGGCGAGGCAGCGGCCGAGGTCACCGCACCCGCTCAGGTCGGGATCGACTGCACGTGGCGCATGGCCGCCGCCGACTGGCAGGGGGCTCGCTGACCGGGGCGCCTCGTCGCCGCCCGAAGAGCGGCACCCGGACCGATCGGTCTCGATCGCTCGTCGAGGATGGCCGCCCCCGCCAGCCGGCATCGTGCTTCGACTGGTACTGGCCGACTCCAAGTCGTGTCGAGCTCATGGCCAACGTGGTGCTCTTCGTCACGCCTGTGCTGCTCGCCACCGTCGCAGCTCCTCGACCCCTGCCGGCTCGTGCAGCTGGCATGGGACTGTCCCTCCGCATCGAGGCGCTCCAGGCCGCCGTCACCGGGCTCGGTCGTTCCTGCGACAGCAACGACTGGCTCATCAACACCATCGGTTCACTGATCGGGGCGATCTTGGGCTGGGCGGCGCCTCGTCTCGCACGTGAGCCTGCGACTGCTGGTTGAGCGTCTCGCGCATCACCTGCTCGCGTCGGAGCGCCGACGGGCGGACGTCGCAGGGCGCAGCACTAGCCTCCGCCGACCGGCCCGGTCCGACGAGGATCGACGCCCCCGTCGACAGGAGCACGAGCCTGATGGAGACCCTGCGCACCCCCGACGAGCGCTTCGCAGACCTGCCCGACTTCCCCTACGAGCCCCACTACACCGACGTCGACGACGCCGACGGCGGGACGCTGCGGGTGGCCTGGATCGACGAGGGACCGGCCGACGGACCCGTGGTGCTGCTGCTCCACGGCGAGCCGTCCTGGTCGTTCCTGTACCGGAAGATGATCCCGACCCTCGTCGACGCCGGGTTCCGGGTCGTGGCGCCCGACCTCGTGGGCTTCGGTCGTTCCGACAAGCCGGTCGACCTCGCCGACTACACCTACGCCCGCCACGTCGAGTGGATGCGAGCCGCCCTGTTCGACCACCTCGACCTCACTGACATCACCCTGTTCTGCCAGGACTGGGGTGGCCTGGTCGGCCTGCGCCTCGTGGCCGAGCACCCCGATCGCTTCGCCCGGGTGTGCGCCGCCAACACCGGCCTGCCCGACGGCACCAAGCGACTGCCAGACGTCTGGTGGCAGTTCCGGGACTTCGTCGTCGCCACCCCCGATCTCCCGATCGGCATGCTCGTCGCCGGCGGGGTGGCGAACCCGATGCCGCCCGAGGTGGTCGCCGCCTACGAGGCGCCCTACCCCGACGCCTCCTTCAAGGCCGGCGCCCGCTCGTTCCCCGACCTCATCCCCCAGTCCGAGGACGACCCGGCGACGCCCGACAACCAGCGGGCCTGGCAGACCCTCGAGCGCTTCGACAAGCCGTTCCTCTGCGCCTTCAGCGACCAGGACCCGATCACCGCCGGCGGCGAGCGCGTCCTGCTGGCACGGATCCCCGGGGCTGCCGGACAACCCCACACCACGACCTCGGGCGCCCACTTCCTGCAGGAGGACAGCGGCCCTGAGATCGCCGCCCTGCTCGCCGGCTGGGCGAAGAAGTAGGCGCGCCGCCATGGACTTGCGCATCTTCACCGAGCCCCAGCTGGGCGCGACGTACGAGCAGCTGCTCCGCGTCGCCCAGGCGACCGAGGAGCACGGCTTCGACGCCTTCTTCCGCTCCGACCACTACCTGACGATGGGGGGCGACGGGCTCCCCGGTCCGACCGACGCGTGGGTGACCCTCGGGGCGCTGGCGCGGGAGACCTCCCGCATCCGCCTCGGCACGCTCGTCACCGCAGCCACGTTCCGACTGCCCGGCCCCCTCGCCATCGCCGTCGCCCAGGTCGACGAGATGAGCGGCGGTCGGGTCGAGCTCGGCATCGGCAGCGGCTGGTACGAGGCTGAGCACACCGCCTACGGCATCCCCTTCCCCCCGCTCGGCGAGCGCTTCGACCGCTACGAGGAGCAGCTCGAGATCATCACCGGCCTGTGGGCCACACCCGAGGGCGAGACGTTCTCCTTCGAGGGCGCGCACCACCAGATCGTCGACTCCCCCGCCCTGCCGAAGCCCACCCAGCGCCCGGGGCCGCCCATCATCATCGGCGGGGGTGGCAAGAAGCGGACCCCCGCCCTCGCGGCGCGGTTCGCGTCGGAGTTCAACCTGCCGTTCGCCCCCGTCGACCGCTTCGCCCGGCAGTGCGAGCGGGTCCGGGCCGCCTGCGAAGCGATCGAGCGGGACCCCGACGAGCTCGTCTACAGCATCGCCCTGGTCGTGTGCTGCGGCGCGGACGAAGCAGAGGTCACGCGCCGAGCAGCAGCCATCGGCCGGGAGCCCGACGAGCTGCGAGCAAACGGCGCCGCCGGCACCCCCGCCGAGGTCCTTGACGCCATCGGCCGCTACGCCGACGCCGGTGCCAGCCGGGTCTACCTCCAGGTCCTCGATGTCGACGACCTGGACCACATCGCCCTCCTCGGGGCCGAGGTGCTGCCCCGCCTCACCTGAGGGAGGGTCTCCGGCACTCGTTCGCGGTTCCGTCTGGTTCCAGGGCCCCCCGGGGTCGCTACGCCGTCCCGCCCTCGCTCACGGCTCGCTCGGCAGCTGCGAAGCCGACCTTGGAGTGGGTGCCGTCGCAGAACGGCTTCTTGGTGGAGGCACCGCAGCGGCACAGCGCGATCGAGCGACGTCCACCCGTGTCGTGCTCGTTCCCGTCGGCGTCGAGCACCGTGACCTTCCCCCTGACGATGTAAGGCCCGTTCTCGGACGGGGTGATGGTCACGTCGTCATCAGCATCTGCCATGGAGAGGCGCTACCCCTCATCGGGCGAGGTGACCCCTCGGTGACTCAACATCACGGCGCCAGGTGCCGATGATCGTCATGTGATCGTCACATCACTAGCCTTTCCTGCCATGCCCGTCCGCTCCCCTCGCTCGTGGCGCGCCCGCTGCGCAGCCGTGCTCGCCGGCGCCACCGTCATCGTCGCCCTCCCCGCCGCACCGGCCTCGGCCGAGGTGGCACCCGCCGAGCTCGTCGTCGACCTGACCTTCCCTGCCGAGCAGGGGGGCCGCTACAGCGACGACTACACCCAGGCCCGCAGCAACGGGCGCACGCACTGCGCCACCGACATCCTCGGGCTCAAGCACAGCGACCTCTACGCCACCGTCGGCGGGACGATCTCGTTCATGCCGATGGTCAAGCCGTCCTACGGCTACATGATCAGCCTGCAGGGCGACGACGGCCGCAAGTACAGCTACGTCCACCTCAACGACGACACACCGGGCACGAACGACGACGCCGCCGGCCCCGAGCACGCCTACGCACCGGGCCTCGCCCAGGGCTCGACGGTGGTGAGGGGCCAGCTGCTCGGCTACATGGGCGACTCCGGCAACGCCAAGGGCACGGATCACCTCCACTTCGAGGTGCACGACGCGCGGTACGAGAACAGCCCGTGCGAGCAGGGCGGGATCAACCGCATCAATCCGTACCGCTCCTTGAAGGAGGCGGAGGCGCAGGGGGACTACGGCGGCTCAGACGCATCAGCCTCCCCTGATCCCGAGGCGCCCGCCCCGAGCGGGAGCGCAGCGCGGACCATCGACGACGCCTGCCCAGCAGATCGGGTGCCGGCATCGGGGTTCACCGACGTCGGTCCCACCCACGCCGCCGGGGTCGAGTGCGCAGCATGGTGGAAGGTGGCCAACGGCACGTCGGCCTCGACGTTCTCTCCGACCGGCTCGATCACCCGAGCCCAGCTGGCGACGTTCGTCGCCAACCTCACCGAGGCCGTGGGCAAGCCGCTGCCGGCGACGAGCGTCGACCACTACGACGACGACGACGGCTCGGTCCACGAGGGCAACATCAACCGCGTCGCGGCGGCGGGGATCATGGGGAGCACCACCCGCAGCTTCTCGCCTGACCTGGCCGTGACGCGCGGGTCGATGGCGACCGTCGTCGCCAAGACCTACAAGTACCGCGCCGGCGTGCTGCTCCCGCCTGGTCCCGACGCCTTCCCCGACGACGACGACAACCCCAACGAAGGCAACATCGACGACGTCGCCTTCAACGGCATCGCCGTCGGCTACGACGACGGCACCTTCCGCCCCCTCCAGCAGGTGTCGCGCGAGCAGATGGCGACGTTCTTCGCACGCCTGCTCGACATCCTCGTCGAGAAGGGCCACGCCACACCCCCCGCCTGATCGGCGTCCCGGCTCAGACGAGGCTGTCGACCCAGGCCTCGTGCAGTGCGGCGTAGCGGCCGGTGCCGCCGATGAGCGCAGCGGGGGCGCCGTCCTCGACGATGCGGCCGTCGTCGATGACGACGACTCGATCGGCGATCTCGACGGTGGTGAGGCGGTGGGCGATGATCATCGCCGTCCGTTCCGACAGCAGCGTCCGCAGCGCGTGCTGCACCTGTCTCTCCGAGGGCACGTCGAGTGACGAGGTCGCCTCGTCGAGGATGAGCACCGCGGGGTCGGCGAGGAACGCACGGGCGAAGCTCACGAGCTGGCGCTGGCCGGCCGAGAGCCGAGCCCCCTTCTGGTGGACGTCGGTCTCGTAGCCGTCGGGCAGCGCCTCGATGAACGAGTCGGCACCGATGGCTCGTGCCGCAGCTGCGACCTCGTCGATCGTGGCGTCGGGCTTGCCGAGGCGGATGTTGTCGGCGACGGTCCCCGAGAAGAGGAACCCCTCCTGGGTCACGGTCACGACCGCCCTGCGCAGATCGGTCTCGGCGAGCTCCCGGAGATCGACACCATCGAGGAGCACGCTGCCCTGGGTGGGGTCCCAGAACCGGGCCGCCAGCCGGGCCACGGTCGTCTTCCCGGCGCCGGTCGCGCCGACGAAGGCGATGGTCTGGCCCGCGGGTACGTCGAGGTCGAGGTGGTGGAGCACCGTGCGGTCGCGGTAGGCGAAGCGGACACCGTCGAAGCGCAGGGCACCCTGGGCGTGGGCGAGGGGGACCGGCGACGTGGGCTCGGGCACGCTCGGTGCCTCGGCCAGCACGCCCGACAGCTTCTCGAGCGCGGCGGACGCCGCCTGGAACAGGTTGTAGAACTGGCTGAGCTCCTCCATCGGGGCGAAGAACCGCCGGACGTAGAGCAGGAAGGCGGCGAGGACGCCGACGGTCACGCCACCGTCGAGCACCCGGTAGCTGCCGTACAGCAGCACGACGGCGGTCATGAGCCGCCCGACGCCCTGCACGCCCGGGCCGTAGAGCGCGCCGAGGCGCTGCGACCAGAGGTTGGCGCCCCGGTAACGGTCGTCGAGGTGGTCGAAGATCTCCTGGTTGCGGGGCTCCCGGCGGAACGCCTGCACCGCCTGGATCCCGCCGAGGCTCTCCACGAAGTGGACGATGACGAGCGCCACCGCCTCACGGGTCTCCCGGTACGCCCGCTCGGCGTGGCTGCGGAACCACCGGGTCATCAGGAACAGCACCGGGAAGGCGGCGATGACCACGAGGGCGAGGGCGAGGTCGAGCAGCAGCAGGGCGATGCCGATCCCCACCATCAGCAGGGCGGACGAGATGAGGTTGATGAGCCCGTGGCCGAGCAGGTCGGCGATGGCTTCGACGTCGGACGTCTGGCGGGAGATCACCCGGCCCGAGGTGTAGCGCTCGTGGAACGACGTGCTGAGCCGCTGGAAGTGGGCGAAGAGCCGCAACCGGACGTCGAGCACGACGTCCTGGCCGACCCGCCCGAGCAGGATGAGGAAGGCGTTGAACGAGACGGCGCCGACCACGGTCGCGAGCGCGATCCCGCCGACGACCTCGAGCAGCGGTCGGATGCTGCCGCTCCCTCCGGCGAGCAGGGGCGGCAGACCGTCATCGATGCCCCGCTGGATCAGCCACGGCACCGCGAGCTGGCTCACGATGCTCAACCCGATGAACAGCGCCGAGAGCGCGAGCGCGCTCCGGTGCGGCCGGACGAGGTCGCCGAGCAGCGCCCGGCTCTGGCTCCGCAGCAGGCCCGCCAGCCCACCGGAGACCTCCTCGACGTCGGCCACCTTGATGCCCCGCCACGCATCGACCCGGTCGTCGCCGGTCAGGTCGAGCGGCGCGTCGGTGTCGACCTCGTGCACCTCGTCGGGCTCCACTGCGCTCATGTCAGCCGCTCCTGGTCAGTCATGCGCCCTCGGTCCCGGGTGCAGCACCGTGCGCCTGGCGCCGTCTGCGTTCCGGGTGCAGCAGGGCGCGCCAGGAGCGGCGATCTGCACCCAGAACGGGGGCTGCGCTCGCTCACGACGCAAACTCCTCGTCCTCGAGGGAACCTTCATCGAACGACTCGTCGTCGAACGACTCGGCCGCCTCGCTCAGCACGGCGCGGTAGCGGGGCTCGCTCGCCAACAGCTCGTGGTGGGTCCCGACGGCGACGAGGCGACCACCTTCGAGCAGGATGGCCCGGTCCGCGAGCGCCACCGTCGAGGGTCGGTGCACGACGAGGAAGACCGTGCTCGTGGCGAGCAGCGGGCGCAGCTGGTCCTGGACGAGCGCCTCGGTGTGCACGTCGAGCGCGGAGAGCGGGTCGTCGAGCACGAGCACGGCGGGACGGCCGATGATGGCCCGGGCGAGGGCCAGGCGCTGGCGCTGGCCACCCGAGAGCGACAGACCCTGCTCGCCGATCCTGGTGTCGAGGCCCCACGGCAGGTCGAGGGCGAACCCGGCCTGGGAGATGTCGATCGCCTGGAGCACCTCCTCCTCGGTGGCGCCGGGGTAGCCCATGAGCAGGTTCTCCCTGACCGACGCCGAGAACAGGGTGGGCTCCTCGAAGGCGAAGCCGACGTGGCGGCGGAGGCTGCGCACGCTCAGGTCGGTGAGGTCGTGGCCGTCGAGGGTGATGCGCCCCTCGGTGGGGTCGTGCAGCCTGGTGAGCAGGGTGACGAGGGTGGTCTTGCCGCAGCCGGTCGCCCCGACGACGGCGATCGTCTCGCCAGGGGCCACGTCGAGGTCGATCCCCGACAGCGCCATGCGCTCGCTCTCGGGGTAGCGGAAGCCGACGTCCTCGAAGCGCACCGCCCCTCGGACCGACTCGATGGCCGTGGCGCCGGGCCGGTCGGCAACCGCAGGTTCGGTGTCGAACACCTCGTAGACGCGCACCGCTGCGCTCTCGGCCTCGCCGGCGAGGGCCATGATCCACGCCAGCAGCTCCAGCGGGAAGACGAGCAGGAGCACGTAGGACACGAAGGCGACGAGGCCGCCGAGGGTGAGGCCACCCGAACCGACGGCGAGCACGCCGGCGAGCAGCACGAGGGTGAGGGTGAGGTTGGGCACGATGCCGAGCAGCCACACGAACTTGGTGTGCAGCTGGATCCGTTCGAGCTGGCTGTCGTGGATCTGCTGGCAGCGTGCCGCATAGGCGGCGTGCGCCTCGCGCCAGCGGCCGAAGGCCTTGAGCACCCTGATGCCCTTCGCCCCCTCCTCGATGGAGGTCGTCAGGTCACCCGTCTGGTCCTGGATCCGGCGGACGACGGCGTGGTAGTCGCGCTCGAAGCGACGGCACAGGACGACCACGGGCACGGCCGCTGCGAACGTCAGCAGGGCGAGGGGCACGTGCAGCGTGAGCAGCACGCCGAAGATCACGACGATCTGCACGCTGATCAGCACGAAAAAGATCGCCCCGAACGCGACGAAGCGGCGGATGATGGCGAGGTCGGTCATCGCCCGGGACAGCAGCTGACCGGACTGCCAGCGGTCGTGGAAGCCGACATCGAGCGACTGGAGCTTGGCGTAGAGGTCGTCCCGCAGCCCGGTCTCGAGGCTGGTCGCCACGATCGCGATCAGCGTCCGGCGGACGAAGGCGAGCACGAGCTCGAGCAGCGCCAGCGCGCCGACGACGAGCGACCACCGGAGGATCCCCGCCCGGTCGCCCTCCTGCAGCGGACCGTCGATCACCACCTTCACGATGAGAGGGACGCTCACGTACGCAGCGGTCGAGACGATCGACGACGTGACGATCACCGCCAGGTGGCGCCGGTACGGCTTCAGGTACGGGAGCGTGCGCACGAGCGCGCGGGTGCGCCATCCCCCTTCAGCCATGACGCCAGCATGCCGTGGCTCGGACCACGCCGCTGTCCGATTTCTGATCCCGACGCCAAGGGTTACGGTGCGACCGGACATCGGGGGGTGCTGTGGGTTCGAACGACGAGGCTGTCAACGGGGCGCGCGCGGTCGAGGAGCTCGACGTCGTCGTGGTCGGCGCCGGCTTCGCCGGGCTGCACATGCTGCACCGGCTCCGAGGCGCAGGGCTCTCCGCCCGGGTCTTCGAGGCCGGCGGTGGCGTCGGTGGCACGTGGTACTGGAACCGCTACCCGGGTGCCCGCTGCGACGTCGAGAGCGTCGAGTACTCCTACTCCTTCGACGAGGACCTCGAGCAGGAGTGGGTGTGGACCGAGCGCTACGCCGGCCAACCCGAGATCCTCCGCTACCTCGACCACGTCGCCGACCGGTTCGACCTCCGGCGCGACATCACGTTCGACACCAGGGTCACGGCGGGGACGTGGGACGAGACCGCTGACCGCTGGCTGGTCACGACCGACGGCGGCGGTGCGGTCGCCGCCAGGTTCCTCGTCATGGCGACGGGCTGCCTCTCGTCGGCCAACGTCCCCGACATCGAGGGCATCGACCGCTTCGAGGGGGAGACGTACCACACCGGTCGGTGGCCCCACGAGGGCGTCGACCTCGCCGGCAAGCGCGTGGGCATCATCGGGAACGGGTCGTCGGGCATCCAGGCCATCCCGATCATCGCCGAGCAGGCTGCGCACCTGACGGTCTTCCAGCGCACGGCCAACTACGCCGTGCCCGCCCGCAACGGTCCGCTCGACGCAGACGAGATGGCGGCGGTCAAGGCCGACTACCGCACGCTGCGGGAGCGGAACCGCCAGATGTCCGCCGGCTTCGGCGGGCGGGGCGAACCTGCCACGGAGACCGTGCCGCAGGTCGATCCCGACGAGCGCGAGCGCCGCCTCGAGGAGCGCTGGGAGCGCGGCGGCTTCGGCTTCCTCGGCGCGTTCACCGACACGATGCTCGACCCTGCATCGAACGAGGTCCCCGCCGAGTTCGTACGTCGCAAGATCGCCTCGGTCGTCGAGGATCCCGAGGTCGCCGCCCTCCTCACCCCCGACCAGGTGATCGGGTGCAAGCGGCTGTGCCTCGACTCGGGCTACTTCGAGACGTTCAACCGACCGGACGTCCGCCTCGTCGACATCCGGTCGTCGCCCATCGCCGAGATCACGGCCCGGGGTCTGCGCACTGCCGACGAGGACGTCGAGCTCGACTGCATCATCTTCGCCACCGGCTTCGACGCGATGACCGGCACGCTGCTGCGCATCGACCTGCGGGGTCGTGACGGCTTGACGCTCTCCGAGGCGTGGGACCACGGGCCCAAGACGTTCCTCGGCCTCGGCGTGCCCGGCTTCCCCAACCTCTTCACCATCAGCGGCCCGGGCAGCCCGTCGGTGCTCACGAACATGGTCGTGTCGATCGAGCAGCACGTCGACTGGATCACGGACTGCCTGGAGCACCTGCAGGTCAACGGGGTCTCGACGATCGAGGCCACGGTCGATGCAACCGAGCGGTGGGTCGCCCACGTCAACGCCATCGCCGACCTCACGCTGTTCCCGACGTGCAACTCGTGGTACCTGGGCGCCAACATCCCTGGCAAGCCCCGGGTCTTCATGCCGCTCCCCGGCTTCCCTCCCTATGCCGAGCACTGCGCCCAGATCGCCGCTGACGGCTACCCCGGCTTCACCCTCACGCCCGAGGGAGCGTCGGCCGGCGCGGTCTGAGACCGAGCCGTTCCGCCACGACTCCGGCACGATCGGCCCGCAACCCGGGCCAGACGTGCCGCAGATGAGGTGGAGCGGTCGATGGTCGGCTCGAGACAGCGGCGCCACCGTGTCTCCGGCACGATCCCCCGGACATCGGTCCCGGCGTGCCGACGACAGAACGGGGATCGTGCGTCGATCGCCTCGTCGCCTCAGCCAGGCGGGGCGGGGAACCCCGGCCCGCGACCGAGGCGGATCGGCCCTCGGACCTCGGCCAGGTCGACGACCACCCCGCGCTGGCGCACGACGAGCTCGTCGGCCTCGGCCAGCTCGATCGCTACGGCCCGCACCGCCGCCATGGCACCCCGCCAGCTCGGCGAGGCGACCACCCGCGCCACGTCGGACGGGCAGATCGTCGCCTCCGGCGCCCGATGGCGGAGCAGTGTCCGGGCAGCAGCCACCGTCCGCTCCCGCCGGGCGGCGTCATCGGGCCGGTCCCACCAGGGTGCGCCCCGCTCGCCCAGGGCGACCTTTGCATCTTGGACCCGGCGCCGCGCCGACGCGACGCCGAGCTCGTCACCCGCTGCCGCGCGCACCGCTCGCCGCGCCGACATCAGCTCCGCGACGAGCTCGGCGCGCAGCGGCTCGGGGATCGCAGGGTCGCTGCGGCGCCAACGGCGCCCGCCGATGACGAGCCAGCGCCCGTCGTCGTCGGACCCACCGTCTGCCCCGTCCGCCGTCACGTGGAGGCCTCAGGCCCCGTCGGCGCCGACGACCTCGTCGTGGGGGTCGTCCAGGCTGGCGAGCAGGGAGGGGTGGGCGCCGAGCCAGACCGCAGCGGCGAGGAGCAGCACCCCCGACCCGGCGACGGTCACCCGGGGACCGACGACGTCGGAGAGCGCGCCCTGGATGAGGGCACCGATCGGGTAGGCGCCGGTGAACGCCATGATCCGCAGCGCCATCACCCGGCCCCGCATGTGGTCGGCCACGATGACCTGCACCGAGGTGTTCGTGGCCGAGATCACGGCGAGGAAGCCTCCTCCGACGAAGACCAGGGCGATGAGGCCGACGAGGTAGGTGGGCGCCACGGCGAAGCCCACGAGGGCGACGGCGTAGGCGAGCAGCGCCCAGCGGGTCAGCACCGCACGGCTGAGCACGCTGTCCCACCCGCTGACGATCGGTGCCGCCAGCACGGCGCCGAGGCCGAGGGCGACGTTGAGCAGGCTGAGCCCGAGCGGCCCGACCCGGAACACCTCGGCGGCGAACACCACCGTGAACTGGAAGACGGGGTTCCCGAGCGAGGCCACCAGCACGGCGACGACGATGCCGACCAGGATCCCGGGCTGGCCTCGGGTGTAGCGCATCGCCCGGCGGAACTGGCGGAGGAAGCCGCCGGTGAGCGCGCTCGTGCGGGCAGCCTGGCGGTTGCGCACCAGGCGCAGCGCGACGAGCACGAACACGAACGAGACGGCGTTGAGGAAGAACGCCCAGCTCGGTCCGAGCGTGGCGAGCATGATGCCGGCGATGCCCGGCCCGAGTGCTCGCGCTGCGTTGAACTGCAGCGAGTTCAGCGTCACCGCCGAGAGCAGGTCCTCCCGTGGCACGAGATCGTTGACGAAGGACTGCCAGCTCGGGATGTTGATCCCGGCCAGGACCCCGCTGAGGGCGACCAGGGCGAGGATCGCGAGCGGGCTCCGCACGCCGCCGACCCACGCCCCCCAGAGGGCGATCGCCGCCAGCGCCATCAGCGACTGGGTCGTGAACAGCACCTTGCGCCGGTCGAAGCGATCGGCGATCGACCCGGCCAGCGGACCGAGCAGCATCACCGGGATGAACTGGGTGAAGGTCGCGAGGCCCACCCAGAACGCGCTCTCCGTCAGCTGGTAGAGCACGTAGGGGACGGTGAGGTTCTGCACCCACGAGCCGGTGTTGGACGCCAGCGCGCCGGTCCAGAAGATGGCGAAGTCCCGGTGCTTGAACGCCCGCAGGGCATGGCGGAGGCCGCGAGGTGGCACCGCCCCTGCGCCCCGACCTGCGGGACCGCCGGCCTCGACGACCGGGTTCGTGGCGCGCTGGTCCGCAGCGCTGGGGTCAGGTGGGGTCACGGATCGAGTGTGCTCGCTGGCGGAGCGACCGCGACCGGCCGCCCGAGCCGACTCAGCCCAAGCGGCTCATGGTGCGGCCGCTGCGGGCAGCCCAGCTGTCAGGCGAACGGTCGAGGCGGAACGCCTCGGGCTTGTCGGCTTCGGCGAGCACCGACGTCTCCAGCCAGAGGCGCTTGAGATGGCGGATCTGGCCGGTGGTCCGGTCGTCTCGGTACGCCGTGCGGGCGTGGAGCACGTGGTAGTTGTTCACGAACTGCATGTCGCCTGGCTCCAGGTCCATGAAGACGTGGAACTCGGGGTCGGCGCACATGGCGTCGACCCGGTCCATCGCCGCCTCGGCCAGCGCCGACGGCTGCGGTGCATCCTCATGGCGGCGGGCGGCGCTGATGTAGGGCCGGATGTAGCGCACGAAGAGCCGATCGCCCTGGCGGGTGAAGACCGGCTGGAGGTACCAGCCCTTCTTGCCCGGTGCCTGCTCGCCGCGGAAGTCGTACGCCATCGGCTCGTACAGGGCTGCGGCCAGCTCGGGGTCGGTTCGGACGAGCTCGTTGTGGATCGCCACTGCGTTGGCCACGGTGCTGGTGCCGCCCTCGACCCCCGCGTTGAGGCAGAAGAGCCCGACCAGGTCTGAGCCGTCGGAGTGGTAGGGGAAGGCGATCCCGCCGATCTCGTTGCCCCGGCTGGTGGGGTCGTCGGCGGGCTTGCCCTGGTCGGTGACGTCACCGAGCAGGTGACCCCTGGCGTTCTGGGGCCACGGGGTGCCGAGGTGGAGACCGATGCCCCAGTAGGCGCGCTCGGCGTCGTCACGCCCGAGGCGGTCGACGGGCACGCCCCGGATGAGGGTGAAGCCCCGTCCGTCGATGAGCTCGCGCTCGATCGTCGCCAGCTTCGTGGCCATGGTCGGGAGCGGGAAGTCCTCGACGGTGATCTCGAGCAGCTCGTCGGTCCGGCCCCGAGCAGTGGCCACGGCCGCCTCGAGCTCGGCGACCTCGGCGTCGTCGAGCTGCCACGTGTACCCGGTGGGATCGGCGACGTCGCCACCATTCCACTCGGCAGAGGTCTCGAGCGGTTCGACGGTGTCAGCAGTCGGAAGCGCTTGCTCGGTCGTGGTCATGGTGAGCTCCTCGGGTCGGGTGCGTCGTCGGTGGTCATGCAGGCGCGGCCTGGGCTCCGCGCACGAGGCGACCGGGGAGCGCGCCGGTGGCCTCGCCGCTGGTGTAGGTCTCGGCTCCGGCCACGAACGTGTGGAGGTAGCCGTCGGCTCGCTGGAGCAGCCGCTTGCCCCCCGCCGGCAGGTCGTAGTGCATCTCG
>JBBSLC010000073.1:0-14645 GCA_038255685.1 Acidimicrobiales bacterium | reverse complement strand
GTCGGTGGCACGTCCCGGCCCCCAGGACAGCGCACCGACAGAAGCGGCGGGTGGGACGAGCTACGGCTACGCCTTGGGGCGCTGGCCGCCCATGCCAGCGTTGGGGGCAGCTTCGGCGACGAGCTCGGGGACGACCGAGCCGAGCTCGGACGGCTCCCAGCGGGAGCCCTTGTCGGCGCCGGGGCCAGCGGCCCAGCCCTCGGCCACGCTGATGCGCCCACCGGCGACGTTGAACACCCGGCCGGTGATCCCACTGCTCTCGGCGCTGCCGAGCCACACCACGAGCGGGGAGATGTTCTCCGGTGCGGTGTCGTCGAACGCATCCTCGGGCCGCTCGGCGGCGCGGGCACCCATCCCGAGGTTCTCGGTCATGCGGGTGAGCGCGACCGGAGCGATGGCGTTCACGGTGACGCCGTAGCGACCGAGCTCGAGCGCAGCGATGACGCTGAAGCTGGCGATGCCAGCCTTGGCTGCGCCGTAGTTGGCCTGACCGACGTTGCCGTACAGCCCCGAGGGCGAGCTCGTGTTGATGATGCGGGCGTCGACCTCCTTGCCTGCCTTGCTCTGCTCCCGCCAGTACTGGGCGGCGGCGCGAGACGGGGCGAAGGTGCCCCGCAGGTGCACGGCGATGACCGAGTCCCACTCCTCGTCGCTCATGTTGACGAGCATGCGGTCCCGCAGGATGCCGGCGTTGTTCACCACCACGTCGAGGCCACCGAACGCGTCGACGGCGGTCTTCACGAGGTTGTTCGCGCCCTCGGTCGTGCTGATGTCGTCGCCGTTGGCGACGGCCTCGCCGCCCATGGCTCGGATCTCCTCGACGACCTCCCCCGCGGGACCCGTCGAACCACCGGTCCCGTCCACCTCCGCGCCGAGGTCGTTGACGACCACCTTGGCGCCCTCCTGGGCGAAGGTCAGCGCGTGGGCACGACCGATCCCCCGGCCCGAACCCGTCACGATCACGATGCGGCCGTCGCAGACGCCTGCCATGTCTCCTCCTCTGGGCGCCGGCGCTCGCCGACGCTCGCTCGATCAGTGCACGTACTTCAGTGGCCTGCATCATGGAACAGACCGGGGTAGGTCTCCGACGCCGCTCGGTAGGGTGCGGCCATGCGCATGCGAACCCTCGGTCAGACCGGCATCAAGGTGAGCCCCTACTGCCTCGGGGCGATGATGTTCGGGGCGTGGGGTGAGCGGGACCACGACGAGTCCGTGCGGGTGATCCACGCCGCACTCGACGGCGGCATCAACTTCATCGACACCGCTGACGTCTACGCGCAGGGCGAGTCCGAGGAGATCGTGGCCAAGGCCCTGAAGGGCCGGCGCGACAACGTGGTGCTCGCCACCAAGTTCCACGGCCAGATGGGCGAGGACCCCAACGCCCGGGGCAACTCCCGCCGCTGGATCTTCCAAGAGGTCGAGCACAGCCTGCGCCGGCTCCAGACCGACTGGATCGACCTCTACCAGGTGCACCGGCCCGATCCCGCCACCGACATCGACGAGACGCTCGGTGCGCTCTCCGACCTCATCCACCAGGGCAAGGTCCGGGCCATCGGCTCCTCGACGTTCCCGGCCGAGGCCATCGTCGAGGCACAGTGGGTGGCGGAGAAGCGGGGCCGGGAGCGCTTCGTGTGCGAGCAGCCCCCGTACTCGATCTTCGCCCGTGGCATCGAGCGTGCCGTGCTCCCCACCTGCGAGCGCTACGGCATGGGCGTCATCCCCTGGAGCCCCCTCGGCGGCGGCTGGCTGACCGGCAAGTACCGCAAGGGCACCGAGATCGACCTGTCGCAGGGCCGGGCCGCTCGCATGCCCCAGCGCTTCGACCCGTCGCTCCCCGGCAACGCCAAGAAGCTCGACCTCGTCGAGGAGCTGGTCGCCGTCGCCGACGACGCCGGCACCTCGCTCACCCACCTGGCCATGGCCTTCGTCGTGAGCCACCCCGCGGTCAGCGCTGCCATCATCGGGCCTCGGACGATGGACCAGCTCACCGACATCCTCGCCGGCGCCGACGTGGTGCTCGACGACGCCACCCTCGACAAGATCGACGAGATCGTCCCGCCGGGCACCAACGTCCACGTCGACGACGCCGGCTGGCAGCCCCCGTCCCTCGCCCAGGCCTGGCGCCGCCGCCGCCCTGTCGAGACCCGGGGCGCGTAGGCAGCCATCCACCCGACCGAGCCGTTCTCTGTCGCCCCGGTCCCGCCCAGCAGGACCCAAGCGACAGAGAACGGGACGGGACGCGTCGCCCCGCTGCCGCAGGCCAGGGTCAGCGAACCATCGCGCCTCGCACCTCACCCAGTGCCGGCCAGAGGTGCGCGAGCGCGCCCTCGACGGTCTGGCCTGCGAGGACCTCGAGCTCGCCGCCAGCGCGCAGCCGGTCCGCGAAGGGCAGGTTCGCCAGTGCGTTGATCTCTGCGTGGGCGAGGCTCGTGCCGAAGACCTGGCCGGGCGGGGCGCTCGTGTCGGCCAGCCGGTTGCGCCCTCGGCCAACGATCCGGCCGCCGGGATCGGTGATGATCGCTCCGACCCCGATGTTGCCGGTCCGGAACGCCTCCCACCCGAGCTCGAGCGCCGCCTGCTGGGCCTCGTCGAGCGTCGCCCACCTCGCTGCTGCGCTGCCGGTCACGGGTCGAGGTTGCCAGACCGGCGTCAGGCGCTGAGGCGGCGCTCGCCGGCGAGCGGAGGACCGACGGCGAGCTCGGCACGATCGGCGGCGACCCGACCGGCGATCCAGCCGGCCCGGTTGCCGACCGAGGTGCGGTGCGCGACCAAACCCGGGAACACCTCGGCCACCGCTGCCTCCACGGCGTCCTCTCGGGCGGCGAGGACCGGGAGCAGGCGCCCGTCACCGAGCGCTTCGTCGGCGGCGGCGATGTTGGTCTCGGTCGTCGCTCGGAGGCGCTCGCCGATGCGGTGGGCGAAGGCGGTGAGGAAGCTCGAGCGGAACGACCGGGTGCGCGACACCCCCCGGGCATCGACCTGGGAACCTGCAGCCGCCATGGCCGATGTGGCCTGGACGAGGAGCGAGGCGTGGAGCAGCTCGACGGCGTCGAGGTCGCCGGCGTAGCCGAACACGGTGCCGAAGCCGTACGACTTGTCCCAGACCATCCGGCAACGGTTCGCCCTGGCGATGGCGCTCAGCAGCTGCGCCTTGCCGGTTGCATACGGGTCCTCGACCGGGACGCGCCGGCCCACGGGCGGAGCGCCGTCAGCCGGGTCGCCTGCCACCAGGAGCGCTTGGTCGATGGCGTGGCGGGTGATGAGCTCTTGCGCCTTGGTGCTCAGTGCCTCTGCCTCTTCGGGGAACTCCGTCGACTCGGCCTTGGCCAACAGGGCCCGGACCTTGGCGAGCACCTTGGCGTCGAGGCCGCCGGCACGCGGGCGTTGCGCCGTCGCAGCGTTCCATGCGCTCGGTGGCGGGCACAGCCGAGGCTGGGTGGGGAGGGAGATCAGAACGGCCAGGACGTCGATCGTCACCTCGACGACGCGACGAAGGGTCAGCCGCCTGCGCTCGGCCACCTGCTCGATGAGCGGGCGGCGCCTGTCCCACCACAGGTGGGCGCCGAGCTCGTCGAGCTGCGAGCGCCAGCCGTCCGGGGCGTGGGCGAGCGCGAGGTCGACGGACTGACCGGCGACAGCGTCGATCAGCCGAGCCCGGTGGTCGACGGAGGACCGCTGGGCCACGATGCGCGCGAGGTCGACCGGCTGCCATCCGTCTTCCCACAAGCCTGCGAGCAGCGTCGCCGTGGCGCTCGCGATGCCCCTGTCGACAATGGTCCGGCCGTCCGGGTGGTCGGCCTGTGCGGCCAGCACATCGACGATGCCGGCCCGCTGAGTGTGCTCGAGCGGGGAGCGGGCGCTCGATGCAAGGCGGACGAGCTCGGCCACCTCCGGCGCGGTGAGCGCAGACGGCGCCGGCCGCTGCGATGAGGACGATGTGCCCTCGTCGTTCCGTCCGGGGACGAACGTCTCGCCCGAGGGTGGCTCCAGCGTCTGCTGTCTCGCCTGCGGCGCAACCGAGCGCCGTCGCTGCCGTTGCTTCTCCGCACGTCGCTGCCGGTTCTGCTTCCCCATGCAGCCCACCCTTGTGCCGGGGTGTGACAGCGCCGCGGACCTCATCACCGTGGCGGGGCCACTCGAACACCGGGCGGTGACCTGGCGAAGGCACCCGGCTCGTAGCCTGCGGGCGTGGATGCCCTCGATGCCATCGCTGCCCGACGATCGGTCGGGCGGCTCGTGGCACCTGGGCCAGAAGGCGAAGACCTCGACGCCATCCTCGGTGCTGGGGCGCTGGCGCCCGACCACGGTGAGCTCCGGCCGTTCCGGTTCCACGTGCTGCGCGGCGACGGCCTGCGCGCGTTCGGCGCAGTGCTCGAAGCCGCCTACCAGGCCCGGTGCACGGCGACGGGCGCGGAGGCCGTTCCGGCCAAAGCCGAGAAGGAGCGCACGAAGCTCGGCCGGGCACCGCTCGTCGTCGTCGTGTCCGCGGTGCACCAGCCCAGCGACAAGATCCCCTGGCTCGAGCAGCAGCAGGCTGTCGCTGCGGCGTGCCAGAACGTCCTGCTCGCCGCCACCGCCCTCGGCTACGGGTCGATGTGGCGCACGGGCGAGCCCGTCTACGACGACGTGGTCAAGGCGGCGCTCGGCCTGCGACGCGAGGACGCGATCGCCGGCTTCCTCTACCTCGGCACCGTCCCTGACGACGCCACGATCGCCAAGCGACCTCGCACGCCCGACCTGACCGGCCTCGTCACCGAGTGGTCCCCGTGACCGACGCCCCGCTCCCCGCCCACCTGCGCCCGATCGACGACACACCGGTCCACACCGAGGACCTCCCGCTCACCCCGACCCGGGACCGGAACATCCCCGTCACCGCCTGGGTCGAGGCGCCGACGGAGGCGCTGCACCTGGGCCATGACATCGGGGATCCGACGACGACCTACAAGCGCCGCATCGGACCCTGGCTGCTCTGGCGGGCAGGACCGGCGTCCAAGGCCGACGCCCGCTACCTCGCCGTGCTCGCCACCGACCTCGCGGTGACGCACACCTTCCGCATCTTCCCCGACGGGAGCGGCGACGGCACGGGCCCGAGCGGGGAGCGCCACACCCGCTTCCGCACCTGGAAGCAGGATCTGCTCGCGCACGGCTGACACCGCTCGGATGGCCGCGGCGAACGGCGAGCTACGCCGGGCCGAGCGGACGGAGGTCGTCGAGCCCGGTGAGGCCGGGCAGCAGTGAGCCGTCCGACGAGCGGCGAAGCCGGAAGCCGTCCTCGACGACCTCGTGGATGACGAAGCCTGCCGCCCACGAGTCGGTGAAGCGACAGAACACCTCGACCTTCTCACCGTTGCGCATGTGGACCTCCTCTGCGCTGGAAACGCCTGCGTCCCACCCACCCTCGCGCCAACCAGGGCCCGTGTCGAGACCTGATCTCAACGTGATCGCAACAGAACCGTCATGTTCGCTGCAGGGCGGCAGGGGGTGGCCCCACGCGTCCGAGGAGGAAGTCACGCATCGCCAGCAGGCGTCCGCCGAGGTGCCAGAACAGCGGTCGCCACGTCGGCGAGAGCACCCCTGCGCCCGTGGTCCAGATGGCCATGAGGAAGCGGATCCCAGCCCGGTAGGCACCGAAGTTGCGGTGCACGAGCTGGAGGCTGTTGCGGAGCATGAGGTACTCCGGCACGCCCCGCTCGCTCGACATCGCCGGGTTGCGCACGACGGCACCCCACACGATGCCGACCTCCCAGCCCGCCGCTGTCGCCCGCAGACCCAGATCGGCTTCCTCGCAGTAGGCGAAGTAGCGCTCGTCGAACAGCCCGATGTCGTCAAGGCACGCCCTGCTCGCCAGGAGCAGGGTGCCGTGCGGGTGGTCCGCGTCCTCCCAGCCGGGACGACGGTCGGTCGGTCCGAGGATCCCGCCGAGGTAGCGGTCGATCACCGGCCGGGCGAGGCGGACGTGGTCATCCCCGTACTCGGCCGACGCCAGCCCCGCTCGGTCGCGCGCCGACGCAGCGGTCAGGAGGGTGGCCACGCAACCCGGGTCGGGCTGGGCGTCGTGCGGGCACACGAGGACCCACTCCCCCGCCACCGAGGGGTCCTCGGCCAGCCACCGGGCCAGCCCGGCGTTCGCGCCAGGCCCGAAGCCGGCGTTGTGCCCGAGGGCCACGATCTCGGCCTCGGGGAGCCCGGCTCGCACGGTCTCGAGTGCCGCTGCGGGCGACCCGTTGTCGACCACCACCAGGCGGTCGACCCCCTCGGCCAGCAGTGCCCGCCCGGTCCCCACGCACGGCTCGGCCCGGTCACGGTGCACGATGACCGCGGTGATCGGCCCCCACGGCGCGCGCCCCCGCCATTGTTTGTCGCGCGCGTCGTCAGGATGACCTCCGCGACGAAGAACGGGAGGGTCAGTCGCAGGATCCGGCGTCACCGGGCTGCGGCGGCCTCTTCGGCCGCCTCCAGCTGGGCCTCGACGAGGGCGAGCCCGCCGTCCCAGAAGCCGGGGTCGGCGAGGTCACAGCCGACGATGCGACCGAGGTCCTCGGGCGCCATCGAACCGCCAGCGGACAGCAGGTGCAGGTACCGGGACACGAAGTCGCTCCCCTGGACCTCGTACTGGCGGTACACCGACAGGGCGAGGAGCTGGCCGTAGGCGTACGCGTAGACGTAGCCCGGGGTCCCGATGAAGTGCGGGATGTAGCTCCACCAGCTGCGGTAGCCCTCGGTGATCTCGACGGCATCACCGAGCACCTCGGCCTGGCTCTCCACCCACAGGTCACCGAAGCGCTCGACCGACAGCTCGCCTTCGCCCCGGCGGGCGGTGTGGACGAGGTCCTCGAAGCGGTTCATCGCCGTCTGGCGGAACACCGTCGCGATCGCCCCCTCGATGTTCTCGGCCAGCAGGGCCAGGCGCTCCGCCGGTGCGGTGGTCTGGTCGAGCAGGCGGTTGAACACCACGGTCTCGCCGAACACCGATGCCGTCTCGGCCACCGTGAGGGGCGTGCCCTGGTGGAACACGCCCTGCTCCCGGGCGAGGTAGGCGTGCAGACCGTGACCGAGCTCGTGGGCGAGGGTGAGCACGTCGCGGCTCCGCCCGGTCCAGTTCAGGAACACGTAGGGGTGCACCGACGGCACGGTGTACGAGCAGAACGCCCCGGGACGCTTGCCCGGTCGGTCCGGCGCGTCGATCCACCGCTCGTCGAAGAACCGGCGCGCCGTGTCCGCCATCTCCGGGGAGAACGAGCCGTAGCTGTCGAGCACGATGTCGCGCGCCTCGCCCCAGCTGATCCGCACGTCGCTCGTCGCCAGGCTGGCCGAGCGGTCGTAGTCGGCGATGCGCTCCACGCCGAGGACCTGGGCCTTCAGCGCGTACCAGCGGTGCGGGATGTCGAAGCGCGACCGCACCGCCTCCACGAGCGCCTGCACCGACTCGTCGCTCGCCTCGTTGGAGAGGTTGCGACTCGAGAGCCACGACGGGTAGCCACGGAGCCGGTCGTCGACGGCCTTGTCGTGGAGCAGGGTGTTGAAGACGAACGCTCGTGTCGACAGCCCCGGCGCGAGGCTCGCGGTGACCGCCGCGGCCGCCTCCCGTCGCACGACGGGGTCGTGGGACTGGAGCCGTGACAGACCGGCCTCGAGCGTCGCCGGCTCCCCGTCGAGCACCACCTGCAGCGTCGAGGTGAGCTCGCTGAACAGCCGGCTCCACGCCGAGCGACCGGTCGCTGCCTTCTCGGTGAGGATCCGCTCCTCGGGCTCGCTCAACAGGTGCTGGCGGTAGCGGCGCTCGGACTCGAGGTGGTGGCGGCAGACGTCGAGGCGCTCGTCGGCGAGCAGGTCTGCCACGGCGGCGTCGTCGAGGGCGGCCCACTCGAGGTCGAAGAACAGCAGCCGGGTGTGGATCGCCGTGGCCCGCTCCTGCACGCGCTGCAGCAGCGCGCTGCGCGCCGAGTCGGTCATGTCGGTGGCGAAGCGGAGCGAGGCGTAGGCACCCGCCCGGCCGAGCGCATCGTGCAGCTCGGCCATGCCGGTCATGAACCGCACGAGCTCGTCGGCGCCGTACCCGCTGATGCGGCCCCGCTCAGCGCTGAGCGCCGTCGCACGCCGGTCCGCATCGTCGAGGAGGTCGGCCACGGCTGCCTCGTCCCCACCGTCGAGGAGGTGGCTGAGGTCCCACGTCACCTCGGCGACGTCGGTGTCGTCAGGGCGCTCGATCGTCGTCATGACGGGCGAGCCTAGGTCGAGCGATCTGCGACCGATGGGTGCCAGCGCCGCCTCGCCGCTGCGATCGACCTCAGCGGAGCTGGCCCCTGATGGCCCCATCAGGGTGCGCGTCGGAGTGGACGTTCACGTAGAACCGCATGGGGGTGCTCCGCAGCCGCTCGAGGAGCGCAGCCGGCGCGCTCACGCACGCAGACACGCTCCCATCGCCACCATCGGGGGCGGGCAGGGCGAGCACCACGTCGCCGGCACCCCCCGCTGGGGACTCGTGCAGGTGCACCGCCGTGGGGGAGTCGAGGCCGGTGACGTCGAGGTCGACGCAGACCTCGTTGCGCTCCGACACGAGCTCGATCACCACCGAGCCGCTCGCCTCCGGGTGCCCCGGGCCGGGGACCTCCTCGGTCCCGGTGAGCAGGACGGGCGCCGCTGCAGCCAGCGAGGACTCGACCTCGGCGCCACCCTTCGGTGCATTCGACCCGGCTGCCCCGATGCTGCCTGCATCGATCAGCTCGCCGGCGAGCGGTTGCGGGCCCTGCGAGGTGCACCCGGCGACGAACAGGGCGGCGACGAGCACGACGCCTCCCCCGAGCGCACCTCGTGACGACGCCACCACGGTGAGCACCATACAGAGACCCGTCTGTCTGGGGGTGCGAGGCGGCACCGACCGGTGCGAGATCGATTTCTCCTACGGGCATAGGGGGAATCACGGCCCAGCGCTAGACTCGGCCCCATGGCCGACCCCCTCTTCGAGATCGACGACCTGCACGTCTCGGTCGACGACGGCACCGGGACGGCGGCACCGATCCTGAATGGCGTCCGCCTCGTCGTCCAGCCTGGCGAGGTCCATGCGCTGATGGGTCCGAACGGGTCGGGCAAGTCCACCCTCGCCAACGCCCTCATGGGCAACAGCGACTACGAGGTCACCGCCGGGAGCATCCGCTTCAAGGGCGAGGACGTCACGGGGTGGGACACCGATGTGCGGGCCAAGGCAGGCATGTTCCTCGCCTTCCAGTACCCCCAGGAGATCGCTGGCGTCCCGGTGCGCTCGTTCCTGCAACAGGCGCTCGCCGCTCGCAAGGGGATCGAGGACCTCTCGATGCTCGAGACCCGCCTGGCGATCATGGACTGGATGGGCCGCCTCGAGATGGACCCGTCCTTCGCCGACCGCTACCTCAACGAGGGCTTCTCGGGCGGGGAGAAGAAGCGCAACGAGATCCTCCAGATGGCCATCCTCGAGCCCGAGCTCGCCATCCTCGACGAGACCGACTCCGGCCTCGACATCGACGCCCTCCGCGTCGTCGCCAGGGGCGTACGCGAGGTGCGCAAGGCCCAGCCGGAGATGGGTGTGATCCTCATCACCCACTACCAGCGCATCCTCGACGAGCTGCAGCCCGACGTGGTCCACATCCTCATCGACGGGCGGATCGTCGAGAGCGGCGGGGCCGACCTCGCCCGCAAGCTCGAGTCCGAGGGGTACGAGGCATGGCAGCAGCGGTGACCGACCAGGCCTCTCCCTCCACCGCCCGGACCACCTGCGGCCTCGACGTCGCAGCGATCAGGGCCGACTTCCCCATCTTCGACGCGCGCCACGACCGGCGCCTCGTGTTCCTCGACACGGCAGCCTCGTCCCAGAAGCCACGCGCCGTGCTCGACGCGATGACCGAGTACTACGAGACGACCCACGCCAACGTGCACCGGGGCGTGTACGACCTGGCGGAGCGGGCAACGGCGATGTACGAGGGCGCACGATCGACGATCGGCCGCTTCATCGGGGCGTCGAGCGACCGCGAGGTGCTGTTCACCAAGAACGTCACCGAGGCGTTCAACCTCATCGCCCACAGCTGGGGGCGCGCCAACCTGCGCGCCGGCGACGCCGTGCTGCTCACCGAGATGGAGCACCACGCCAACCTCGTGCCGTGGCTGATGCTGGCCGAGGAGCGGGGCATCGAGCTGCGCTACCTCGGCGTCACCGACGACGGCGAGCTCGACCTGTCCGACCTCGACGCGAAGCTCGACGGCGCCAAGCTCTTCAGCTTCACCGCCATGAGCAACGTGCTCGGCACGCTCAACCCCGTGCGCCACCTGGCTGATGCCGCCCACGCCGCAGGCGCCATCGTGGCCGTCGACGGCGCCCAGTACGTGCCCCACATCGCGACCGACGTGGCCACCCTCGGCGCCGACCTCTTCGCCTTCACAGGCCACAAGATGCTCGGTCCCACCGGCATCGGCGTGCTGTGGGGACGAGAGGCGCTGCTCGAGGAGATGCCGCCCTTCCTGGGCGGCGGCGACATGATCCGCGACGTCCGCCTCGATGGCTTCACCGCCAACGAGCTGCCCTGGAAGTTCGAGGCCGGCACCCCGCCCATCGCCGAGGCCATCGGTCTCGCGGCGGCGGTGGGTGAGCTCGAGCGCTACGGCATGGACGCCATCCATGCCCACGAGCAGCGGGTCACCGGCTACGCCATCAACACCCTGACCGAGCGCTTCGGCGACGACTTCACCGTGCACGGCCCCCGCTCGGTCGAGCGCCGGGGCGGCGTCCTCTCGTTCGCGTTCAAGGGCATCCACCCCCACGACATCTCCCAGGTGCTCAACGAGACCGGGGTGTGCGTCCGGGCGGGCCACCACTGCGCCAAGCCGCTCATGCGCCGCCTCGGCGTCGGGGCGACCGCTCGGGCCTCGTTCTACGTGTACAACGACACCGACGACGTCGACGCGCTGGCTGCGGCCCTCGACGACGCCGCCGAGATGTTCGCCCTCTAGGAGACCAGATGCCCGGCCTCGAAGACCTCTACCGCGAGATCATCCTCGACCACTACCGCAACCCTCGGAACCGAGGTGAGCTCGAGACACCGCCCGCCCACCGGACGGAGGGCTTCAACCCCCTCTGCGGCGACGAGATCGTCGTCTACGTCTCGGTCGGAGCCGACGACACGGTCGCCGAGATCAAGATCGGCGGGCAGGGCTGCTCGATCAGCCAGAGCTCGGCGTCGATGATGTCCGCTGCGGTCAAGGGCAAGACCCTCGACGAGGCGCGAGCGCTCACTCGTGCCTTCAAGGCGCTCATGAGCATCCACGAGACCAAGCTCGGCGGTGACGGCAGCGGGACCGATGCCCCCACCCCCGATCCCGAGGTCAAGCTCGGCGACCTCGAGGCGTTGCAGGGCGTGGTCAAGTTCCCCGTCCGCATCAAGTGCGCCACGCTCTCGTGGAACACCCTCACCCAGGCCCTCGACGAGGTCGCGTCAGCCCGCTGAGGCGAGCTGCTCTGCGGCCTTCGCCAGCTCCACGCACCGGGCGGTGACACCGCCGGCGGCGTGGCTGATGACGTCGACCGTCACCTTGTTCCACGAGTTCGACCAGTCGGGGTGGTGGTCGAGGCGCTCAGCCACCGCCGCCAGCTCGGTCATGAAGGCGAACGCAGCAGCGAAGTCGGCGAAGACGAGCTCGCGGTGCAGGCTCCCGTCGCGCATCGACCACGCCGGGAGCTCGGCGAGCGCCGTGGCGAGGGCCTCGTCGTCGAGGACCGGATCAGCGGTCATCGGCGACGGCGAGCGGGTCCGAGAACGGATCCGACAGCGGGTCGAGCACCGAGCGCGCTCTCGCCTCGTCCGCATCCGCCTCGGCGTCGCGGAACTCGGCGTAGCCGGTCCGCTCGAGCTCGTCGGCGAGCTCGGGTCCGCCGGTCACCGCGATGCGACCCTTGATCAGGACGTGGACCACGTCGGGCCGCAGCTCGGTGAGCAGGCGGCGGTAGTGGGTGATGGCGAGGACGCCGAGACCCCGCTCGTGGGTCTCCGCCTCCACCCGTCGGCTGACGTCACGCAGCGCATCGACATCGAGGCCGGAGTCGATCTCGTCGAGGATGGCGATCCGTGGCTGGAGCACGCCGAGCTGGAGCGTCTCGTTGCGCTTCTTCTCGCCACCGGAGAGGTCGACGTTCAGCGGCCGCTGGAGGAACCGCTCGTCGAAGCCGATCCGCTCGGCCTCGACGAGCATCCGCTCGCGCACCTCACCCTCGGCCGAGACCCGCCCGGCGCCGACGAGCGCCTCGGTGAGCATCGCCTCGAGCGACACGCCCGGCACCTCGGTCGGGTACTGCATGGCGAGGAACAGCCCGGCGATCGCCCGCTCGTGGGGTGCCATGGCGAGCACGTCGGCCCCGTCGAGGGTGACCGTGCCGCCGAGCACCTCGTAGCCGGGGCGGCCCATGATCACGTGCGACAACGTCGACTTCCCAGACCCGTTCGGGCCCATGACGGCATGCACCTCACCGCTGCGCACGACCAGGTCGACCCCGCGCAGGATCTCCTTGCCCCCGACACCGGCCCGCAGGCCCTCCAGCTTCAGCTCGGTCATCTCGGGAGCACCACCTTCACGTCGTCGCCGTCGATGACGACCTCATAGGTCGGGACCGGCTTGGTCGCTGGCAGCGTGTCGGGCTCACCGGTCTCGAGGCTGAAGCTGCTGCCGTGCTTCCAGCACTCGATGTGGCGGGTGAGGGGATCGACCTCGCCCTCGCTGAGCGACACCTCGGCGTGGCTGCACGTGTCGCCGATGGCGTAGACGGCGTCGTCGAAGCGCACGACGCAGAGCTTGCGACCCTCGACCTCGAAGTACCGCGCCGCATCGCGGTCGAGATCGTCGAGGGCGCAGAGCCGGATCGTGGTGTGGGCGCTCACCGGGCCACCGCCTCGTCGAGGGTGCGGCGGGCGAGCTTGGCGGCGATCTCGGCCCGCAGCGGGACGGCGGTGCCCGCCACCGGCAAACGCTCCAGGACCTCCTCGAAGAAGCCGAGCACGACGAGGCGCTCCGCCGCCTGGGGTGGGACGCCCCGGCTCTCCAGGTAGAACCGCTGGTCCTCGTCGACGGGGCCGACGGCGGAGGCATGGCTGCAGTGCACGTCGTTGTTCTCGATCTCGAGGTTCGGGACCGACTCCGCCCATGCACCGGCCGAGAGCTTCACGTTGCGGTTCGTCTGGAAGGCGTTGACGCCCGCCGCCTCCTTCCCGATGTGGATGAGGCCGGTGTAGACCGCCCGTGAGGTGTCCTGCACCGCGCCTTTGAACAGCAGGTTCGAGGTGGTCTGGGGCGCCACGTGGTCCTGGGTCGTGCGGAAGTCGAGCAGCTGGCTGCCCTCACCGAAGTACACCGCCAGCATGTCGCCCGAACCGCCCTTGCCGGTCATGGTCGAGTCGACCGAGAGCCGGGCGTAGTCGCCACCGAGCGCGACCATGGCCGTGAGCAGGTTGGCATCGCGCCCGATGCGGCTCGCCTGGCGGCCGAGCTGCCACACCCTGGGCCCGAGGGTCTGCGCGTTCTGGTAGCGGAGACGGGCCGCCTGGCCGACGTCGAGCTCGACGACGGGGAGCACGAGGGCGTCGACATCGGCCGACGCCTGGTGGTCGCAGACCGTCAGCTCGCTGTTCTCCCCGGCTCGGATGACGAGGTGGGGGGCGGTGACGGAGCCGTCTGCGTCGGTCCAGTGCACGATCACGACGGGACGCTCGATCACCGCTCCCGCCCTCACCGAGACGAGGACGGGATCGGTGAGCAGGGCGTCGTGCAGCTCGCCGAGGGCGTCGGGCGCAGCACCTGCGACCTGGCCGAGCGCGTCCCCGTCGGGATCGAGCTCGCACAGCCGGCCGACGGTGAGCCCGGACCGAGCGGCCTCGTCTGTCACCTCGACGTGGACGACGCTGCCGTTGCGGACGACGACGAGCGCAGCAGCGGGACCTGCAGCAGCCACGAGGGCGTCCAGCTCGGGGACCTGGGGCCGCTCCTGCGCTCCGGTGACGGGGGCGTAGCGGTCGAGGTCGAGCTCGTGCACGCGGCTGTAGCGCCACACCTCCTGCTCCGTCGTGGGCAGGGGCATCGACGTGAACCGCTCGTGGGCGTCGCGGCGGCGGCCCTCGAGCCACCCCGGGCCGTCGTGGTGGCTGACGGCGTCAGCGATGGTGGTGCTCAAAGGGGTGGATCCTCTCGCGATCGCGGTGGGTCAGGTGGCGACCCGACGGCAGTGCCAGGCTAGCGGCGCCCCACGGGCGCTCCCCCCGTCGGACGCCACACCGAGCCCGCTCAGCCGAACCGTCGGTGCGCTCTCCCGGGGGCCGGGACGCCGCACCGTCAGAACGGTGTGGATCCCCCAGCGATACCCTTCCCGGGTGGCCATCGAGCGACGTCGGGAAGACCGCCTGCGCACGGAGAGCAAGGGCCTCGCGAGCCGGGCCGACGACGTGCTGCTGGTCATCGTCATCGGCGTGGTCGCCTTCGTCGCCCTCCAGATCGTCTCGGCGGTGATCGGGACGATCCTGTTCTTCGTCAAGCTCGCCGTGGTCGCCGCCGTCGTCGCAGTGGTCGCTACCTACGTCGCCCGCCGCCGCTGAGGCTCCCTCAGCGCTTCTTGCGCCCCTTGCGCTTCGGCAGCAGCT
>JBBSLC010000072.1:0-14796 GCA_038255685.1 Acidimicrobiales bacterium | reverse complement strand
GCCACCCACCTCTACGCCGACCTCCTGCCCGACCAGCGCATGCTCCGCCGAACCCTCCGGGCGCCGCTGTCGTCGTCCGGCTTCGCCCTCCTGCTCGGCGTCGAGGCCGGTGACGACCGGTCGCCGGCGCACCACGAGATCAGCTTCTCGGCCGACGGTCCTGCCGAGTTCCGACAGATCTTCCGCGAGGGACGAGCCCCGACCGATCCGACCGTCTACCTCTGCAACACCTCGGCCACCGATGCGACCGCTGCCCCGGAGGGGTGCGAGTCCTGGTTCGTGCTCGTGAACGTGCCGCCCGCCGGGGCGGTTGACTGGGACCGTGAGGCCGACCGCTACCGCGACCACCTCCTCGACGTCCTCGCCGCCCGTGGGTTCGACGTGGCCGGGCGGACCAGGGTGTGCGAGGTGATCACCCCCCTCGACATCGCCGCCAGGACCCGCTCGTGGCAGGGCTCCATCTACGGGACGTCCTCGAACGGCCGCCGGGCGGCGTTCCTCCGCCCGTCGAACCGGGGGCCACGTCGCGGCCTCTACCTCGCAGGCGGCTCGTCCCACCCGGGAGGCGGCCTCCCGCTCGTGGCCATGAGCGGGCGCATCGTCGCCGACATGGTCGCCGCCGACGGGTGGCAGGCGTGAGCAGGACCACCCGCCGCTCCCGGCCGTTCTGGCTGCGCCCGAAGTGGGTCGTGGGACACGTGCTCGTCGTCGCGCTGGTGGCGACCTTCATCAGCCTCGGCTTCTGGCAGCTCGCGAGGCTCGACGACCGCAAGGCCCGCAACGCCGAGGTCCTCGCCCAGGCGCAGGAGCCGCTCGCGCCGATCGAATCGGTGGTCGAGCCCGGCGTGCAGCTCGGCGACGTCGAGGACCTCCGCTACCGACCCGTCTCGCTCACCGGCACCTACGACCCCGAGGGTGAGGTGCTCGTCCGGCCCCGGTCCCTCGACGGCGCCTCCGGCTGGCACGTCGTGACACCTCTCGTCCTCGACGACGGCCGTGCCGTCCTGGTCACGCGAGGCTTCGCACCGTTCGGCACCGATCTCGACGTCGTGCGCCGTGCAGCCGCGCCGCCGACAGGCGAGGTCACCGTCACCGGCCTCGCCTTCCCGACCCAGGAGCGTGGCGGCATCGGGCCCACCGATCCCGAGACGGGCACGCTCGAGGAGCTGGCCCGGGTCGACATCGCACGGGTCCAGCAGCAGTACGAGGCGGCGCTGCTCCCCGTCTTCGTCCAGCTCGAGACCCAGGAGCCGCCCCAGCGCGAGGGCCTTCCCCAGCTGCTCCCCACTCCCACCACCGACGAAGGCCCCCACCTCGCCTACGCCGGCCAGTGGTTCCTCTTCGCCGCGGTGGGCCTGATCGGCTGGCCGATCCTCCTCCGCCGCACCGCCCAGGACGAGCGAGGCGAAGGGAACGACCCCCCGACACCCGACCGTCCCCGCCAACCCGTCGGCGCCGGCACCCGGTGACCCCGGGCTTTCTGGACGCTGACACCGGTACAGCGAGGTCCAGCGTCCAGAAACCACGCGCTCGCGCCTCTGTGGACGCTGAGCACCCACCGGGCTTCGGGTTCGGTCGCAGCGTCTCCAGCACCTCGTGGCGCCCACGCCGATGACCGTCGTGACGCGGATGCTGCGGCTCGGGTTCCTGTTTGCGCGCGCTGCGGCGGGGGGCGCAGCGCTCATGCGGATCGCACGGGGCTCGGACCGTCAGCCTCCGCTCGAGGCGCTGCCGGGCCGGGCGCCCACGCGCAGCGTGTCAGTGGTGATCCCGGCTCGGGACGAGGAGGCCCGCATCGGCCCGCTGCTCGACGCCCTGGCCAGCGACCTACAAGCGAGCGAGGTGATCGTCGTCGACGACCAGTCGACGGACGGCACCGCTGCACTGGCCACCGCTGCAGGCGCGACGGTCGTCTCCGGGGCGCCCCTCCCCCCCGGGTGGGTGGGCAAGCCGTGGGCGCTGCACCAGGGGCTGCAGGCAGCGACCGGGCACTGGCTCGTCACGCTCGACGCCGACGTCGTCCCAGCGCCCGGCCTCATCGGCGCCCTCATCGCCGAGGCCGAGGCTTCGGGGGCGGACCTGTTGACGGCCGGTGGGCGCTTCGTCTGCGACACCCCGGGCCAGCGGCTCCTTCACCCGGCCATGCTCGTCACGCTCGTCTACCGCTTTGGCCCTCCCGGCGCCCGGCGTCGGACCCCACCGCACCGCGTGCAGGCCAACGGCCAGTGCACGATCACCCGGCGACAGGGGCTCCTCGACGCCGGCGGGTTCGAGCCGGTGGCGGGGAACCTCACCGACGACGTGGCCCTCGCCCGCCACCTCGCCAATCGGGGTTGGCAGGTCCGCTTCGCCGACGGGACCCGGCTGCTCGACGTCCGCATGCACGAGAGCGGAGGCGATGTCTGGCGCAACTGGGGCCGCTCGCTCCCGATGCCCGACGTGACGTCGTCGCGCTGGCAAGCCTTCGACCTCGCCGTGGTGTGGCTCGCCCTCGCGCTGCCCTTGCCCCGCCTCCTCGCCCGACGTGGCGACCGGCTCGACATGGTGCTGCTCGCGGCGCGCGTCGGCCTGCTCGCCGGCATCGCCCCCGCCTACGCCCGGCGCGGCCCGTGGTGGTGGCTCTCACCCCTGGCCGACGTCCCCGTCGCCGCCCGCCTCACGTGGGGCGCCCTGCGTCCGGGTAAGACCTGGCGCGGCCGCACGTACGCTTGAAGGGAGCAACATTCGGCGAACTGTGCGGGTTCATCCGTGTCATGCCCCAGTAGACCCGCACAGTTCACGGGGATCGGGTCTTGGCGGCGAGGGCGAAGCGGAGGCCGATGATCGACATCAGCGCGCCGGTCGCTGCGGTCCGGTAGGGGGAGTCGAGGACGAGCTGGAGCAGGGGGAAGCCGAACACCCCGATGCGGGCGCCGAGCGCCGTCCGGCCCACGAGCGACAGGAGGGCGAAGATCGCCACGGCGATGAGCGCCGGGAGCGGGGCGAGCACGCACACGCCTCCGGCGAACACCAGGATCGACCGACCACCCCGGAAACCGGCGAACACCGGCCAAGCGTGGCCGACCATCGCCGCCGCCACCGCCGCGTAGCCGACGCCCCAGGCGCCGTCGGGCGCGAGCGTCACACCGACCAG
The DNA here is from genome assembly GCA_038255685.1 of Acidimicrobiales bacterium. Classification (GTDB taxonomy): domain Bacteria; phylum Actinomycetota; class Acidimicrobiia; order Acidimicrobiales; family CADCSY01; genus CADCSY01. The sequence goes on along the minus strand of JBBSLC010000072.1, from coordinate 11,663 downwards.
CGCAGCGACAACGCCCTTGGCCGCATCCCCGACGAGGACCGGGACGGCGCTTCGGGTGCCCAGCTGGTCGCGCACGTTCCACCAGCCGGGGTTCCGGTCGCCGACGGCCCTGGGATCCACACGGTGCCGACGGGCGACGAGCACGGCGACCGGGATCGACCCGAGCAGATAGCCGACGACCACCACGACGACCGTGGCCACGATCGTCGAGGTCCGCACCCAGCGAGCCTGCCACGCACCCGAACCGTCGGTGCGCACCGCCGGGGGCCGGGACGCTGCACCGACAGAACGATCTGCAGGCGCAGGCGGTCGAGCCCGGTCACCACGGGTACCGTCCGGAGCATCGTGGGTCCTGTCGCCTCGTTCCACCTCAACCGGGAGCGACCGCGGGGCGTGGCCCGCACGATGGTCGGCATGGTCGGTCAAGGGCGGCTCGCCCGTCGGGTCCCTGGCTTGCGCTTCGCTCGCCGCTTGGGGACGGGGCGGGGACGGGCGATGGGGCTGCAGGGTGACCTGGCCCGCTGGGCGCTGTTCGCGGTCTGGGACGACGAGAGCGACCTCGACGCGTTCCTCGCCGACGATCCGCTTGCCCGCCGGTGGCGAGAGCGCAGCGCGGAGTCGTGGTCCGTGCGCCTCCGGCCACTCGCTGCCCACGGCACGTGGGGCGGGACCGATCCCTTCGCCGACCTCGACGACGTCGCCGCCCACCGCCTCGCCGCCGAGGGAGGGCCGGTGGCGGTGCTCACCCGGGCCACCGTCCCGCTGCGCCACTGGCGGGCGTTCTACGGTGCCGTCCCGCCGGTCGAGACCCAGCTCCACGCAGCTCCCGGCCTGCTCGAGGTCGCCGGCGTCGGTGAGTGGCCCGTCGGGCTGCTGGCCACGTTCAGCCTGTGGCGGTCAGCGGACGACGTCGATGCGTTCGCCTACCGGGACACCGCCCACCACGACGTCGTCCGGGCCACCCGGGCCGGCGGCTGGTTCGCCGAGGAGCTCTTCGCCCGCTTCCGGCCCTACGACTCGACGGGGACCTGGGACGGGCGTGACCCGCTCGCCCTCGGCGCAGGGAACGGGTCGTAGGCCACCGCTGCCGCCCGGCGCCGCAGGTCTGCAGACACGATCGGCACGAGCATGCCGAAGGGCTCCCCGCCCCAGAGGTGGTGCATCCGGTGCGCACCCTTCAGCCGCTCGCACCATGCCCACTCGGCGGTGAACCAGCCGAGCCGGCGGTGGATGTAGACGTCGTGCACGAAGCCGTAGGCCATGCCGTACGCAGCTGCTCCCATCGAGACCGGGACGAGCACCTCGAGCGCGCCCACGGTGGCGCCGGCCACGAACGTGAGGAGCCCGGCCGAGGCGAACACGACGGGGTACCAGTCGTTGCGCTCCCATCGAGCCTCGTCGCTCGAGTGGTGGCTCTCGTGCCAGGCGATGCCGGTGCTGCCGTGCATGACCCACCGGTGGGCGGCGTAGGTCAACGGCTCCATCACGACGAACGTGGCGAGGATCACGAGCAGGGTCACGGTGACCCCGAGGGTACCGATCGGCCCCTGCGTTGTCCGGTCCACTCCCACAGCAGCAGCGTCAAGGCGATGAGGGTGAAGCCGTACACGTAGTCCTCGACGGGGATGTCGAACGGGAAGCGCCACCCACTGAACTCGTCCTCGTCGTAGCGGACGATGGGAGAGGAGAGCTTCGTGAGCCAGCCGTCGACGAGCACCTGGAAGAACAGGCAGATGCCGTAGGCGACCCAGAAGCTCGCCCGCCGGAACAGCCCCGTCCGCAGCCAGAGCAGCTCGAAGGCGACCACCGCCACGACGCTCGCCACCGCCGGGACCGTGTAGAGCAGCATCAGCCCACCGGCTCCGACACCCGTCCGGCCCGCTTGGCAGCGATCCGCTCGAACGAGCGACGCACTGCCTCGTAGGCGAGGATCGAACAGATCGGGATGGTGACGAAGAACGCCGCCTCCTCGACCGGGAGGTCGAAGGGGAGGAGCCACCCCGTCACGTAGCGGGGGTTGAAGTCCCAGACCCCCGCCCGGATGGCGAGGACGTCCCAGACCGCGAAGACCGCGGCCGGGATGGCGAGCGCCGTGACCAGGCGCCTCGGGTCACGCCACACCCGCGCCCCGTAGGCGAACTCGAGCGGGAGCGTCACGGCGAGGCACGCCCCCATGAGCAACAGGTACTGGTAGCGGTCCACGGCACACCGATCGTAGGTGCCGGCCCCACCTGGTCCCGGTCGCGTCGGTGCTCGCTACCCTGGCAGGACCAACCCATCCGGGGAGCTCGTGGTGAACGGGCTGAGAGGACGGCTGGCTGACCGCTCTGGCGGGAGGCGCTGCCGTCGACCCGACGAACCTGCTCCGGGTAATGCCGGCGAAGGGAGCCCATGGACCCGACCCGACCACCCGACGGCGCGACGACCTGTGTCGTCGTCACCGGCGGCGACCCGATCGACCCGGTGGTCCTCGACCACCTGCCGGCCGACGGCTACGTGATCGGGGTGGACAGCGGCGTCGCCCACGCCACCGCGCTCGGGCTCCACGTCGACCTCGCGGTCGGCGACTTCGACTCGCTCGCACCCGACGCCCTCGCCGAGGCCGAGGCGGCGGGCGCCCGGGTGGAGCGCCACCCCCGGGCGAAGGACGCCACCGACCTCGAGCTCGGCCTCGTCGCTGCCGTAGCCACCGGCGCCGACCGGATCGTGGTCGTCGGCGGTCACGGCGGTCGCCTCGACCACCTGCTCGCCAACGCGCTCCTGCTCGCCGCCCCGCCCTTCGCCGACCTCGTCGTCGAGGCCCGGATCGGGCACGCGTGGGTGGCGGTCGCTCGGCCGGGGCGGACCACCACGGTGACGGGGTTCGTGGGCGACACCGTGTCGCTCCTGCCCGTCGGTGGCCCCGCCACCGGTGTCACCACGTCCGGCCTCGCCTACCCGCTCGACGGTGGCGAGCTCGCCCCGGGCACGACCCAGGGCGTGAGCAACGAGCTCGCCGCCCCCGCCGCCACCGTCACCCTCGAGGGCGGCACCCTCCTCGTCGTCAAACCAGGAAAGGTCACCCTGTGACTCCGCGCTCCCCGCTCGCCGCCCTGCTCGTCACCGCCGCCCTCGTCCTCGCCGCCTGTGGTGGCGACGGCGACGAGGAGGCGACCGGCGCCACCGAGACCTCCACCTCAACCGGCGGGGACGGCGACGTCACGTTGCGACTCGTGACCCACGACTCGTTCGCCGCGAGCGAAGAGGTGCTCGATGCGTTCACCGAGGACACCGGCATCGGGATCGAGCTCGTCGCCGTCGGCGACGCCGGCACGGTCGTCAACCAGGCGATCCTCACCAAGGGGAACCCGCTCGGCGACGTCCTGTTCGGGATCGACAACACCCTGCTCACCCGAGCGCTCGACGAGGAGATCTTCGAGCCGTACGAGTCCGAGCTGCTCGCCGACGTCGACGAGGCGTACCTGCTCGACCCCGAGCACCGGGTGACGCCGATCGACCACGGCGAGGTGTGCCTCAACTACGACAGGGCGTTCTTCGAGGAGTCGGACCTCGAGGTGCCCGACGACCTCGACGACCTCACCGACCCCGCCTACCGGGGGCTCACCGTCGTCGAGAACCCGGCGACGAGCTCGCCCGGGCTCGCCTTCCTCCTCGCCAGCATCGACCGCTACGGCGAGGACGGCTGGCAGACGTGGTGGTCCGACCTTCGCGACAACGACGTGCTCGTCACCGCTGGCTGGGAGGACGCTTACTACGGCTCGTTCTCCGGCGGCTCGGGCGAGGGCGACCGCCCCATCGTGGTGTCCTACGCGTCGAGCCCGCCTGCCGAGGTGGTCTTCGCCGACCCGCAGCCGGACGAGTCACCGATCGGGGTGGTCGAGGCCAGCTGCTTCCGCCAGGTGGAGGCGGCCGGGATCCTCGCCGGCACCGAGCACCCCGCCGAGGCACGCGAGCTCATCGACTTCCTGCTCTCGGTGCCGTTCCAGGAGGACATCCCCCTCCAGATGTTCGTGTTCCCGGTGAACCGGGAGGCCGAGCTACCCGAGGCGTTCATCGAGCACGCCGTCGTCCCCGACGAACCGCTCTCGCTGCCGGTGGACGAGATCGGCGCGAACCGGGAGCGCTGGGTCGACGAGTGGACCGACACCGTGCTGCGGTGAGCGGGGTGGCGAGCACGACCGCTGGTCCTCGACCAGGTGTCAGCCTCGGCTGGGTCGCGCTCGCCCTGCCGCCTGCGGCGTTCCTCGCCGTGTTCTTCGTCTGGCCGGTGGGCGCGATCGTCGCCCAGGGACTCGACGGTGCAGCGGTCGCCGAGGTCGTCACCGACCCGGGCCTGCGGGGGGTCGCCTGGTTCACGCTGTGGCAGGCCGCGCTCTCGACCGCCCTCACCCTCGTGCTGGCGCTGCCCGGCGCCTACGTGCTCGCCCGCTACGACTTCCGGGGGCGACGCGTCGTCCGGGCCCTCGTCACCGTGCCGTTCGTCCTGCCTTCGGTCGTGGTCGGCGCTGCGTTCCTCGGCCTGCTCGGGCGGGGTGGTCCGCTCGCCGGCCTCGGGCTCGACCAGAGCGTCGCCGCCGTGCTCATCGCCCACGCCTTCTTCAACTACGCCGTCGTCGTCCGCACCGTCGGCGGGCTCTGGGCCCACCTCGATCCGAGGCTCGAGGAGGCAGCCCGGGTGCTCGGGGCGACCCGATGGCGGGCGTTCCGTCGCGTCACCCTCCCGCTCCTCCGACCGGCGATCGCTGCCGCCGGATCGATCGTGTTCCTCTTCTGCTTCACGTCCTTCGGCGTGGTGCTCGTCCTCGGTGGGCCGACCCGGGCCACCCTCGAGGTCGAGGTCTACCGCCAGACGGCCCAGCTGCTCGACCTGCGCACCGCTGCGGCCCTCACCCTCGTGCAGCTCGCAGCCGTCGTCGCCCTCGTCGCCGTGCACGCCCGTGCCCAGCGCCGGCGGGCAGGGTCGCTGCGCCTGCGCCCCGCCGACGAGGTGCTCGTGCGCCCGCGGGGTCGCCAGCGCAGCTTCCTCGTCGCCAACCTCGTGCTCATGGCGGCGCTCCTGGGGATCCCGATCCTCAGCCTGGTCGAGCGGTCGTTCGCCGCCTCTGGCGGGGGCTACGGGCTGGCGAGCTGGCGGGCGCTCTCGACGAGCCGCCGTGGGAGCACCCTCTTCGTGTCGCCGCTCGAGGCGCTCGGCAACTCGCTCACCTACGCAACGGGTGCCACCGCCATCGCCCTCGTGGTCGGCGGCCTCGCTGCGTTCGCCGTCGCCCGCCACACGTCGCTCGCGGCGAGGGGCTTCGACGTGCTGCTCATGCTCCCGCTCGGCACCTCGGCGGTGACCGTCGGGTTCGGCTTCCTCATCGCCCTCGACCGACCACCGCTCGACCTGCGGGGCTCCGCCTGGCTCGTCCCCATCGCCCAGGCCCTCGTCGCCACCCCACTCGTCGTGCGCACCCTCGTGCCCGTGCTCCGCTCCGTCGACGACCGGCTGAAGGAGGCGGCAGCGACGCTCGGCGCCTCTCCGTGGCGGGTGGTGCGCGAGGTCGAGCTGCCTCTCGTCGGCCGGGCCATGCTCGTGGGGGCGGGCTTCGCCTTCGCCGTGTCGCTCGGCGAGTTCGGGGCGACGGTGTTCCTCGCCCGTCCCGACCGGCCGACCCTCCCCGTCGCCGTGGTGCGCCTCCTCGGCCAACCGGGCCCGCTCAGCCTGGGCCAGGCGATGGCCATGAGCACGATCCTCCTCGTCGTCACCGTGGTGGCCATGCTGGCCATCGAAGGCCGGCGGGTCGGTGAGGTGAGCGAGCTGTGAGCGGGCTCGAGGTCGAGGGGCTCACGGTGCGGTTCGGCGCGCTCGCTGCGGTCGACGGGGTCGACCTCGCCGTCGACGCCGGGGAGGTGGTGTGCCTGCTCGGACCGAGCGGCTGCGGCAAGTCCACCCTCCTGCGCGCCGTCGCCGGGCTCGAGGCACCGACCGCTGGCCGGATCCGCTGGGACGGCGAGGACCTCGCTTCGGAGCCGCCTCACCGGCGGCGCTTCGGGCTGATGTTCCAGGACTTCGCCCTGTTCCCCCACCTCGACGTCGCGGCCAACGTCGGCTTCGGCCTGCGAATGCGGGGTCTGCCCGTCCGCGAGGTAGCGACGAGGGTCGCCGAGGTGCTCGACCTCGTGGGCATGGGATCGCAAGGCCATCGCTCCGTCGGCAACCTGTCGGGTGGCGAGCAGCAACGGGTCGCCCTGGCCCGGGCACTTGCCCCGGCGCCGCGGCTCCTCCTCCTCGACGAGCCGCTGGGCGCCCTCGATCGGACGCTGCGGGAGCGCCTGCTCGTCGAGCTCGACACCTTGCTGGACGAGCTCGGCACCACCGCGGTGCACGTCACCCACGACCAGGACGAAGCCTTCGCCCTCGGCGATCGCGTCGCGGTGATGGACGCCGGCCGCATCGTCCAGGTCGGCACCCCGACCGAGCTGTGGCGAGCGCCGGCGACGCGGTTCGTAGCGACGTTCCTCGGGTTGACGGTCGTCGACGGCGTGGTGCGAGCCGGCACCGTCTCGGGCCCGTTCGGCCGGCTCCCTGCGGCGGGTCTCGCTGACGGTCCGGCTGGCGCAATCCTGCGCCCCGACGCGCTGCGCCTCGACGACGACGCCGACCTGAGGGGCACCGTCGTCGCCGCGCGCTTCCAGGGCGACCGGGTGGCGGTGCGGGTGACCACCGCCATCGGGGACCTCGACGTCAGCGTGGACGCGGCGCTCGCACCCCTGCGCGGCGACGAGGTGGGCATCGCCGTCGACCCCGCTCGCGTCGTGATCCTGCCCGCCTGAGCCACGTCTGCCCGGCGACCGTGGCACTCCCGACCGTAGGCTCGGAGCATGACGGCGAGGGACGACTGGGCGGCGGCGTTCTCGGCGTCGCCGGTGCGTGACGCCGACTTCGAGACGATGTCGGGCATCCCGCTCGAGCCGGTGCACGAGACGCCCGACGGGCTCTTCCCGGGGCAGCACCCCTACACCCGGGGCGTGTACGCCTCGATGTACCGGTCGAAGCTCTGGACGATGCGGATGTTCGCCGGCTTCGGCACCGCCGATGACACCAACGCCCGGTTCAAGGAGATCCTGCGAACCGGGGGCGACGGCCTCTCGACTGCGTTCGACCTCCCCACCCTCATGGGGCGCGACTCCGACGACCCGATCAGCCTCGGCGAGGTGGGCAAGGCAGGTGTCGCCGTCGACACCCTCGTCGACATGGAGGACCTGTTCGCCGACATCGACCTCGGCCAGGTCACCACGTCGATGACCATCAACAGCCCGGCTCCGATCGTGCTCGCCATGTACGTGGCGGTGGCCGAGGCGGCGGGGACGCCTCGGGCCGACCTCGGCGGCACGCTCCAGAACGACATCTTGAAGGAGTACCAGGCGCAGAAGGAGTACATCTTCCCGCCCCGGCCCTCGATGCGCCTCGTGACCGATGTCATCCGCTTCACCACCGCGGAGATGCCCCGGTGGTCGCCGGTGTCGGTGTCCGGCTACCACATCCGCGAGGCCGGATCGACCGCCGTCCAGGAGCTCGCCTTCACCCTCGCCAACGGCTTCGCGTACGTCGAGGCGGCGATGGACGCAGGGCTCGAGGTCGACGACTTCGCACCCCGGCTCAGCTTCTTCTTCAACGCCCACATCGACTTCTTCGAGGAGATCGCCAAGTACCGGGCCGCCCGGCGCATCTGGGCCCGCTGGATGGGTGACCGCTACGGAGCAAAGGCGGAGCGCTCGCTGCAGCTCCGGTTCCACACCCAGACCGCGGGCGTCTCCCTCACCGCCCAGCAGCCCGAGGTCAACATCGCCCGGGTCGCGATCGAGGCGCTCGCCGGCGTGCTCGGCGGCACCCAGTCGCTCCACACCGACAGCTTCGACGAGGCCCTCGCCCTCCCGACCGAGAAGGCGGTGCGCCTCGCCCTGCGCACCCAGCAGGTCATCGCCCACGAGACGGGCGTCGCCCACGTGGCCGACCCGCTCGGCGGTGCGCCCTTCGTCGAGTGGCTCACCGACGAGGTCGAGCGCCAGGCCGAGGAGATCTTCTCCTACCTCGACGAGCTCGGCGACGGCTCCATCCTCGAGGGGGTGCACCGGGGCATCGACGACGGTTGGTTCACGGGCGAGATCGCCGAGGCGAGCTACACGTTCGAGCGCAAGGTCAACACAGGGCGACGGGTCGTGGTCGGCGTCAACCGCTTCACCGAGGGCGACGACGACGTGCCGACGATCCTGTCGATCGGCCCCGAGGTCGAGGAGCTCCAGCGCAAGCGACTCGACACCGTCAAGCGCGGTCGCGACGCGGGAGCCGTGCACGCCGTGCTCGACCGGGTCCGCACCGACGCCGCCGACCCCGCGGTGAACCTGATGCCCACGTTCCTCGACGCCGTGCGCGCCCACGCGACCCTCGGCGAGGTCATCGACGCCCTCGGCGACACCTTCGGCACCTGGACCGAGCGCCCCGCCATCTGACGTCCTCCGCCATCCAGCGTCGAGCTGTCGGTGCCACGTCCCGGGGGCCAGCAGCCCGCACCGACAGAACCGGGTGGGGTGAGGGTTCCCTATGCTCCGCGGGCACACCGCAGCGAACGCTCTTGGGGGGGGACACGTGCCGGGTTGGAACATCGCAGAGGTCTGGGAGGCAGCAGCCGATGCGCTGCCGGACTCGCCGGCGCAGATCCAGGGGGACCACCGCTCGACGTGGGCCGAGTTCGACCGTCGGGCTGACGGGGTGGCGAAGGCCCTCCTCGAGCTCGGCGTGGAGCGCCAGGACAAGGTGGCCCAGTACCTGTACAACCGGCCCGAGTACCTCGAGTCGCTGTTCGGGGCGTGGAAGGCGGGCCTCGTCCCGGTCAACACGAACTACCGCTACACCGAGGACGAGCTGCTCTACCTGTGGGACAACGCCGACGCCGTGTGCGTGGTCTTCCAAGGTGAGTTCACGAGCCGCATCGAGTCGATCCGCGACCGCCTGCCCAAGGTGCGCCTGTGGCTCTGGGTCGAGGACGGCACCGGAGCCTGCCCGGCGTGGGCGACCCCCTACGAGGACGCCGCCACCTCGGCCACCGCGCGCACCATCCCGCCGTGGGGCCGCAGCCCCGACGACCTGTACATGCTCTACACGGGCGGCACGACCGGCATGCCCAAGGGCGTGATGTGGCGCCAGGACGACATCTTCGCCCTGCTGAACGGCGCCGCCCCCAACGCACTGCCCGACGACGCCACGATCGATGACGTCCGGGGCCTGCTCGCCGAGCGGGGACCGAGCTTCACCGCCATCCCGGCGTGCCCGCTCATGCACGGCACCGGCGCGCTCATCTCCTTCGGGATGCTGCTCGGCGGCGGCTGCGTGGTGCTGCTCGAGTCACAGTCCTTCGACCCCGAAGAGCTGTTCGACGCGGTGCAGCGGGAGGGCGCGAACGTCCTCGTCATCGTGGGCGACGTCTTCGCCAAGCCCATGGTCCGCACCCTCGACGCCAACCCCGGCAAGTGGGATCTCTCGACGCTCGGGATGGTCTACTCCTCAGGCGTCATGTGGTCAGAGCAGGTGAAGCAGGGCCTGCTCGCCCACCACCCGGCGATGCTGCTGGTCGACGCGCTCGGCTCGTCGGAGGCGATCGGCATGGGCACGTCCCTGTCGGCTGGCGACAACGCTGCCGGCACCGCCAGCTTCTCCCTCGGCCCCAATGCCGTCGTCATCGGCGAGGGCAACACGCTCGTCGAGCCCGGTTCCGGCGAGGTCGGCCGGGTGGGCATCAAGGGCCGGGTCCCCGTCGGCTACTACAAGGACCCCGAGAAGTCGGCGGCCACGTTCCCCGAGATCGACGGTGTGCGGTACTCCATCCCCGGCGACTTCGCGACGGTCGACGCCGACGGGTCGATCCACCTGCTCGGTCGCGGCTCGGTGTGCATCAACACCGGTGGCGAGAAGGTCTTCCCGGAGGAGGTCGAAGAGGCGCTCAAGACCCACGCCTCGGTGCGCGACGCCGTGGCCGTGGGCGTCCCCGACGACCGCTTCGGCGAAGCCGTGACCGCCATCGTCGAGCTCGAGCCCGGGGCCGAGCTCGACGAGGCCGACATCATCGCCCATGTGAAGGGCTCGATCGCCGGGTTCAAGGCGCCCAAGCGAGTGCTCCAGGTCGAGACCATCGGCCGGGCCGCCAACGCCAAGGTCGACTACAAGCGCCTCAAGAGCGAGGCCCTCGAAGCCCTCGGCATCGCCGGCTGACCGACGCGATCCAGGAGGAGCTCAGTAGTTGAAGACGAGCGCACCGCCTGCGGTGAACTCGTACAGCGACGGTGCGCCCTTGACCTCGGCCCCCGTGGTCCACGTTGCGTCTTCCATCTGACGTGTCTTCACGCAGACGGGGCAGACGTAGAAGCGTCCGCCCTTCTCGACGTACTCAGCGTGCAGGTCGACGATCGACGGCGCGTTCGGAACGCTCACCGTCGCCGCGAAGCCCTCGGTCGCAACCTTGATGCCGTCCTTGGTGAGCCACATGAGCGCCTGCTTGCCGGCGCGGAGCGCCTCGACGCCCAGCAGGTAGCAGATCAGCACGCTCTCGGGGTCGTCCTCGGCGTGGACGAGTGCAAGGACGACCTTGTCATCAGCAGCCATGACGTTCTCCTTCGGTCAGGTGGGGTTGCGGGCAAGGAACGCGTAGCCGTACACCTCGAAGGCGCGAGCCTTCTCCTCGCCGGTGGCACCGCCGAAGGTGTCGGCGGCCGGTCCGATCTGGACGTCGACGAAGCCGATGTCCTCGAGCATCTTCTGCCAGCCCGCACGGGGCAGCCCACCAGCGATTCAACCAGTCCAGAGGTCGATGTCCCGTAGGGCTTCGGGCGGCACGGGTCGGCCGTTGGCGATGTCTGCGAACTGGAGCCAGCCACCCGGCTTGAGGACACGGCGGATGTCGGTGAACACCGCCTCCTTGTCGGCGCACAGGTTGATGACGCCGTTCGAGATCACGGCGTCGGCCCACCCGGCCTCGACGGGGAGCTCCTCGGCCAGGCCCTCGTGGAACTCGACGTGGTCGAAGCCGAGCGCCTCGGCCGTGGCCCGTGACTTCTCCAGCATCTCCGACGTCATGTCGACACCCAGCACCCGCCCGGCGTCCCCCACCTGCCCGGCGGCCATGAAGGAGTCGAACCCCGCACCGGAGCCGACATCGACCACGCGCTCACCCGTGACGAGGCGGCGGAGGGAGAACGGGTTGCCGACGCCGGCAAAGGACTCGACGGCACGATCGGGCAGGGCGTCCACCGCTGTCTGCTCGTAGCCGAGGCGGGCCGCGAGTGGCCGCCCTGTGTGGAAGTGGAAGGTCCGATCCGGGTCGACCGCCACCTCGCGGTACTTGTCGCGTACCTGCTCCCGCAGGGCTTCGGCGTCGACCAACCGGTCCTCGGACATCGTCACCCTCCATCCCCGGCTGCCCCGGTCAGACCGACGTACTGCCCGTCGGGTTTTCTGGTTCCCGAAGCATCTCCCCGCGTGGCCTTTGTGTCAAGAGTTCACATGAATATTTGACAATGGCGGGTCCCTGTCCGACGCGACTCAGGATGAGGCGCCAGCGGGTTGGAACAGCTCCACAAGCAGATACGTCTGGAGGTGCCAGGCGCGCCTCGAGCCTGCTCGGCGCTCG
>JBBSLC010000071.1:0-14911 GCA_038255685.1 Acidimicrobiales bacterium | reverse complement strand
GCCGACGCGAACATCGTCCAGGACGCGCTCGGTCGCCTCTCCCATGCCGTCCAGATGGACGCCACCAACGCCAGAGCGCTCGAGCAGCTCGGGGTCAAGGACTTCCAGGTGGCCGTGGTGGCGATCGGGAACGACATCGAGGCGAGCGTGCTGACGACCGCTGCGCTGGCTGACGTCGGGATCCCCAACATCTGGGCGAAGGCGATCACCGAGTCGCACGGCCGGATCCTGACCCGGGTGGGTGCCAATCACGTTGTGTTCCCTGAGCACGACATGGGCCAGCGGGTCGCCCACCTCGTGACGGGGCGGATGATGGACTACATCGAGCTCGACGAGGGCTTCGCGCTGGTGGAGACGACCCCGCCCGCCCACGTGGTCGGCAAGACCTTGGCCGAGGCCGGCATCCGCGCCAAGTACGGGGTCACCGTCGTGTGCATCAAGCCCGTCGGCGAGCCGTTCACCTACGCCACCCCCGAGACGGTGATGGCAGCAGAGGACATCCTCCTCGTCGCCGGCGAGAAGCGCCACGCCGAGGACTTCGCCAACAAGACCTGACGGCGGAGACCCGGTTCAGCTGCCTCGGGCGATCCAGTCCTCCAAGGACGGGGCCTCGGCGCCGATGGTCGTGGTTGCGCCGTGGCCGGTGTGGACGACCGTCTCCGGTGGGAGGACGAGCAGCTTCTCCCGTATCGAGTCGATGATGGTCCCGAAGTCGGAGAACGAGCGGCCCGTCGCTCCGGGACCGCCGTTGAAGAGCGTGTCGCCGGAGAAGAGCGTCGTGGCCCCATCGTGGAGGCAGACGCCACCGGGGGAGTGGCCGGGGGTGTGGAGCACGGTGAGGTCGACGCCGGCGACGGTGAGCACGTCGCCGTGGGCGAGGTCCCGGTCCGGTGCACGGTCGGGGTGCACGACGTCCCAGAGCATCCGGTCGTCAGGGTGGAGGGCGATCGGCGCGCCCACGGCGTCCGCCAGCGCGACGGCGGCGTTGACGTGGTCGTTGTGGCCGTGGGTGCAGACGATGGCGACGACCTGACGCCCGGCGACAGCGGCGACGATCGGCTCGTGGTCGTGGGCAGCGTCGACCACGAGCACCTCCTCGTCGTCCCCGAAGAGCCAGATGTTGTTCTCGACCTCGAAGTCCTGGCCGTCGAGGGAGAAGGTGCCCTCGGTCGTGAGGTGCTCGACGCGAGCCGCCATCAGAGCACGACCACCGAGCGGAGCACGTCCCCGCGGTGCATGGCGCCGAACGCGTCCTCGACGTCGTCGATGCCGATCGCCTCGGTGACGAAGCGGTCGAGATCGATCCTGCCGGCGAGGTGCGCGTCGATGACGATGGGGAAGTCTCGGGTCGGGAGGCAGTCGCCGTACCACGACGGCTTGATGGCACCGCCTCGCCCGAAGAGCTCGATCATCGACAGCTCCACCTTCATGGTCGGGTCGGGGACCCCGACCACGACGACGGTCCCTGCGTGGTCCCGGGCGAGGAAGGCCTGTTGGAACGTCTCGGGTCGACCGACCGCCTCGATGGCGACGTCGACGCCGAAGCCGCCGGTGAGCTCCCGGATGCGCTCGACCGGGTCCTCGGTGCCGGCGTTGACGGTGTGGGTGGCCCCGAAGCCCACGGCCCACTCGAGCTTCCGGTCGTCGAGGTCGACGGCGATGATCGTGCGGGCGCCGGCGAGGCTGGCGCCGGCGATGGCCGCGTCACCCACCCCGCCGCAGCCGAACACGGCGACGGTGTCTCCACGCGTCACGCCGCCGGTGTTGATGGCGGCACCGATGCCGGCCATGATCCCGCACCCGACGAGCCCGGCGACCTCTGGCCTCGCCCTCGGGTCGACCTTCACGCACTGGCCGGTGGCAACGAGCGTGCGATCGGCGAACGCCCCGATGCCGAGTGCGGGGGACAGCTCGGTGCCGTCAGCCAGCGTCATCGGCTGGGTGGCGTTGCGGCTGTCGAAGCAGTACCAGGGCTTCCCTCGGAGGCAGGACCGGCAGGTGCCGCACGGCGCTCGCCACGCCAGGATCACGTCGTCACCGACGGCGACGTCACCACCGCCGTCGTCACCGAGCGCCTCGACCACCCCGGCTGCCTCGTGGCCGAGGAGGAACGGGAACTCGTCGTTGATGGCGCCCTCCCGGTAGTGGAGGTCGGTGTGGCAGACGCCGCACGCCTTGATGCGCACGACCGCCTCCCCTGGCTGGGGGTCGGGCACGACGATGTCTTCGACGGTGACGGGTGCGCCCTTCTCCCGGGCGATCACCCCGCGAGCGTTGGTGGTGGCCATCTCCTCTTCCTAGCGCGAGCGCCGGGCGTCGGCGGGTGCAGGGCGCATGTCAGCGGATCGTGCGGATGACGTCGTCGAACAGGGCGAAGAGGGCTGGCTTGCGAGCGTCTGCCCGCAGGAGCAGCGCCAGCCGCCGACTGCGCACGACGACGTCGCGAGCGGCCCGACCCGGCCACGGACGGGGCAGCAGCTCGGGAGGGAGGTGGGGGTCGAGCGACGAGCACTGGCTGTAGGCGACCCCCATGGTGAGGGCGAGTGGCAGGAACTCGGCATCGGCGAGCCTGCCGTGGCGGTCCTTCAGCGCCTGGAGCTCAGCGGGGACGTGGCGGTGGGCTGCCACGAACGCCTCGTAGCGAGCTGCCACCTCGGGGAGCGGCCAGAGGAGGGCTGCGAGCTCACGCCCGGAGCGGGTGCCGCCGACCTCGAAGTCGTCGGTGCTCGACAGGGTGAGGTTGGCGCCGACGCCGAGTCGGGCTGCCTCCCGGCGCACGTCTTCCTCCCACGGGTGGGGTGAGACGTACAGGCCCCCCTGGATCGCGGCGCCGCCGAGCCCGAGCAACCGGTCCCTGAAGGCGTCGCGAGCGGCGCGCTGCGCCTCGGGCACGGCGAAGGCGACGAGGCGCCAGCGGCCGTCCCAACCCCGCCCGGCAGCATCTTGGGTGTAGGCGAGCCGGGTGCGCTGCAATCCGCCGGCGAGCTCGGCTGCGCCTGACTCGGTTGCGGCGTACACCGCGTCCCGCCCGCTTCCCGCCCTCGTGAAGAGACCCTCGCTGACGAGGCGTCGGAGGCACGACCGGACCTGCTCGGCCGACTGCCCGCACGCCTCGGCGACGGGGAGGAGCTCCTCGACGTGGACGGTGCCATCGGCGTGGGCCATGCCCATGACGAGGACCCGTGTCGGCACGTTGGACGGGGGCAGCGACCCGGGGGCGACCTCGCCGGTCGCGCTCTCGACGGTCGTTCCGGTCACGACCACATCCTCCCGCGACCGCCGACGCCGGTCAACCGGCCAGGCAGCGAAGGATCCACCGGTCGTCCGGGAGCACGCCATCGGATTATCGATGGCGAAAGATCAGACGCGGAGGACGATCCGGCTCCGCCGGTCGTCCGGGAGCAGGACTGCGGATTATCGCAGGCCCAAATTACTCGTGCAAGCCGCACTCCGTCTTGGCGAAGCCGGTCCAGCGACCGGCTCGTGGGTCCTCGCCCTCGGCGACCTGGCGGGTGCAGGGCCAGCAGCCGATCGAGGGGTACCCCTGCGACAGGAGCGGGTTGGCGATGAGGTCGTGGTCCGCCACGTAGCCGGCGACGTCGGTGTCGGACCACGCCGCGATCGGGTTGACCTTGACCATGCCGCGTCGGTCGCGGGAGATGACCGGGGCGTTCGCCCGGGCAGCGGTCTCAGCCCGGCGGAGGCCCGACAGCCAGGCGGCCTTGCCGGCGAGCGCTCGCTCGAGCGGTGCGACCTTGCGGACGGCGCAGCAGCCGTCCGGGTCGTCCATCCACTGGTCGTCGAGGGGGAGCGGTGCCGGGGGGACGACGAGGTTCAGGTCGTAGCGGGCACGGACGCGCTCGGCGGTGTCGAGCGTCTCGGGGAAGTGGTAGCCGGTGTCGAGGAAGATGACCTCGATGCCAGGGGCAGCCTTGACGGCGAGGTCGATGAGGACGGTGTCCTGCATCGACGACGTCAGGCAGAGCCGGCTCCCGAAGGTGTCGACGGCCCAACGGATGATCGTGCTCGCCGGGCTGTTCGTGTACCGAGCGTCGAGCGCCGCCAGGTCGTCGTCGGTGAAGCGGGGGACCGGGGCGCCGATGCGGACACCGGTCGTGGCGACCTCGGGTCGGGGGGCCGACGCAGGCCGCACCGGCTCGGGGTGGGTCCGGTGGTGCGCGACGGTGCTCAGGTGGTGCAGCTCGGCGGTCATGTCAGGTGGCGCACTCGCTGGCCCCGGTCTCGGCCACGTACGGGCCGGTCTCGCCGAAGTCGACGTAGTACTCCGGGCCGTCCTCGGGCGTCGGGAAGTGGTCGAGGTCCTTGAGGTCGGCGCCGACGGCGGCGGCACCCCCCGATCGGTCGAGCCAGGTGGTGAACGTCTCGCTGGGGTCCCGTTCGGCGACGAAGCGACCCACGACCCGCACCGTTGCCTCGGCTGCGTTGCGGGCTGGCAGGCGTAGGGCCTTGGTCCCGAACTCGATCTCGGTCTGGCCCACCCGCCCGCCGAGCAGCATCTGGTAGCCGGGGGCAGCCTTGCCGTGGGCCCGCCGCTCTGCGCCGAAGAAGCCGATGTCGGCGATGTGGTGCTGGCCACAGCTGTTCGTGCAGCCCGAGATGTTGACCCGGATGCCGCCGACGTCGGACAGGCCGGCCTCTTCGAGGGCCCTGCCGATGTCGTCGGCAAGGCCACGGCTCTGGGTGACGGCGAGGTTGCACGTGTCGGCGCCCGGGCAGGCGACGACGTCACGCACGAGCTCGGCGCCGGGCTCGGCCATGCCGATCTGGTCGAGGCGCTCGTACAGGGTGGTGAGCTGCTCCTCGGTCAGGTCGCGGAAGGCGAGGTTCTGGCGGTTCGTGATCCGCACCGAAGCCCCGAGCTCCCGCTGGATCGAGGCCAGCGCCCGGAACTGGGCGGAGGTGATGTCGCCGAGCTTGGCGTGAGCCATGGCCGAGACCGTGCCCTTGGCCCGGCCCCGCACGACGTTGGCGTGCTCCCAGCGCTCGAGGCCCGATGCCTCTCGGCTCGTGCGCAGCGTGACGTTCGTGCCCTGGCCGATCGGGGTGGGCAGCTCGCCGGTGGCGACGCCGGCGGGCTCGTCACCGAGCTCGGTGACCACGGCGGGGATGCCGCCCGGCCAGGTGGCGGAGGCGACGAGGAGCTTGCGCTCCTTGAAGATGCGCTCGCGTAGCTCCTCGATGCCCATGGTGTCGACGAGCCACTTCATCCTGGCCCGCAGCTTGTTGTCGCGGTTGCCGTGGTGGTCCTGGACGCGCAGGACCGACTCGATCGTCGCGAGCAGGTCCTCGCGCGAGGTGAACGGCTCGAGCGCCTGAGCGGGGTGCGGGTTGGCGCCGAGGCCGCCGGCGATGAACACCCGGAAGCCGGGCTCGACGGTGCCGTCGGGGCGGGGCTGCGACACGGCCACGACGCCCACGTCGTTGAACATCGCCTGGCCGCAGTCGGTGACGCAGCCGGAGAAGTTGATCTTGAACTTGCGGGGGAGCCGCTGGGCGATCGGGTTGCGCAGGAAGTGGCGGTAGGTCGCCTCGGCCCAGGGACTGATGTCGAGGACCTCGAACGGGCAGGCACCGGCGAGGTGGCACCCCATGACGTTGCGGACGGTGTCGCCGCACGCCTCGCGGGAGGTGAGCCCGACGCTCGCCAGGTCCCTGAGCATGGCCGGGACGCGCTCGAGCTGGACGAAGTGGAACTGGACGTTCTGGCGGGTGGTGAGGTGACCCCAGCCCCGCGAGTACTCCTCGGCCACGTGGGCGCACATGTCGAGCTGCTCGGGGGTGATCGTCCCGTAGGGCGCCTTCACCCGGACCATCTGGTTGTGGCCACCCTGGCGCTGGCCGTAGACACCGTTGTTGAGGCGGAAGACGCGGAAGGCGTCCTCCTCGAGCTCACCGCTGAGGTAGCGGGCGAGCTGGACCTCGAACTTGTCGATGTCGGCGGTCATCGCCGGGTCGATCTCGACCTGGATCATGTCGGGTGTCTCCCTCGGTCGTGCACGAACGAGTGAACCCTAGTGGAATCCCGACTATTCCGATCAAGTTTGTAGGGATTCGCCTGTCGAACCCCGCCGAACCCGCCGGCTCAGCGGGAGGCGGCGAGCAGCTCCGCCACCCGGAAGGCGAGGTCGAGGCTCTGGCGACCGTTGAGCCGCGGGTCGCACATCGTCTCGTAGCGCTGGTCGAGGTGGGTGTCGAGGATCTCCTCGGCCCCGCCCAGGCACTCCGTGACGTCGTCGCCGGTGAGCTCGACGTGGACGCCTCCTGGCCAGGTGCCCTCGGCTGCGTGGGCGTCGAAGAAGCCCTTGATCTCGGCGAGCACGGCGTCGAGGTGACGGGTCTTGCGCCCGCTCGGGGCGGTGTAGGTGTTGCCGTGCATCGGGTCGCACGCCCACACCACCGGGTGACCGGCATCGGCGACGGCCCGCAGCAGCGGCCGGAGCGCGTCCTCGACCTTGTCGGCACCCATGCGCGAGATGAGCGTGAGGCGACCGGGGACCTTGTCCGGGTTCAGGCGCTCGCACAGCGCGAGCACCTCGTCGGTCGTGGCCGTCGGCCCCACCTTGCAGCCGAGCGGGTTGCCGACGCCGGCGAGGAACTCGACGTGGGCGCCGTCGAGGTTGCGGGTGCGCTCGCCGATCCAGAGCATGTGCGCCGAGCAGTCGTACCAGTCACCGGTGAGGGAGTCCTGACGGGTGAGCGCCTCCTCGTAGCCGAGGATGAGCGCTTCGTGGCTCGTCCAGAACTCGACCTGGTGCAGCTTGGCCTCGGCTTCGAGGTCGATGCCGCACGCCTCCATGAACCGCATGGCCCGCTCGATGCCGTCGGCGATGGCGTCGTAGCGGCGACCCTCCCTTGAGGATGCGACGAACTCCTGGTTCCAGGCGTGGACCCGGGAGAGGTCGGCGAAGCCGCCCTTGGTGAAGGCACGGAGCAGGTTCAGGGTCGAGGCCGCCTGGTGGTAGGCGGTGAGGAGCCGGGTGGGGTCTGGCCGCCGAGCATCCTCGCTCGGACCGATGTCGTTGACCATGTGCCCGCGGAACGACGGGAGCGTCAGCCCACCGACGACCTCGGTGTCGGACGAGCGGGGCTTGGCGAACTGGCCCGCGATGCGACCGACCTTCAGCACCGGGACGCCAGAGCTGTAGGTGAGGACGACCGCCATCTGGAGGATCACCCGGAGCTTGTCCCGGATGGCGTCGGCGGAGAAGGCGTCGAAGGACTCGGCGCAGTCACCGGCCTGGACGAGGAAGGCGCGACCTCCGGCGACGCCACCGAGCGCAGCGGTGAGGTTGCGGGCCTCGCCCGCGAACACGAGCGGGGGGTAGCCCGACAGCTCCTTCAGGACCTGGGAGAGGGCGTGGTCGTCGGGCCACGACGGCTGCTGACCGGCCGGTCGGTCCTGCCACGACGAGGGAGTCCACTGCTGGGCCATGGCTCTAGCGTCCTCCAGATCGGGTGGCGGTGGCAAAGGGCTTGCTCGGCGTCACCGCTGCGCCGTCGGTCCGCCGGTGTGCTGCGGACGGCGGCGTTTGCTGCGCGCTCACGCAGCGACGATGGCGTCGATGTCGAGCCGGAGGTCGTCGACGGCTCGCTTCACGATGCGACGAGCGGCCTCAGCGGTGACGCCGAGGACCTCGCCGACCTCCCGGAAGCTGTGCCGCTCGCCGTCAGCGAGACCGAACCGGTGCTCGACGGCGAGCTTTGCTCGAGGATCGAGCCGGTCCAGGAGGCCCGTCACAAGCTCCTGTTGCATCTGGTCGACGACGACCTGCTCCGGGCCTGGCACCTGGTCTGGCAGGAGGTCCACCAGCTCCTGCTCGCCGTCCTCGCCGACCGTGCGGTCGAGGCTCGTCGGCGTGGCAAGGCGGTGCAGGTTGGCGAGCTCGGCGTCGAGGTCGTCCCCCTCGCCCGATACTGCCCGAAGTGCAGCGCGCAGCTGCGCAGACCGCTCGCTCGGGAGGCGCACCAGGCTGGCCTTCTGGTCGAGGGCCCGACCGATCGACTGGCGTATCCAGAACGTGGCGTACGTGGAGAACTTGAACCCCTTGCGCCAGTCGAACTTCTCGACGGCGTGCTCGAGGCCGAGGTTGCCCTCTTGGACCAGGTCGAGCAGGTCCATGCCGGGCGGGAGGGGGTAGCGCCGAGCGATGCTGACGACGAGGCGCAGGTTCGCCCGGATGAAGCGATCCCGCGCCCTGGCTGCACCGCGGACCGCCCTCGTCAGCTCGCCGCCACGTTCGCCTGCGTCGAGTCGTTGCTGGGCGGCGCGGCCTGCCTCGATCTCCTGGCTCAGCGTGCGCTCGGAGGCAGCGTCGAGCAGGGGCACCATGCCGATCTCGTAGAGGTACTGTCCGACTGCGTCTCTCATCCTCGTCCCATCCCAGCTCCGAGCTGTGCAGGTGCCTGTGCGTCTGGCGGGGTTTGCGGCCGCGCCGGCTCACGCCGTTTGCCGAGAGCGCTCGGCGCCTGTTCCCGTGTCTCCGATACCCAGCGGCGCCGGGTCGTACCGGCTGGCTGCGTGCGTCACTGGATCTACGGCGCCACCCGCCGGTGCGGATGCTCGAGCGGGCTCCCCGGCGGACCCGTCGCAGCGCCGCCCAGAGGCATCCCGATGAGCGAGCGAGAGCGGCTCGGGGTCTTCGGTGGCACCTTCGACCCTGTCCACATCGGACACCTGGTGACGGCAGTGAACGTCAGGCACGCCCTCGGCCTCGACCGCGTGCTCCTCGTCGTGGCCAACGACCCGTGGCAAAAGGTCGATCACGTGGTGACCCCGGCGGCCGATCGTCTGGCCATGGTGCACGCTGCGGTCGACGGCATGACCGGCGTCGAGGCGTGCGACCTCGAGGTGCGCAGGGGCGGCCCCTCCTACACCGCAGACACCCTCGCCGAGCTCGCCGGAGCGCACCCCGGGGCCGAGCTGCACCTCGTCGTGGGCTCGGATGCCGCGAGCGGCCTCGCCACGTGGCATCGGATCGACGAGGTGCGCGAGCAGTGCCAGCTGGTCGTGGTGACCCGCCCCGGGGCGACGGACCTCGCACCGCCCGAGGGCTGGCGGCACACGGTGGTGGAGGTGCCACGGCTCGAGGTCTCGAGCACCGATCTGCGGGCGCGTGCCGGTGACGGCCGTCCACTCGAGTGGCTCGTCCCCGACCGGGTGGTCCAGGTCATCAGAGAGCGCCGTCTGTACGATCCCGCGGGATGAGCGACGTCCCGACGAGCGAGCGTGGGGCGCTCGACGACGGGACGCCGTCGGCTGCGCCGAGCGCGGTCTCGCTGCCGGCGACCGGTGACGGAGCGCGGCGTGCGCAGCGGAACCGGCGTCGGAGCTCAGGGCGGCGCCGGTCCATCGGCTTCGGCGTCGTGGTGGTCGGCCTCGTCGTCGGGCTCGTCGTGCTCGTCGCCTTCGGCTACCGCAACCTGTCGGGCGTCGGCGACGACCCGGCGCCACTCGAGGCGACGGCCACGAGCGTGGTGCCCGACGAGGCCGTGCCGCCCCCGCCGAGGGCGCTGTTCGTCCAGCAGGGGACCGACGGTGGCATCGTGGGCGTCACGATCCTCGTCGTGGCCGAGGGTGGTGACGGGGGCGATCTTGTCTTCGCGCCGGTCGGCTCCATGGTCGAGGTGCCGTCGTTCGGCCTCAGCCCGCTCCGGGACGCCTTCGCCCTCGGGGGGCTGCCCCTCCTGCAGCAGGCCGTCGAGAACCTGATCGGCCTGACCTTCGACGAGGTCGCCATCCTCACGCCCGCTGCGCTCACCTCGCTCGTCGAGCCCGCGGGCGTGCTCCGCGTCGAGCTGCCGTCGGCCGTCGAGGTGGTGACCGACGCCGGGCGTGTCGAGACCGTCTTCGCTGCAGGCCCGGTCGACATCGCCCCGGCGGCAGTGCCCGAGCTGCTCGAGCAGCGGGGGAGCGGGAGCGATCTCGATCGCCTCGTGCGACACCAGGCGTTCTGGCGGGCGTGGCTCGCCGCCATCGCCGGCGGCGCCGACGTGGCCGAGGCGAGCGGCGCACCTGGCCTCGGTGCGATCCTCACCCAGCTCGGCGCCGGCGAGGTCGGTTACGACCTGCTCCCCGTCGAGGTCCTCGCGACCGGCACCGGGCCCGCCGACGACCTCTACGCCGTGCAGGGTGCCGAGCTCGATGCGCTGATCGCCGAGATCGCGCCCGGTGCGGCGGGCACCTCGAGCGCCAGGGTGCGGGTGCAGGTCCTGAACGGGACGGGGGTGCCCGGGCTCGCCCAACAGGTCCAGCCTACGCTCGTGCCCGCCGGCGCCGTGGTGTCGCTCACGGGCAACGCCGACCGCTTCGACTACGAGACCACCCAGATCGTCTTCTACCGGGACGAGGACCTCGAGTCGGCCCGTGCCGTGCAGCGGGCGCTCGGAGTCGGTGAGGTGGTCCGTAGCCTGGTGGCGCTCGACGTCGTCGACGTCACCGTGGTCATCGGTGCCGACTTCGTCGCCGAGGCCACCACCACCACGACCGAACCCGGGGCCTGACCCCGATGACAGACGGAGCCAGGTCCTGACCGACACCACGACCACCGCACGCACCACCGACGACAGCCGGGCCCGCGCCCTGATGGCTGCTCGGGCGGCCGACGCGAAGCAGGGAACCGACATCGTCGGACTCGACGTGGGCGAGGTCCTCGCCATCGTCGATTGGTTCGTCATCACCAGTGCGGGGAACCCGCGCCAGGTGCGCACCATCGCCGAGGAGGTCGAGGCGCAGGTCAAGGCCCAGAGCGGTGACGGACCGCTGCGGGTCGAGGGCATGGACGACGCCCGCTGGGTCCTGCTCGACTTCGGCGACGTCGTCGTCCACGTGTTCCTGGACGAGGTGCGGTCGTTCTACGAGCTCGAGCGCCTCTGGGGCGACGTCCCCCGACTCG
This sequence comes from Acidimicrobiales bacterium, assembly GCA_038255685.1. Taxonomy (GTDB): domain Bacteria; phylum Actinomycetota; class Acidimicrobiia; order Acidimicrobiales; family CADCSY01; genus CADCSY01. Next base: position 3,998 of record JBBSLC010000071.1, on the reverse strand, counting down.
ACTGGGAGCCCGACGGCGCAGGTGGCGGCGAGCTGCCGTGAGCACGGCGTCCGCTGCTCCGCTGGTGGTCGGGATCCCGGCCGAGGTGAAGGACGACGAGCGTCGGGTGGCGCTCACACCTGACGGCGTCCGCGAGCTGCGGGCACACGACGTCTCGGTCCTCGTCGAGGCCGGTGCCGGCCTCGGTGCGAGCATCACCGACGAGTCGTACGTGGCGTGCGGCGCCGAGGTCGTTGCCAGCGCCGAGGAGGTGTGGGCACGAGCCGGGCTCGTGTGCAAGGTGAAGGAGCCGCAGACCGAGGAGCTCCCGCTCCTGCGGGACGACCTCACCCTGTTCACGTACCTGCACCTCGCTGCGTACCCGGCAGTGGCCGAAGCGCTGTGCGCAGCGGGCACGACGGGCATCGCCTACGAGACGGTCATGAAGCCCGATGGCTCGCTGCCGCTGCTCGCGCCGATGAGCGAGATCGCCGGGAGCATGGCCGTCCAAGCCGGGGCGCGCTTCCTCGAGGCGCCCCAGGGCGGCCGCGGCGTGCTCCTCGGTGGGGCTCCCGGCGTGCAGCCGGGCCGGGTGACGGTGATCGGTGCCGGCAACGTGGGCTGGGCGGCCGCCGTGGTCGCGGCGGGCATGGGCGCCGAGGTCGACCTGCTGGACCTGAACCTCGAGCGCCTTCGCTACCTCGACCAGATCATCACCGGGCGGATCACGACCCTCGCCTCCAACCGGGGGACGGTCGAGCGCTGCGTCGCCCAGGCCGACCTCTTGATCGGTGCCGTGCTCGTCGCTGGCCGCCGGGCGCCGATTGTGGTCACCGAGGAGATGGTGCAGTCGATGATGCCGGGCGCGGTCATCATCGACGTCGCCATCGACCAGGGCGGTTGCATCGCCACCGCCCGGGAGACGACCCACCACGACCCGACCTACGTGGCCCACGGGGTCGTCCACTCCTGCGTCGGGAACATCCCCGGTGCGGTGCCGTACACCTCGACGCTCGCGCTGACGAACGCCACGCTCCCGTACCTGGTCGAGCTCGCCGTCCACGGCCCGACCGGAGCCTGCCGCCGTGACCCGGTCCTCGCCCACGGCCTCAACACCGAGGGAGGCACAGTCGTCAACCCGGTCGTCGCGGAAGCGCTGGGGGTGAAGGCGGAGGCGGGGAGTGGAGCTTAGGGGAATCGAACCCCTGACCTCTTCCATGCCATGGAAGCGCTCTACCAACTGAGCTAAAGCCCCGTGAGGCAGGCCACGATAGCAGCCCTTCTGCGGGCCTCGTCCACCGTCACAGGGCGCGTCGGAGTCCGGTGGGTTGGGCGGTGGGACGTCGTCGGCGACGGGTTCGGGCACGCTGGGGGGATGAGCGAGCTCGCTGCGCCGGTCGGTCCTGGCACGCTCGTGGACCGGATCGTGCCGGGGGCGGGGCCGTACGAGCTGCTCGACAGCTTCACGTCGTGGGTGTCGGACTCGGGGATGTCGCTCTACGAGGCCCAGGAGGAGGCGATCGTCGAGGTCTACTCGGGGAGCAACGTCATCGTCTCGACGCCGACCGGGTCGGGGAAGTCGATGGTCGCCCTCGCCGCCCACGTGGCTGCCATCGGCCAGGGCCAGCGCAGCTTCTACACGGCGCCGATCAAGGCGCTCGTGAGCGAGAAGTTCTTCGCCCTGTGCCGCCAGCTCGGCTCCGACCACGTCGGGATGATGACCGGCGATGCGAGCGTCAACGCCGGCGCCCCCGTGATCTGCTGCACGGCGGAGATCCTCGCCAACCTCGCGCTGCGAGAGGGCGACGCCGCCCAGGTCGACCAGGTCGTCATGGACGAGTTCCACTTCTACGCCGATCCCGACCGGGGCTGGGCGTGGCAGGTCCCCCTCCTCACGCTGCCCCAGGCCCAGTTCGTCCTGATGTCGGCGACCCTCGGCGACGTCTCCCGCTTCGTCGACGACCTCGAGCGGCGCACCGGTCGCCCCACGGCCGTGGTGAGCAGCGCGACGCGCCCCGTCCCCCTCGACTTCGAGTTCCGGCGCACGCCGCTGCACGAGTCGATCGAAGAGCTGCTCGCCACGAACCGGGCCCCGGTCTACGTCGTGCACTTCACCCAGGTGGCTGCGGTGGAGCGGGCCCAGTCGCTCATGAGCACCAACGTCTGCACCCGGGAGGAGAAGGACGCCATCGCCGATGCCATCGGCGCCTTCAAGTTCGGTTCCGGGTTCGGGAAGTACCTGTCCCGCTACGTGCGCCACGGCATCGGCGTGCACCACGCCGGGATGCTCCCCAAGTACCGCCTCCTCGTCGAGAAGCTCGCGCAGGACGGTCACCTCAAGGTGATCTGCGGCACCGACACGCTCGGGGTCGGGATCAACGTCCCGATCCGCACCGTGCTCCTCACCCAGCTGTGCAAGTACGACGGCACCCGCACCCGGCTCCTCAGCGCCCGCGAGTTCCACCAGATCGCCGGCCGGGCGGGCCGCGCCGGCTACGACGTGGCCGGCACGGTCTGGGCCCAGGCGCCCGAGCACGTCATCGACAACGAGCGGGCCATCACCAAGGCGGCCGATGCCGGCAAGAAGGCCCGCAAGGTCGTGAAGAAGAAGGCGCCGGAGCGGGGCTTCGTGCCGTGGTCGGAGGACACCTTCACCAAGCTCACCACCGCCGCGCCCGAGATCCTGACGTCGAGCTTCTCGGTCTCGCACTCGATGATCCTCAACACCCTCGACCGCCCGGACGGCGGGCTGGCAGCGCTCAAGCGTCTGCTCACCGACAACCACGAGCCCCGCAAGGACCAGCGTCGCCACATCCGCCGGGCGGTCAGCATCGGCCGGTCACTGCTCTCGGGCGACATCATCGAGCGCGTCAGCCGAGCCGACGGCACGATCGACGTGCGGGTCGCCGCCGACCTCCAGCGTGACTTCTCGCTGAACCAGCCGCTGTCGCCCTTCGTGCTCGAGGCGCTCACCCACCTCGACGAGGACGAGCCCACCCACGCCCTCGATGTGCTGAGCATGGTCGAGGCGAGCCTCGAGGACCCGGGCCAGATCCTCGCCGCCCAGCTCTGGAAGCTGAAGACCGAGGTGATCAACGACCTCAAGGCGCAGGGCGTCGAGTACGAGGAGCGCATGGAGATCCTCGAGACGATCGAGCACCCCAAGCCCCTCCGCGAGCTCACCTACGGCCTCTTCGACGCCTACCGGGAGCGCCACCCCTGGGTCGCCGACCACAACATCAAGCCCAAGTCCGTGGCGCGGGACCTGTACGAGCGTGCCATGAGCTTCGCCGAGTTCGTCGACCACTACGGCCTCGCCCGCTCCGAGGGCCTCGTGCTGCGCTACCTCACCGACGCCTACAAGGCACTCGTCCAGAACGTCCCCGAAGACGCCAAGACCGACGCTGTCTACGACGTGACGGAGTGGCTCGGCGAGATCGTCCGACAGGTCGACTCGAGCCTGCTCGACGAGTGGGACCAGCTCCGCGCCGGGGTCGAGCCGGCAGCGGTGCAACCCACGCTCCCCGACGTCCCTCCGAGCCTCACCGGCAACGTCCGGGCCTTCCGGATCATGGTCCGTAACCGCATGTTCCACCTCGCCGAGCTCGCGGCGCGCAAGGCGAACGGCGAGCTGGCCGACGCGACCGGATGGGAGTGGGAGCGGTGGGCCGCCGTCCTCGCCCCGTACTGGGACGGGCACCCCTCCATCGGCACCGGCCCTGCGGCTCGGGGACCCGAGCTGTTCCAGGTGGTCGAGGGAACGGGGACGTGGTCGGTGCGCCAGGTCCTCGACGATCCGGCCGGCGACCACGACTGGGCCATCACCGCGACCGTCGACCTCGCAGCATCGGATGAGGAGGGCGAACCGGTGATCGTCGTCCTCGCCGTCACCGACGACCCCGGTGCCGGCTGAGGCTCAGCGCCGGGCGAGCGGGAGGGTGAAGGCGATGGTGGCGCCGGGACCGAGGGCGGGCACGACCCACACCCGTCCGCCCTGCAGCTCGACGTAGCGGCGCACG
>JBBSLC010000070.1:0-15066 GCA_038255685.1 Acidimicrobiales bacterium | reverse complement strand
CGCTCACCGGTGCTGCGGGCGGCCATCCACGACCTGCTGGCGGTGGAGCCTGCTGCCAACGTCCTCGGTGGCGTCGGGGACGACGACGACGAGGGCGGCCCAGCCGTCGGGCTCGGCAGCGGCCCCATCGTCGCCGTCCTCGACGACCTGCCCGCCACCAGGTTCACCGGCGTCGTCCTCGCCAACGAGCTGCTCGACAACCTCCCGTTCCTCTTGCTCGAGCGGCGAGGGGACGGGTGGGACGAGGTCCGCGTCGGCATCGACGGCGACGCGCTGGCCGAGGTGCTCGTCGGTGCAAGCCCGGAGCTGGTGGCGGAGGCCGAGCGGCTCGCACCGGCGGCGGCGACCGGTCAGCGCATCCCGCTGCAGCACGAGGCGCGGCGCTGGCTCGGTCGGGCGCTCGGCCAGCTGCGGGCCGGCCGGGTCATCCTCGTCGACTACGCCGACACGACCCCCTCCCTCGCAGCGCGGCCGCAGGAGGAGTGGCTACGCACCTACCGGGGCCACGCCCGAGCCGGCCACCCGCTCGAGGCGCCGGGCACGGCCGACATCACCTGCGAGGTCGCGATCGACCAGCTCGCCCTGCTTCGCCAGCCGGACCTCGACCGCAGCCAGGCCGAGTGGCTCACCGCCCACGGCATCGGCGGGCTCGTCGAGGCCGCTCGCGCCGCATGGCACGCCAGCGCGCACGTCGGCGACCTCCCCGCCCTCGTCGCCCGCAGCCGGGTGGGCGAGGCCGACGCACTGGTCGACCCGTCCGGCCTCGGCGCCTTCCGAGTCCTGGAGTGGCAGGTCGACTGAGGCGCCGATCGGCTTTCTGGACGCTGGACCACCCCTGACGGGGTCGAACGTCCAGAAAGCGCCCACGCGCCCCACCCCTCCCGGGCTTGGACGCTCGCACCTGGCCGGCCGGCACGGACATCTCCCCGTGCTGGCGCGACGAGTGGCGGTTCGGGGCGTGCCATGCTCGACCGCCATGGCCGAGGACGTCCCGCCCGTTCCGCCAGGCGTGGTCAGCGCAGGCTCGCTCGCCGCCTTCGGCGCGACGGCACTCGTCTTCACGTGCTCGGCAGCCGTGCTCGTGCTCGAGATCCTCGCCGGCCGGTTGGTGGCGCCCTACGTCGGCGTCTCCCTCGAGACCTACACCGGCATCATCGGGACCGTCCTCGCCGGCATCGCCATCGGCACCGCCGTCGGTGGTCGCCTCGCCGACCGGATCGGCCCACGCTCCCTCCTGGGACCGACCGTCCTCGCCGGTGGCGTGCTCGCGCTCGCCTCGGTCCCGATCGTCACCGCCCTCGGCCCGGCGGTCGCCGGGGGAGGACCGGTGGCGATCGTGCTCCTCGCGCTGACCGCGTTCGTCCTCCCCACCGCGGTCCTCAGCGCGGCGAGCCCCATGGTCGCCAAGCTGCAGCTGGCGAGCATCGCCGAGACCGGCTCGGTCGTGGGGGGGCTGTCCGCTGCCGGCACCGCAGGTGCGCTCGTCGGCACCTTCGCCACCGGCTTCGTGCTCGTCGCCGCGCTGCCCACCAGACCGATCGTCTTCGGCCTCGGCGTCGCCCTCGTCGCCCTCGGCGTCGTGCTGTGGGTGCGCCTCGGCAACGGCCGGCCGGGCCTCTCGAGCGCCGCTGCCTTCCTCGTCGTCGCCGGGCTCGCATCGGCATCGCCGTCGCCGTGCCAGCGGGAGACCGCCTACTACTGCGCCTCGGTCGAGGTCGACCCCGAACGGGCGACGGGTCGCGTCCTGGTGCTCGACGACCTCCGCCACAGCTACGTCGACCTCGAAGACCCCACCTACCTCGACTTCCGCTACATCCGCCTGTTCGCGTCGGTGACCGACAGCGTCGTGGGCGACGGACCCGTCGACGCCCTGCACCTCGGCGGTGGCGGCTTCACGTTCCCCCGTCACCTCCTGGCCACCCGCCCCGGCACGAGCAACACGGTCCTCGAGCTCGACCCCGAGATCGTCGACCTCGGGGAGGAGGAGCTCGGCCTCGAGCCAGGCGGTCCCGAGCTCCTGATCCGCACCGGTGATGCCCGCACCAACATCACCGAGGAGCCGACCGGGGCGTACGACCTCGCCATCGGTGACGCCTTCGGTGGCTTGTCGGTGCCTTGGCACCTGGCGACGGTGGAGCTCGTGGAGGAGGTCGCCCGCACGCTCCGCCCTGGGGGCGCCTACGTGGTGAACGCCATCGACGGCGGCGAGCGTCGGTTCGTCAAGGCCGAGCTGGCCACGTTCGGCCAGGTCTTCGACCACCTCGCCCTCGTGGTGCCGCCTTCGGGATCCTTCGGCAACCACGTGCTCGTGGCCAGCGATGCGCCCATCGACCTCGACCCGATCGACCCCGCCGACGGCGTCGCCGTGACCGGCGACGAGCTCGAGAGCTTCATCGGCGACGCCGAGGCGCTGACCGACGACTTCGCCCCCGTCGACCAGCTCGTCACCCGGCGCTGAGCACGCTGTCAGGCGGGAGCGGCAACCGGGAGACCCAGGGCCTCGGCGACGGTGGCCATGCGTCGGTCGTAGGTGACCACGGCGACCAGGTCAGCCCCGAGCAGCTGGGCCGAGGCGAGGTGGATGGCGTCGAGGGAGCGCAGCAGCCCGTCAGGTGCGAGCGTCCCTGCCCGGTCGAGCAGCTGCTGGTCGACCGGCACCTGGTGGACACGGTCGAGCTGTTGGCGCGCCGTTCGGATCGCGTCGGGCCCGCCCGGCAGGATCGCTCGCACCACCTCGGTGCGAGCGAGGGCGCTCGTCACCCTCGGGTCGTCCCCGTGCTCGCGCAGGTACCGCCGGAGCGCAAGGGACTCGGCCTCTCGCTGCACGAGCTTCACGAGCGCAGACGAGTCCAGGTAGACGCTCAGCGCTCGGCCGCCCGTAGGGAAGCCAAGCGTGCGGAGGCGTCGATGCCGAAGTCTTCAGGCTCCTCGTCGGTGACGTCGCCGTCGTGGGACGGGGCGATCACGCGCCCAGTCGTGAGCAGCTCTTGCCACGTGTCCCGAGCGATGGGGACGAGCAGCGCGACGGGCGTGCCCCGGTCCGTCACCTCGATGCTCTCGCCCCTGGCAACCCGGGCCAGGTAGCGACTTGCGTGCTGGCGGAGCTCTCGAACCCCGATGCGCTCCACGTGCTACACGATAGCACCAATGAGTCGTTCACTGGTGTCCCGACGCGCCGCTCGGGAGTCGTCGTCCTCCGAGCTCGGTGGCGGCGCCGGGGATGATCACGCACGCCGAGCAGGTTGCACCCACCATGCGCGTGGAGATCTGGTCTGACGTCGTCTGCCCCTGGTGCTACATCGGGAAGCGGAACTTCGAGGCTGCACTGGAGGGGTTCGAGCACCGGGACGAGGTCGAGGTGGTGTGGCGAGCCTTCGAGCTCGACCCGGGTGCGCCGTCGCACCGTGACGGCTCCTATGTCGAGCGCCTGGCGAAGAAGTACCGGACACCCGTCGACGAGGCGCAGGCGATGATCGACCGCATGACGACTGCGGCTGCTGCGGTCGGCCTCGACTTCCGCTTCGACCTGGCCAAGCCGGGCAACACCTTCGACGCCCACCGGGTCATCCACCTCGCCGCCGAGCACGGCATGCAGGACGCCATGAAGGAGCGGCTGCTCTTGGCCACCTTCACCGAGGGTGAGCCGATCGGAGAGCGCGAGACCCTCGTGCGCCTCGCCGCCGAGGTCGGTCTGGACGAGGACGAGGTCCGGGGTGCGCTGGCGTCCGACGCGCACGCCGATGCCGTGCGGGCCGAAGAGGCCGATGCGGGCCAGCTCGACATCAGCGGCGTCCCCTTCTTCGTGGTCGACCGCACCTACGGCGTCTCTGGGGCCCACCCGCCCGAGGCGCTGCGCCGCATCCTCGACAAGGCGTGGGCCGCCTCGCACCAGCCGGCCCTCGTCGTCACCGGCCCGGAGGGCGCCGACGGCTGCGAGGGCGACACCTGCGCGATCTGATGGTGGCGCCCGCCTGACGACCTCGTCGCAGGCCCTCGCTAACGTCGGTCCGCAGGGCAGGGCCAACGAGGGGGACACGCATGACGGACCAGGACGGCACCAGCGGGGACGCCATCGAGACCTACAGCCTCGAGGACCGGCACTTCCCGCCGCCCGAGGGGTTCAAGGAGGCGAGCCTCGTCGCCGGTCCGTTCCTCTACGACGAGGCGAGCGAGGACGTCGAGGGCTTCTGGGCGCGCCAGGCGGCCGAGCTGCTCGACTGGCGGGAGGACTGGCACACCATCTCCGAGTGGGAGCCGCCCTTCGCGAAGTGGTTCCTCGGCGGGAAGCTGAACGTGAGCGAGAACTGCCTCGACCGCCACGTCGCTGCTGGCAGGGGTGACAGGGTCGCCTACCACTGGGAGGGCGAGCCGGGCGACACCCGGACCATCACCTACGCCGAGCTGCTCGACGAGGTGTGCCGCTTCGCCAACGTCTTGAAGGACCTCGGCGTCGAGCGCGGCGACCGGGTCAACATCTACCTCCCGATGATCCCCGAGCTCCCGGTCGCGATGCTCGCCTGCGCCCGCATCGGTGCTGCCCACTCGGTGGTGTTCGGTGGCTTCTCGGCCGACTCGCTCGCCGACCGCATCAACGACGCCGAGGCGACGGTCCTCGTCACCGCCGACGGCGGCTTCCGGCGAGGCTCAGCAGCAGGCCTGAAGGATGCCGCTGACGTGGCGCTCGCCGACACGCCGAGCATCGAGCACGTGGTGGTGGTGCGCCGCACGGAGCAGGACGTGCACATGGAGCCGGGACGCGACCAGTGGTGGCACGACCTCGTGCCGGCCGCCTCGACCGACTGCCCGGCTGAGGCGATGGACGCCGAGCAGCTCCTCTTCCTCCTCTACACGAGCGGCACCACGGCTCGGCCGAAGGGGATCATGCACACGAGCGGTGGCTACCTCACCCAGGTCGCCTTCACCCACCGCTACGTCTTCGACCTGCACCCCGAGAGCGACGTCTACTGGTGCGCCGCCGACATCGGCTGGGTCACCGGCCACAGCTACATCGTCTACGGGCCCCTCGCCAACGGGGCCACCAGCGTCATGTACGAGGGGACCCCGGACACCCCGGGCAAGGACAGGTTCTGGGACATCGTCGAGCGCTACGGCGTGACGATCCTCTACACGGCACCGACCGCCATCCGGACGTTCATGAAGTGGGGCACCCAGGAGCCTGAAGGCCACGACCTGTCCTCGTTGCGCCTCTTGGGATCGGTGGGCGAGCCGATCAACCCCGAGGCGTGGATGTGGTACCACGAGCACATCGGTGGGGGCCGTTGCCCGATCGTCGACACGTGGTGGCAGACCGAGACGGGCGCCATCATGATCTCGCCCCTCCCTGGCGCGACGACGACCAAGCCGGGTTCGGCCACGTTCCCCCTCCCGGGCATCGGTGCCGAGGTGGTGGACGACGCCGGCACCTCGATCGAGCGGGGTGGTGGCTACCTCACGCTCACCCGCCCGTGGCCGGCGATGCTGCGGGGGATCTACGGCGACCCCGATCGCTACCAGGAGACGTACTGGAGCAGGTTCGAGGGCCGCTACTTCGCCGGTGACGGCTGCCGGATCGACGACGAGGGCTACTTCTGGCTGCTCGGCCGGGTCGATGACGTGATGAACGTGTCGGGCCACCGGGTCTCGACGATCGAGGTCGAGTCCGCCCTGGTCGACCACACCAAGGTGGCCGAGGCTGCGGTCGTGGGCGCCAAGGACGACACGACGGGCCAGGCCATCGTCGCCTTCGTGACCCTGAAGGGAGGCAACGAGGCGGGGGAGGAGCTCGGCCAGGAGCTGCGCCGCCACGTCGCCACCAAGATCGGCCCGACGGCTCGTCCGAAGACGGTGATCTTCACCGACGACCTGCCGAAGACCCGCAGCGGCAAGATCATGCGCCGCCTGCTGCGCGACGTCGCCGAGGGCCGTGACCTCGGCGACACGACCACGTTGGCGGACCCTGCGGTGGTCGAGGAGATCCGCCGCCGAGCCACGAGCGCGCCGACCGAAGAGTGATCCTCAGGGCACGGCTGGCAGCCGCCGATGCTCCACCATGAGACCTGGTGGCGTGCGGGGGCGACCGGGACGGCAGGTGGGCAGCGGCGACCCGTCGCTGCGAGCAGGACGAGGCGAGCAGGGATGTGACGGTGAGATGTCGAAGGTGAACCCTCGATGATCTCTTCGACCCGCCACCGCCTCTCGGTCCGCGCGCGCGCCGGGCTTGTGGTGGGCGGCGTGATCGCGGCGCTGCTGGTCGGCAGCGTCGGCGCCAACGCACAGATCGAGGGGATCTTCGAGCCGACGACGACGACGCAGCCTCCTCCCGAGCAGCCTCCGGCCGAGGAGTCGACGACCACCACCACGACCGCCTCGCCGATCCCCCGCACGGGGGACACGACGACCACCACGGCGCCCCCGGAGGGGTCGCCGCCACCCGAGGAGCCCGCACCCGGTCCGGCTCCGGCGCCCTTCCCCGCCCCGGGGCCGGCGCCGGCGCCGGCGCCTGGCGAGCCCGCCCCGCCCCCCCCGGACTCGGAGGAGCCCCTGCCCGAGGTGCCGCCCCAGGAGGGCGACGGCGAAGCGCCGAGCAGCGGCGCCGGCTCGTTCCCGCCTGAGCTCGCCGCGCTGCGCGACTCGGTCGTGCGCACGCCGGCGAACAACACCCGGGGCCTGCTCGCCTCGCTCCAGCCCTTGCGCGACATGGGCATCAGCGAGGACGAGATCATGCGGGTGGGGATGGGCCGGTTCATCATCGCCGGCGAGGCCTCGTACTCCCACGACTGGTGGTTCCCGCGCTTCGGCCCGGGCTGGCGCCTGCACAAGGGCACCGACGTGTTCGCCCCCTTCGGCACCGGGGTGCGCGCACCGGTCGATGGGCGCGTGCGCATCACCAACGGCGGCCTCGGCGGGCTGTCGGTCTACGTCATCGAGCCGAGCGGCACGTACTGGTACCTCACCCACCTCTCCGGTGTCGCGCCGGGCCTCGTCGAGGGCGCCTCGGTCACGACCGGCCAGATCGTCGGCTTCGTCGGGACATCGGGGAACGCAGCGGGGACGCCGCCGCACGTCCACATCCAGATCCACCCCGGCGGCGGCGAGGCGATCGACCCCAAGGCCGTCCTCGACCAGTTCATCGCCGACGCCCTCGGCCAGGTCCCCCAGGTCGTCGCTGCGTACCAGGGGTCGCGTGCCTCCATCACCTCCGGGGGCGAGGCGACGGCGATCGTGCTCCCGACCGCCCCCGCGCCCGCCGCGCCCATCCTGCCGACGCCGTCGGGTGGTGGTGGTCCCTCCCGAGCCGCACTGCTCTACGTGTCATCGATGAGCCCCGCCGGTGGCGCGCTCCAGGTTGCAGGAGCCGAGGCGGCGAGGGCGGCCGCCGGCATCGACTGGGTCAGCGAGCGCAACGAGTTCCTCGCCTCCGCCGACGAGCGGGCGCTCGGCGAGCAGCGAGCGCGCGCCATCCTCGGCCCGCTGACCCCCCCGCAGCTGCTGGAGGCGCTGAACCGGCTCGGCGGCTGAGCCCGACCGTCTTCGGCGTCAGTCCCTGAAGTTGTTGAACTGGAGCGGGCGGTCGATCTCCGCTTCCTTGAGCGCGGCGATCACGGCCTGCAGGTCGTCGCGCTTCTTGCCGGTGACCCGGATGGACTCCCCCTGGGTCTGGGACTGGATCCCCTTCACGCCGAGGGCCTTGATCCGCTTGTTCAGGTCCCGCGCGGTGTCGCTGTCGATGCCGGCTCTGAGGGTGACGACCTGGCGGACGGTCACGTTCGCCGCCTCCTCGATCTTCCCCCAGTCGAGGCTCTTGAGCGAGAGCTTGCGCTTCACGAACTTCTCCTCGAGCACCTGGCGCAGCGCGACCAGGCGGTCTTCGGTGCTCGACCTGAGGGTGAGGACGTCCTTCCCCTCCTCGATGGACGACCCTGTGCCCTTGAAGTCGAACCGGGTGGCGAGCTCGCGCTGCGCCTGATCGACCGCGTTGCGGACCTCTTGCTGGTCGATCTCTGAGACGACGTCGAAGCTCGGCATGGCGCGGAGGCTACCGGCGTGTGGTCCTGCGGTGAAGCGCTACGCTGACCCGCCCAGGGGTCGGTACCCAAGTGGCCAAAGGGAGCAGACTGTAAATCTGCCGGCTCAGCCTTCGGAGGTTCGAATCCTCCCCGGCCCACCCTGCGCGGCACCTCGGTGGGACCTCGGTCCCCCGAGGGAAGCGACCCGTCGCCGACCGCGACTCGTCAGAGCAGCTTCTGCATGAGCACGACGTCGAGCCAGCGCCCGAACTTGCGCCCGACCTCGCGCTCGGTGCCGACCACGTCGAAGCCGAGGCCCCGGTGCAGCGCGATCGACGCCTCGTGGCCGCCGACGATGCGAGCCAGCACGGCGTGGAACCCCGATGCGGTGGCAGCCTCGAGCAACGACCCGAGGAGGAGCTTGCCGACGCCCTCCCCCTGGCGGGCGCGGTGCACGTACACCGAGTCCTCGACAGAGGTCCGGTAGGCGGGGCGGTCCCGGTACGGGGAGAGCGAGCCGAAGCCGGCGATCTCGCCGTCATCGCCCACGGCGACGAGCGCGACGTGGGCACCCGAGCGAGCTGCCAACCACCTCGACTGGTCCTCGGCGTCGCGCGGGACGAGGTCGAACGTCACCGTCGCGGTGGTGACCTCGAGGTTGTAGATGGCTCGGATCGCGTCGCCGTCGCGCTCCTCGGCCAGGCGGACGTCCACGTCCAGCATGGTAGGGAACGGGGCGCCGCGCGCCGACGCTCAGCGGGTGGCGAGGGCTGGAGCGGGAAGTGGCGAAGCGACGGGAGCGGGCGCGACGTCGGGGTCGGGCGACAGCACGGCGAGCCGCCCGGTCGCGGCGCGCTGCTGGGCCCAGCTGACGACGACGGGGTCTTCGGTCAGCACCACGACCTGGGCGCCGCCGGCGGCGAGCACGAGCTCGAGCAGCTCGCGCGTGGTCCGCTCGGGGAGGCCCTCGAACGGCTCGTCCAGGATGAGTGGCAGGGGCTCGTTGCCGGCACCCGCTCGCGACTGCTGCCCGAGGCGGGCGGTGAGCGCCCGTGCGAGCGCAGCGGTGCTCGGTGCGGTGGGCCCCCCGTCGGTGACGTGGCGACGCTCCTCGCGCTCTTCGGGCATCCCGCCGACGGCGGCGGCGACCTGGGCCTTGAGGCGCAGCGCGGCGTCGGGCTCGACGTCACCTGCCACCTGGCGCCACTCGAGCAGCGCGTGGCGATGGGCTTCGGCGGCGTCAGCGAGGCGGTGCCCTGCGTTCGAGCCGGCGAGCACGGCGTTGACCCGCTGGAGGTGGAAGCCACGGTACGACGCGGCGCCGGCCCGCTCCAGGGCTTCGCGCTCGGCGGCCTCCGCGTGCACCATGCGACGGCGTCGGAGGATCGAGAGGACCGTCGTGACGGCAGCGACGACGACGAAGGGCACGGCGGTCCACCTGATGAGCAGGGCAGCCGGCACGGCCCCGAGCGCGCTGGCGCCACCGACGAAGATCGCCAGGTGGCGGATCTGCTCGTGCCCGGCGCGCGCTGCCTCGAGGGCCCGGTGGCGCTGCTCGACCTCGGCTGCGAGCGCAGCGTCCTCTGGCGCCGCGCCGGCACGCTCCGCTTCGGCCGCGACCCAGGACTCGGCGTCTCGGACGTTGGTCGCCGCCCGCCACAGCCGTTGCTGGGGGCGTCCGGCGAGGTGGGCCACGAGGTCGCTCCCGCGTTCCTCGATCTGGAGGTCGTCGGCCCGCAGGCGGAGACGGCGCCTGGCGTCGATGCGCGGCACCCCGAGCCGGGCGAGCAGGTCGACGTTGCCGTCTGGACCGCGCAGCTCGTCGGTGACGTCGGCCCGGGTGGCGAGGTCGATGACCCGGTCCTCACCGTCGGGAGGTCGCACGACGGCGAGGCGGCGGCCCGCGCCGTCGACCAGCTCGAGGTGGGCACCGCCACGACCACCGATGAGCGCACCGATGAGCTCGCCGACGAGGCCCTCCCGCTCGGCTCGACCGACGCCGGCGACGACGGTGAGGCCCGGGTGGAAGGGCACGGTGACGTGGTTCGCCCCGGCTTCGAGGATGAGGCGAGCGAACCGCACGCCGCTGCATCGGTCGACGAGGCCACGGACTTGAGCGCGAGATCGACTTGTGAGCGCAGCCGTCGCGCCCGCTACGCTCGCGGAGCCCCCATCGCGTGGCGCGCCCCCTTAGCTCAGTCGGTAGAGCGTTTCCATGGTAAGGAAAAGGTCGTCAGTTCGATTCTGACAGGGGGCTCTCCAGGCGGCGTAGCTCAGTTGGTGAGAGCGCTCGGCTCATAATCGAGAGGTCGCTGGTTCGAGTCCAGCCGCCGCTACCAGGCACCACCCGGAGACAAGGAACGTCCTCATGGCCAGCGACAAGCGCATCAAGGTCACCCTCGCGTGCGAGGTGTGCAAGCGCCGGAACTACATCACGATGAAGAACAAGCAGAACGACCGCGAGCGCATCGAGATGAAGAAGTACTGCCGGTGGGATCGCTCCCACACCACGCACAAGGAGACCAGGTAGCGACCGGCCAGGGCGCCGAGGTCGAGAGCCGGTTCGTGGCCGCACCACGGGCAGCGCTCGGCATCGTCGGCCGACGGGCTGATCGCGAGCTCGGACCGCTCGTCAGCGCGGCGCGAGGGGGCGACCACGCCGCCTTCGAGGAGCTCGTCCGAGCGACGGCGTCGGACACCTACAGCCTCGCCCACCGCCTCGTCGGCAACGAGGACGACGCTCGTGACGTCGTCCAAGAGGTGTACCTGCGCGCCTTTCGCGGCATCCAGCGCTTCCGCGGCGACGCCCAGTTCTCCACCTGGCTGCACCGCATCACCGCGAACTGCGCAGCCACCCACCTCGGACGCAGGGTCCGCCATCGTCACGATGAGCTCGGTGAGGACGATGCCCTCCCCGACGAGCACCCCGGGCGGAGCCCCGAGCTGGTCGCTGAGTCCCACGCCCTTCGGGACCGCCTGACCGCCGAGCTCGCCGAGCTGCCCCCCCGACTGCGAGCGGTCGTCGTCCTGCGCGACGTCTACGACCTCCCGCACGAGGCCATCGCCGCCGAGCTCGGGATCTCCGTCGCCGCCGCCAAGGTCCGGCTGCACCGGGCCCGCAAGCGCCTGCGCGAGCGGCTCTTCCCGCTGCCGGGCGAGGAGGGTGGGGGCACGGGTGCGGTGTGACGACCTCGCCAGGTCGCTCTCGGCGTCATCCGACGGCGAGGCCCTCGACGAGCGCGCGAGTCGCCACGTCGACGCCTGCCTGCGCTGCCAGGCCGAGCTGGCGCAGTACCGCAAGCTGATCAAGGTGCTGCGGACCTTGCGCACCGAGGTGCTGAGCCCGGGCCCGAGCCTGGCAGCCGACATCCTCGCCGGCCTCGAGTCCGCGGGTGAGCGGTCTGCGGTGCGGTCGCTCCTGAGCGGCCGGCGTCCGGCGTTCCTCGGTGGTGCGGCGATGGCCGGCGCAGCGGCGGTGGGCGCCGGTGCCGTGCTGGTCCTCCGGAACCGGGGGCGCAGCGCGCTCCGGTGATCCCGCTGTGCTTCCTGATGTGAAGGGGGACGGCGGCGCCCGGCGGGCTATCGTTGGCCGTAGCGCAGAGGGCAGTAGCTCAACTGGCAGAGCATCGGTCTCCAAAACCGACGGTTGGGGGTTCGAGTCCCTCCTGCCCTGCTCCCAACGGGGGCGGGCTCGCGCACACGACCGACGCAGCACCACACGAGTCCGACGAGCACAGCACGGGTGACCGACATGGCCATGAACCGAGAGACGAAGCGCATGCTCCAGCGCCAGGGGGAGCTCGGACCTGACGGTGAGCCGGTCCGCACCAAGCCCCAGGCGGCGCAGCGCCAGGCGCCGCCGCAGCGCGACAAGCGGACACCTCCGAAGCAGTACGTCCGCGAGGTCCGTGGCGAGCTCCGGAAGGTGGCGTGGCCGACCAAGCAGGAGGTCATCCGCTACTCGATCATCGTGCTGCTCACGATCATCGTGCTGACGACGATGATCTTCGTCCTCGACTACGTGTTCGCCAAGGCCGTCTTCTCCCTCTTCGATTCGTGAGCGTGATGTCTGACAACCCCGCAAGTGACGAGACGGACAGCCCGGTCGAGGCCGACGCCGAGGCCCCCGAGTCCGTCGAGGCCCCCGAGGCGATCGAAGGGTCCGTCGAGGCCCCTGAGCCCGCCGCCGACGCCGAGGCGACCGAGGAGGTGATCGACGCCGAGGACCTCGTCGCCGAGGAGCCCCGTGCGCCCAAGGTGAGCCCCTACGACAAGCCCGGCAGCTGGTACGTCGTGCACACCCAGTCCGGTTACGAGAACAAGGTGAAGAGCAACCTCACCTCTCGGATCGCCTCGATGAACATGGAGGAGACGATCTTCGAGATCGCCATCCCCATGGAGGACGTGGTCGAGTTCAAGAACGGCAAGAAGGTCGTCGTCTCCAAGAAGGTGTACCCGGGCTACCTCTACGTCCGGTGCTTCCTCGAGGAGAGCTCCTGGGACGTCGTGCGCAACACGCCGGGCGTCACCGGCTTCGTCGGCTCGGGTGGCGTGCCCGTCCCCCTCAGCCGCAAGGACGTCGAGTCTGCGCTCGCCGAGCCCGACGAGGACGACGTCGACACGCCGCAGCGCCGCCAGAAGCCGAAGATGGAGTACGAGGTCGGGGAGAGCGTGCGGGTCAAGCAGGGCCCCTTCGCCGACTTCTCCGGCCAGATCGCCGAGATCAACGCCGACCAGCTGAAGGTCAAGGTCCTCGTCAACATCTTCGGTCGAGAGACCCCGGTCGAGCTCGAGTTCTCCGAGGTCGCCAAGCTCTAGCCCGTCGGTCGGGGCGCCGCGAGTTGCTCCGACCCGCCATGGACCGGCACACTTGCCGGTCGCCATCGCGCGCCTCGCCGGTGCGCCGGCATCGCAAGCGCAGACGATTCGATCCGACCACGTAGGAAGCAGGGCACCACCATGGCCAAGAAGAGGGTTGCGGCCGTCGTCAAGATCCAGATCCCCGCAGGTGCTGCCACACCGGCACCGCCCGTCGGTACCGCGCTCGGCCCGCACGGCGTGGCCATCATGGACTTCTGCAAGGCCTACAACGCCGCCACCGAGGCGCAGCGCGGCACGATCATCCCCGTCGAGATCACCATCTTCGAGGACCGGTCGTTCACGTTCGTCACCAAGACCCCGCCGACCCCCGTGCTCATCCGTGACGCGGTGGGCGTGGCCAAGGGCGCCACGAACCCCGGCAAGGAGCAGGCAGGCGTGCTCACCCAGGCGCAGCTGACCGCCATCGCCGAGACGAAGATGCCCGACCTCAACGCCAACGACATCGAGGCCGCCAAGCTCCAGGTCGCCGGCACCGCCCGCTCCATGGGCATCAAGGTCGCTAACTAGGACCCGTGCTCGGCCGCTGCCGGGCACCCGCACCACCAGCACACCTCAGGCCGACCCGGGTCCACCTCGCCCGGGCGGCGAACACCGACAGCACCGGCGATCCCGGTGCGGAGGGAGCCACCATGGCGCAAGGCAAGAAGTACCGCGACGCTGCCCGCAAGTTCGACCGGGACCAGCTGCACTCACCCGTCGAGGCCATCGACATCGTGAAGAACCTGGCCACGGCCACGTTCGACGAGACCGTCGAGGTCGCCGTCCAGCTCGGTGTCGACCCCCGCAAGGCCGACCAGCAGGTGCGTGGCACCGTCGCCCTCCCTGCCGGCACGGGCAAGGACGTGCGCGTGGCCGTGTTCGCCTCCGGCGACGCCGCCACCGAGGCCCGGGCCGCCGGCGCCGACCACGTGGGCGCCGAGGACCTCGTCGAGCAGGTGAGCGGCGGCATGCTCGACTTCGACGTCGCCATCGCGACCCCGGACCTGATGGCCAAGGTCGCCCAGCTCGGGCGTGTGCTCGGGCCCCGAGGCCTCATGCCGAACCCGAAGACGGGCACCGTCACCATGGACGTCGGCAAGGCCGTCGGCGAGTTCAAGGGCGGGCGGGTCGAGTACCGGACCGAGCGCCAGGGTGCCAACGTGCACGTGCCGCTCGGCAAGGTGAGCTTCGGTGCCGAGGCCCTCATCTCGAACTTCCGTGCCGTGCTCGACGAGCTGCAGCGGGTGAAGCCGGCCTCGGCCAAGGGCCGCTACCTCAAGCGCATCGCCGTGTCGTCGACCATGGGTCCTGGCGTCAAGATCGACCCGACCCGCCTCAAGGTCGAGGTCAACCCCGACGGCTCGGCCATCACGCCTGCCTGACCGCTCGTCTGGCGGGGGAGCACCTCCCGCCGGTACGCTGCGCTGACAAGATCTGCTCGCCGCAGACATCTGGTGCGCCTCCGGGCGCTGAAAGGGCCTCGGCCCGCCCGACGAGGCGAACCTGTGCCACTCTCCGGCTCGGTTCGTGCTGTGCGCGAACCCCGTTCGCCGTTTCCGAGAGGTGGCAATGACCGACACCATGCCGAGCACGACCGGCCGCGAGCCGCGCCCCGAGAAGGTCGCCGTCGTCGCCGAGGTCAAGGAGCGCCTGGCGGCCTCCTCCGCCGCGCTGCTCACCGAGTACCGCGGCCTGAAGGTCAGCGAGCTGGCCACGCTTCGCGAGGCCCTCACCAAGGCCGGCGGCGACTTCAAGATCTACAAGAACACCCTCGTCCGCTTCGCCGTGCGCGACCTCGACGTCAACATCGACGAGGCCATGCTGACCGGGCCCACCGCCATCGCCTTCGTGGACGGCGACGCCGCGGCGGTGGCCAAGGCGCTGCGCGACTTCGCCAGGACCAACCCGAACCTCGTGGTGAAGGGCGGCATCCTCGGCGACGCCGCCATGAGTGCCGAAGAGGCCATGGCCCTCGCCGACCTCCCCTCCCGGGAGGTCCTGCTGGCCCGCCTCGCCGGTGGCCTGGCCGCCCCGCTCGTCGGCTTCGCCGGCCTGCTCCAGGCCCTGCCCCGCAACCTCGCCTACGGGCTCAAGGCCCTCATCGACCAGGGTGGCAACCCCGGCGTCGCCGAGCCTGCGGCTGCGGCCGAGCCCGAGGCCGACGCAGCAGCACCCGCTGCCGACGAGGCCACCCCCGAGG
>JBBSLC010000069.1:0-15674 GCA_038255685.1 Acidimicrobiales bacterium | reverse complement strand
CTCCGCCGCCTGGCCACCGACGCCGCTCGACGGGCGTGGGCCCTCAGGGCAGGCGTTGCGACCTCGGGCCTCGAGCTCGACGTGGCAGCCGACCGCGCCCGGCGGGCATCGAGCGCGTCCGACACCGAGCGGCGCGACCTCGCGGCGCGCAGCGGCACGACCGACGCCGTGCTCGGCGCCGAGGCCGAGGCGTGGCGACTGGCAGGTGCCGCTGGGCTCCACGCCTTGGCCGAGGCGGCCTGGCAGCCTCCGATCGCCGAGATGGCCGACGTCAGGGACCGCCTGCTCGCAGCAGGCGTCGCCCCCCGCACGGTGCGGGTGCGGTCGAACCGGATCACGGTTCGCGGCGTCGACCAGCTCCGCCGCAGCCGGGACGGGCGCTGGTACGCCTTCCACAAGCGAGGCGGGCGCTGGGCGATGGCCTCCCCCGGCGTCGACGACGTCGACGAGCTCATCGACCCGCCACCGGGGACCGACCCCCGGGACGAGCGTGTCCGTCGCTCGACGTGACGGCCAGACGACCTGCGGCACACCGCTCGACCCGCTGAGAGCTGCTGCCTTCCGGCCCTGACTCGGTTCACGGGGAGCTGTTGCACAGGGCCCGGCCGCCACGTCCAACGACGGACACGGGCCAGGGTAGCCTGTCCGTGGCCGTGGAGGGATGCGAGAGCGGCCGAATCGGCACGCTTGGAAAGCGTGTGTGGGGCAACTCACCGTGGGTTCGAATCCCACTCCCTCCGCCAGCGCACCTGTCCTGTCGCCGTCACCCGCCCTGCGAGGGGGCGGACGGCAGGCGCAGGGGCCGCCGTCAGTCGTCGCAGCGGATGGCCCGGAGCGCCGCGCCGAGGCAGCGACCGGAGGGCTCCTGCGAGCCGTCGTCCGGTGTCGGCTCCTCGCTCGGCGGCCCATCCGCAGGCGGGGGCTCTGCGGGTGGGGGTGCTGCGCTGGGCTCTGGCTGGGCTCGGGGGGCGGGGCGATCCATGGCCGACGGCGAGGCGAGCACGAGATCGCCGTCGAGCTGGTCGAGCTGGACCGGCGCCCGGTCGGGGTGCTCCCGTGCCAGCGCCGCCTCGGCGTAGGCGAAGGCGGACTCGACCGACTCGGACGCCGCTCCCTCCACCATGGCTTGGCGCACCATGTACTCCACGAGGTACGAGCGCCCGAAGTCGAGGTTCTCGTAGGCGAGGTCGTCGGCACTGGCGGCGGCGGTGAGGATCCGACCGGGGGCGAGGACCTCGGTGAAGCCCCCGCCGAAGCAGGCGGCGATGGCGATCCACGCCTTCGGGGCAGCGAGCGGTGCGAGGAGCTCGGCCACCCGCTCGTCCAGCACCGTGGCGCCGTCTGCAGCGACGATCGCCTCGGTGCTCTCGGAGACCTTGCGCACGTGCCCTGCGTAGAAGAAGACGACGTTGGCCTCCGGGCCGGCGTGACCCACGAGCCACTCGAGGGAGCGCTCGATGTTCTGGGCGCTCGCAGCACGATCGGTGAGCAGGAGTCGCTGGTCGCCGGGGATGCCGTAGCCCGCGAGCGCCCTGTCCACCTCGACGGCGTCGGCGACCGCGGAGCGGAGGTCGTGGCGTTGACCCGGGTAGTCGTCGATGCCGATCGACACGGCCCAGGTGCCAGCGCCCATGGCGGAGCCGGCCTCGCCAGGCTGGACGAGGGGCGCCGGCGGTGCTCCTGCGGGCAGGGCGACCTCGTCGAAGACCGCAGGCGGTGCCTCGATCACCGTGTCTCCGGCCGTGGCGGGAGGACCGGGGGCGACGTCGTCGGCGGCGAGCGGTGGTGGCACGGAGGTGACGACCGGCGCCCATGAGACGGCGGTGACCGAGGTGCCGACCACGGTGCCCGACGCCCGGAGCGCCACGCTCGGCGTCGCAACGGAGAGCGCCCCCTCCGTGCTGGCGGCGATTCGCTGGTCGACGTGGGCGGGCGAGAGGACGGCGCCGAGCGCGACCGACACCACGAGCAGCGTCGCCACGCGCCGCCACCTCCCGGACCCGCGCGACCCTGTTCCTGCACGGCACGGCTCAGACCCTGGACGGCCCCAGCGCCGTCCAGAGCGAACCGGGCCGTCCGACCCCGACGACGCCACCGCTCCCCCTTCGCCACGCCACCCTGCACTTCCTGCACCATTCATCCGATTTCTCGGCAGCAGGGGCCGACCGGTGCCGGCGTAGGGTGCCGCGGTGGACGATCGACAGGCCATGGCCATGGCCCTCGAGGAGGCAGTCGCCGCAGCAGCAGCCGGCGATGTGCCCGTCGGCGCTGTCGTCCTCGCGCCCGACGGCACCCTGCTCGCCCGTCGCCACAACGAGCGCGAGCGCACCGGCGACCCGACCGCCCACGCCGAGGTGCTTGCGCTGCGCGACGCCGCCGCCGCGGTCGGGTCGTGGCGCCTCACCGGGGCCACGCTCGTGGCCACCCTCGAGCCGTGCCCGATGTGCGCCGGCGCCCTCCTCGGCGCACGTGTCGCACGCGTCGTCTTCGGCGCGCCGGACCCCAAGGCGGGTGCGTGCGGCTCGCTCTACAACCTGTGCGCCGACCCCCGGCTGAACCACGAGGTCGAGGTGGTGGCAGGCGTCGAGGCCCCTGCATGCGCCGAGCTGCTCACCGCCTTCTTCGCGGCCAAGCGGCTCCGCTAGCCTCGGCCACCCCAGGAGAGATGCCAGAGCGGACGAATGGGACGGTCTCGAAAATCGTTGTGGGTTTCGGCTCACCGTGGGTTCGAATCCCACTCTCTCCGCCAGCTGCAAGGCAGGTCGAACGACGGGTTGCACCCGTAGCCTTCGGGCTGTGGATGGTCGAGGTGGAGCAGCAGGCGCCTACCGGCGAGCCGGGAGGGAGAGCGATCTCCCGAGCTCGGTCGACCGCGCCCTGCTCAAGCGGGTGTGGGCCTTCGCCCGCCCCTACCGGACGCGCCTCGCACTGTTCCTCGCTGCCATCACCGGCGCGTCGCTCGTCGCCCTCGCACCGCCGCTGCTGTTCCGCCGCATCATCGACGACGCCATCCCAGCCGGGGACCGAGGCCTGGTCACGGTGCTCGGCCTCGCAACCGTCGGGGTCGCGCTCGTGGCCACGCTCCTCGACCTCGCCCAGCGATGGTGGTCCTCGGCGGTGGGCGAGGGCCTGATCTTCGACCTGCGCTCGTCGCTGTACGACCACGTGCAGCGGATGCCGGTCGCTTTCTTCACGAGGACCCAGACCGGCTCGCTCATCAGCCGCATGAACAACGACGTCGTCGGTGCACAGCGAGCGCTCACCGGGACGCTCGGCCAGGTCGTGTCGAACGTGTTCACCCTGGTGTCCACCGTCGTCGTGATGGCGTACCTCGAGTGGCGGCTCACGCTGCTCAGCCTCGTGATCCTGCCGGCGTTCATCATCCCCGCCAAGCGCGTCGGCGCACGGCTCCAAGACCTCACCCGCGAGGCCATGGACGTCAACGCCACCATGAACGCCACGATGGCGGAGCGGCTGAACGTCTCCGGCGCCATGCTGGTCAAGCTCTTCGGGCGCCACGACGACGAGGTCGTCGGCTTCCAGCGCTCCGCTGGTCAGGTCCGCGACCTCGGGATCAAGAGCGCGCTGTACGGCCGCATCTTCTTCGCCGCCCTCGGCCTCGTCGCCGCCGTCGGCACCGCGCTCGTCTACTGGGTCGGCGCCCAGCTCGTGATCTCCGACGCGCTCAGCATCGGGACCCTCACCGCGCTCGCCCTCTACGTGGCCCGCATCTACCAACCCCTCACGAACCTGACGAACGCACGGGTCGACGTCCTGCTCGCCCTGGTCTCCTTCGAGCGGGTCTTCGAGCTCCTCGACACCGAGCGCATGGTCGACGACGCACCCGACGCGGCCACCATCAGCTCGCCGCGCGGCCGGCTGGAGCTCGATCACGTCTGGTTTCGCTACCCCTCGGCGTCGGAGGTGTCGCTCGCCTCGCTCGAGGGGGAGGGCGCCGCCCTGCGACCCCTCGACGCCCGTGCCGGGGAGCACGTCCTGCGCGACATCAGCCTGGTCGCCGAGCCCGGGTCGATGGTCGCGCTCGTCGGGCCGTCGGGAGCCGGGAAGTCCACCCTCGCTGCGCTCGTGCCCCGGCTCTACGACGTCACCGGTGGGGCGGTCCTCCTCGACGACCAGGACGTGCGCACCGTCACCCAGGCGTCGCTGCGCGCCGCCGTCGGGGTGGTCAGCCAGGATCCACACCTGTTCCACGACACGGTCGGCAACAACCTCCGCTACGCGCGCCCCGACGCCAGCGACGCCGAGCTCGAGGCGGCGTGCCGGGCCGCCCAGGTCCACCACGTCATCGCCGCCCTGCCCGACGGCTACGACACCATGGTCGGCGAGCGCGGCTACCGGCTCTCCGGCGGCGAGAAGCAGCGCCTCGCCATCGCGCGCGTGCTGCTCAAGGACCCTGCCGTGGTCATCCTCGACGAGGCGACGAGCCACCTCGACGCCGAGAACGAGCACCTCGTCCAACAGGCACTGGCCACCGCCCTCGCCGGGAGGACATCGCTCGTCATCGCCCACCGGCTGTCGACGGTCCAGGACGCCGACGAGATCGTCGTGCTCGACGAAGGGACCATCGTCGAGCGGGGGACCCATGTGGAGCTGGTGAAATCGGGCGGCCTCTACGCAGACCTCTACCGAACGCTGGTGCGGGACAGCTCGGCTGCCTGACCGAGCGGCGGCTCGGTGTCGAGCGCGCTCGAACCGACCTGCCACCCCGGACCCGGTCGGCCGAACAGGTACCCCTGCGCTCGCTCGCAGCCGAGCGAGCGCAGCACCGCCAGCTGCCCGACCGTCTCCACGCCCTCGGCGACCACCTCGAGCCCGAGGGCGGCTGCGAGACCGACGACGGCACGCACGACGACCTCGTCGCCCTTCGCGACCCCGAGGCCGGCAACGAAGCCCTGGTCGATCTTCAGCTCGTCGACGACGAAGCGCTTGAGGTAGCTGAGCGACGAGTACCCGGTCCCGAAGTCGTCGACCGAGAGGTGCACACCGAGCTCGTGGAGAGCCGAGAGCATCGCGACGGTGGCGTCGGCATCGTCCATGAGGACCGTCTCCGTCAGCTCGAGGCACAGGGCGCTGCTCGCCAACCCCGCGCGTGCGAGGGCACCCTCGATGACGGCGACGAGCCCGGGGTCGGCGAACTGCCTCGCCGACAGGTTCACGCTCAGGCGGTGCTCCGGTCCGCAGAGCCCCACCCGCTCCCACCGTGCACGGTCGGCGCATGCCTGGGCGAGCACCCACGCCCCGATCTCGACGATCAGGCCCGCCTCCTCGGCGATGTGGATGAACGAGCCCGGCATGACGATCCCGAGCTCGGGGTGGTCCCACCGGACGAGGGCCTCGGCGCCGACGGTCTCGCCCGTCCCGACGTCGACGACCGGTTGGTAGTGGACGCAGAGCTGGCCGTGCTCGAGCGCACGGCGCAGCGACTGCTCAACCTCGAGGCGCTCGAGCATGGTGATCCGGACGAGCTCGTCGAAGACCTCCACCCTTCCCGGTCCCGCCGCCTTGGCCTTGTACATGGCGACGTCGGCGTTGCGCAGCAGGTCCTCGGCCTGGACCGTCCCCTCGGCGCGTGCGATGCCGATGCTCGCGGTGATCACGACGCTGCGGCCGTACACGGGCAGCGGGGTGGCGACGGCCCGGAGCAGCCGTTCTGCGACCTGTCGCGTCCCGGCATCAGCGAGCCCTTCGCACAGGACCACGAACTCGTCACCGCCCAGGCGCGCGACGACGTCGTCGGGGCGCATCGCCAGCCGGAGGCGCTCGGCGATCCGGACGAGCACCTCGTCGCCGATGGCGTGGCCGAGCGAGTCGTTGATCTTCTTGAAGCCGTCGAGGTCGATGAACAGCACGGCGGGGTGGGCCCCCGTCGCCACCCCCTCGGCGACGGCCTGACGGATCCGATCGAGGATCGACGACCGGTTGGCGAGCTCGGTCAGGGGGTCGAGCGTCGCCTGGCGCAGCGCGAGTGCGTACGCCTGGCGGATCGCCTCTGCGGCACTGGCGTCGTTGAGCGCGAGGGACGCGTGCTCGGCGAAGGCCGAGAGCACCTCCTGCTCACCCTCGCTGTAGACGCGATCCGGACGGTAGGAGGCGACGAGCAGGCTCCCCACCACCTTCCCGTCCCGGTGGACGGGTGCGGCCATCGCCGTGTGGAGCCCGGTCTGGACGAACTGGTGCAATGGCGTGGAGGTCGCCTCGTAGAGGTCGGCGATCACGAGCTGCCCCTCGGAGACAGCTCGGCCGCCGACGCCCTCGCCCACGGGCGTCCGACGGATGACGTCGAGGAGGGTCGCATCGATGCCGACGCACGACACCAGGGAGAGGAAGGCAGGATCGTCGTCGAGGAGGCGGAGACCGGCGACCTCGTCGCCCAACAGGCGCGCCGTGCCGGTGGTGACCGCATCGAAGACGGCCTGGATCGGCTCGCGGTGCGAGATCGCCCGCTGGATCTCGAACAGGCACTCGAGCAGCAGCTTGCGCTGCTCGAGCGTCGACACGAGGACCTCCTTCTCGGCGGCCTGCTCGTCAGAGCGACGGCGATGGTCCTGCTCGGAGAGCACGGCGTCGACGGCTCGCAGCGCGAGGTCGAGGCTCGCCGCGGCCTCGCTCGCGAGGGCGGTGTCCTCGCGGGTGAACGGGCGCCCAGGGCGGGCCACGACCACCGAGGCAGCTCGGCTCCGCAGCGCCACGACGAGGGTCGCAGCGGGATCGAGGCCGTGCGGAGGCGGTGCGACCAGCCGCCCCGTGCCTGCGTCGAGCATCGCAGCGGCGCTCGGGCCTCCGCTGCGGGAGATGTGTCCGACGAGGGCGTCGCCCTCCACCAGCGCGCACCCGCCTGCGTCGACGGCGTCGACCAGCCACGTCAGCGCTCGCTCGATCGCAACCACCTGGTCATCGGCGTCCGCCAGCGCGTCGAGCAGCGTCGAGAGCCCGCGACCGGGCTGCCTGGCCATCGGCGGCTGGTGGGCGGTCATCGTCGGGCAGTCCTTCCTGGCGCGCGCGCAGCACGATCGCTCTCTCCTTCGGCACCGACGCACCTCAGTTGAGACATCGCTGCGATCAAAGCGAGGTGGACAAGACGTGGCCAGCGGCCTCGAGATGCCGGGGGGTCGGCTCGTCGAGGAGCTCCGAGCACCGAGGTGTCCGCCCGCCCACCGCGTCGGCGTCGACCGCTCGCCCGATGGCGAGCACCTCGTCGAGCAAGCGCCTGGCTCGGTCGTCGAGCAGCGACAGGTCGTCGGAGACGAGTGCCATGCCACCAGAGACGGCGACCGCGAGCGCCCAGGCGCGGACCTCGCCCTCGCTCAGGTCGGTCTCCGAGGTGCGCAGCATGAGGCAGTCGGGGTCGTTCGACCAGAGGCGACGGTGCATCCAGGACCGCGTGAGCGTGTTGCGGAACGCATTGACCGTCGCCGGCTCGTGCTCGGCGTAGCCGCCGGGGGCGTACTGGCCGGGGCGCAGCTCCCAGTGCGGCGCCACGTCTGCGCCGATGCGCATGCCGTCGACCACGCCGACCCCAGCACCGAGCGGCAGCCCGCACCCGAGCAGGAAGGTGTCGTCCCCCGCACCCCGGCGCACCGCCTCCATGCCCGCCCGCACCCGCTGCGCCGGCGTCCGCGACGGGTCGGCGTAGCGACCGGCGAGCGTCGGTGCGTAGGTGAAGTCGAGCTTCAGGTACGGGTAGCCCGCAGCGACGAGCTCTGCGGCGGTGTGCTCGAGGTGGGCGAGGACGGCAGGGTCGGTGGTGTCGAGCACGTGGACGTGACCACCCCACGCCTCGTTGACCATGCCGACCAGCGGCTTTCCCGAGGCGTGGCGCACGATCCAGTCGGGGTGGGCAGCGGCGAGGTCAGAGCCGGGGGCGGCGAGGAACGGGGCGATCCAGAGGCCAGGGACCCGCCCGGCCGCCGCGATCGCATCAGCCACGGCTGCGATCCCCGACGGGAAGCTCGCGTCGGTGCGGGCCCAGTCTCCGATGGCGTGCTGGTAGCCGTCGTCGAGCTGGAAGACCTCGAAGGGCCAGTCGGCGGCGAGGGCGAGGTTGGCGCGGAGCGCCTCCTCGGTGATGGCGGAGAACCACTGGTACCAGGAGCACCAGCCGACCTGGAACGGCGTCGAGGTGCGAGCCTGCCCGGCGCGCCCCACCCGGTCGGCCCAGCCAGCCAGGAGGTCCGGGGCATCGTCACCGGTCACCAGCTCCACGGGGTGGAGGCGCCGCTGCTCGCCGGGTGCGAGCACAGCACCCCCGAGGTGGGCCTCAGCGCTGACCTCGACCCGGTCCCCCCGCAGCTGCGCCCGGATGGTGCCGTCGTGCTCGACGCCGGCGAGGAAGCCGACGAGCAGCAGGGGACCGGCGAGGGCGAGGACGGTCACCTGCTCCGAGCGCAGCTCGCCGATCGGGGAGACCGCCGGGTCGGCGTGGTGGGTCTCCCGCACGAGGGTGGGGACCGGCGCCACGTTGGACGGGTCCACGTCGACGCCGAGGCGGCGGACGCGCGACGACGTCCACGACTGGTACCCGTTGGAGAACAGACGAGGATCGGGACCGGCGGGACCGGCGTCCCAGGTGAGGGCGACCGAGGTCACCGCCACCGGAGCGGGTCCAGGCACGCCGATCGACCAGCTCCACCCGTCGTCACGCTCGGTGACCCCGACGACGAGGAGGCCGACCTCGTGGTCACCAGGGCTCACGATCGGGCGTTCGTGGCAGCCGCCGTCAGGGGTGCGCACGACGGCGCGCAGGTCGCTGAGGGCGCCCAGGCCCGGCATCAGTGCGGGTGCTCGTGCGTCGCTGCTGGGGTCCGCTGGTCCAGCCAGCGCTGCAGGCCGGCGGCGTTGCTGTGCACCCCGTTGAGCGTGTCGAGCTTCTCCTGCATCGCCTCGTCGGTGCCGTCGAGCTCGTCGGAGAAGGCGTCGTCGAGCGCAGCAGCGATGTCGCCCCCCCGCTGCCACGCCTGCTCCGCGACGTGCGCCCACCGCCGCAGGGTGTCGGCTGCCTCCTCGAGGATCGTCGTCGGGTCGGGCACGAGGCCGTAGTGGGCGAGGGCGATCCCGGCAGGGCTGCGGTCGGCGAAGCGGACGAGCGAGGCGAGGGCGGCCTCGAGGTCGAAGTCGGGCGGCGGCGTCGAGGGGCGGAGCACGCCGGCGTCGGGGAGTCGGACGCCAACGGCGTCCCCGGCGAAGAGCAGGCCCGAGGTGGCGTCGTGGAGGGCGAGGTGGTGCTTGGCGTGGCCGGGGGAGTCGACCGTCGTCAGCGTGCGTCCTGGCCCGACCTCGATCACGTCCCCGTCGCCGAGCACCCGGATGCGCTCGGGCGGCGTCGGGTCGAGACGGCCGTAGAGGGAGTCGAGCAGCGACCCGTAGACCTGTTCGGCGGAGGCGACGAGGCGACTCGGGTCGGCGAGGTGGCGGGCGCCCTTCTCGTGGACGTAGACGGTGGCCTTCGGGAAGGCCCGGGCCACATCCCCCACCCCGCCGGCGTGGTCGAGGTGGATGTGGGTGACAGCGACGCCGGCGAGGTCGTCGGCGGCGAGGCCGAGCTCGTCCAGGGCGGCGAGCAGTGCGGGCACCGAGCTCTGGCTCCCCGTCTCGACCAGCACCGGCGCAGGTCCCTCGATCAGGTAGCCGGCAGTGACCCGCTCCCACCCCCCGAGCAGCGTGTCGATCTGCAGGACGCCATCACCGATCCGTTCGGCCACGACCTGAGTCTGGCAGAGCACCCACCGACGGTGTCGCCCGTCCCGGGTGCATGCAGTGCGCACCCAAGTATGCTCCGTGCATGAAGACGCTCCAGGTCCGCAACGTCCCCGACGACCTCCACCGGACCCTGAAGGCTCGTGCGGCGGCGAGTGGTCGGTCGCTCTCCGACCTCGTCCTCGAGGAGCTCCGTCGTGTCGCCGAGAGGCCGACGCGCGATGAGATCCTCGCTCGCCTTGCCGCCCTTCCACCGATCGTGCTCGACCCGAGCGCTGCCGAGCTGGTGCGGGCCGAGCGCGACAGACGGTGATCGTGCTCGACGCGTCGGCTGCGGTCGAGCTGCTCACGGGGTCGGTGTCGGGACGCATGGTCGCGACGCGCATCGCTCCTGCGAACGAGTCCCTTCACGCCCCCCACCTGCTCTCCCTCGAGGTGGCGCAGGTCCTGGCGCGACTCGTCCGAACGGGTGCGATCGGAGCCCAGCTCGCCGAGACCGCCATCCGGACGCTCGCCCAGCTCGACGTCGTGCGCTACGACCACGAGGTCCTCCTGCCGCGCCTGTGGGAGCTGCGGGAGAACCTCACGGCGTACGACGGCGCCTATGTCGCCCTCGCCGAGCTGCTCGACGCCCCGCTGCTCACCCTCGACCGTCGGCTGGCTCGCTCGCCTGGCCACCGGGCCACCATCGAGCTGGTTGGACCGACCTCTCGCTAGCCGGCCGATACCTCCCCGCCCCAGGGTGTCGCACGCCGGGGCCATCATGGGTCGGTGGCTGCGGACCAGGGAGCGCTCTTCGAGCAGGAGGAGACGTTCACCGTCGGCCAGGTCGCCACCCGTCTGACCCGGGCGGTGGCTGCCGCCTTCCCTGCCGAGGTGTGGGTCAGGGGCGAGGTCGACGGTCTCCGGCCGCCGAACGCCAAGGGCAACGTGTACCTCTCGCTGTGCGAGAAGGCACGTGGACGGGACACCGCCACGATCGGCGCCGTCGTGCTCCGCCAGAGCCGGCTCCGGATCGACCGGGTCCTCGCCGAGCACCCCGGCTTCCGCCTCACCGACGGCATCGAGGTGCGGGTCAGGGGCCGGGTCCAGTACGGGTACGGCCGGGTGCAGCTCGTCGTCTCCGAGATCGACCCCGTGCACACCCTCGGCCGTCTCGCCGCCGAGCGGGACCGGGTGCTCGCCGCCCTCTCCAGCGAGGGCCTCCTCGACCGCAACGGTCGTCTCTCCCTGCCGGTCGCCCCCCTACGCGTCGCCGTCGTCACGAGCGACGGCTCGGCTGCCTGCCACGACGCGCTGCACGAGCTCCAGGCCAGCGGGCTCGGCTTCGCCGTCGCCGTGGCCGACGCCCGGGTCCAGGGACAGGGAGCCGAGGCATCGGTCCTGGCCGCCCTCGCCCGTTCGCTCGCCTGGGCGCCCGACGTCGTGCTGCTCGTGCGGGGCGGCGGCTCCCGGACCGACCTCGCCACGTTCGACGCCGAGCGCATCGCCCGAGCCGTCGCCGCCGCACCTGTCCCCGTGCTCACCGGGATCGGCCACGAGATCGACACCAGCGTCGCCGACGCCGTCGCCCACACCGCGTACAAGACGCCGACGGCGTGCGCCGCTGCCGTCGTGGAGCAGGTCCGGCGGGCGATCACCACCGGTGAGGCGACCTGGGCTGGGATCGTCCGCCAGGCGACCCTCGCCCACCGGCGAGCCGAGCAGGGGCTCGACGCCGGTGCCGGCACGCTGGTGGCCCGAGCCGGGGGGGCCGTCAGCCGGGCGCAGGGCACGCTCGACACCCAGGCCACCCGGGTCTCCCATCTGGTGGTGCTCGCGCTCGCCGGCGCCGAGGGTCGCGTGCGGGAGGACGGCCGCAGGCTCGAGCGGGGCACGTCAGCGCAGCTCGACGACTCCGAGGCGCGCCTTGGGCGCGCGGTCCGCCGCATCGACCCCAGCCGCGTCGACCAGGTGCTGCGCCGACACGAGGTCGAGCTCGCGGCCGCTGCGATCCGCCTCCGTCGCGCCGGTGCCGCCACGACCGCCGCCCGCGCCGCACGCCTCGACGTGCTGGCGGCGCGCGCCGACGCGGTCGACCCCGCTCGCGCCCTCGCTCGAGGGTGGTCCATCACCCGCACCGCCGGGGGCGCCCTCGTCCGGTCCACCGCCGACATCGCCGCAGGGACCGAGCTGCACACCACCCTCGCCGACGGCACGGTCGACAGCACCGTCCGCGCCGTCAACCCCCTGGCACCGACCGAACCGGAGACCACCCCGTGACCGATGCACCGACCCCCGCCAAGGACCTCCGCTACGCCGAGGCGGTCGAAGAGCTCGAGCTCATCCTCGACGACCTCGAGGGCGACGAGCTCGACGTCGACCACCTCGCGACGAAGGTCGCGAGGGCAGCAGCGCTCATCCGCGAGTGCCGCGACCGCATCGCCACCACCCGCTTCGAGGTGGAGCGCATCGTCACCGACCTCCACCCGCAGCACCCGGCCGCGACCGACGAGGCACCTGGCGGCGACCCCGACGGCATCCCCGCCAGCTGATCGGTCCACTGCTCGGTCGGGGTCGGACCTCCCCGACGGCGGACGGCGCACCTATCCTCGATCCATCGCCTCGCTCGCTCCGAACCCTCTCCCGTGACCACGCCTGACACCGCCTGCGCACCCGCCAGCCTGGGGGAGATCGCAGAGCGGGTGGAGCACCGGCTCCGCACGCTCCTCGACGCCGAGCGCGCCCGCTGGTCAGCGGTGGATGCTGACCTAGACGCACCGATCAGCTGCCTGGCCGACCTCGTGCTCGCTGGCGGCAAGCGGCTGCGCCCTGCGTTCTGCCACTGGGCGTTCGTCGGCGCCGGCGGCGATCCCACCGACCCGATCGCCGTCGACGCAGGAGCGGGCTTCGAGCTCCTCCACGCCTTCGCCCTCGTGCACGACGACGTCATGGACGGCTCCGACCGCCGACGAGGCGCGGACACGGCGCACCGCACCTTCCAGGCCGTCCACGAGGCCGGCGGCTGGCGAGGCGAACCCCGACGCTTCGGCGAGGGCGTGGCGATCCTCGTCGGCGACCTCGCCTTCGTCTACGCCGACCTCCTGCTCGCCGATGCACCGAGGGCGGCACGGGACATCTACGACGAGCTCCGCGTCGAGCTGAACATCGGCCAGTACCTCGACGTCCTCGGCACCGCGAGAGGCGGGGTCGGCCTCGCCACCGCCCGCCGGATCGCCTCGTACAAGTCGGGGCGCTACACGGTGGAGCGCCCGCTCCACGTCGGCGCTGCCCTTGCCGGGCGCTTCCCCGAGCTCGAGCCGGCGCTGTCGGCCTATGGGGATCCGCTCGGCGAGGCGTTCCAGCTGCGTGACGACGTGCTCGGTGCGTTCGGTGACGCCGAGGCGACCGGCAAGCCCGTCGGTGACGACCTGCGAGAGGGCAAGCCGACACCGATCCTCGCCGTCGCCCTCGAGCGAGCGACCGGACCGGCAGCGGCGCTGCTCGACCGCGTCGGCGACCCGACGCTCACCGAGGAGGACATCGCCTCTCTCCAGCAGGTGATCATCGACACCGGCGCGCTGCGCGAGGCAGAGGCCCGCATCGACGAGCTCACCACCGCTGCCATCGACGCCGCCAGCTCGGCGCCGCTCACCGACGAAGCGGTGCACGCCCTCTGCGAGCTGGCGACCTACATCGCCACCCGGGACCGCTAGGACCGTCGTGGACGTCATCGTCATCGGCGCCGGTCTCGGCGGCCTCTCGGCCGCCTGCCACCTCCGTGGCGCTGGCCACGACGTGGTCGTGCTCGAGCGCGAGCTCGTACCCGGTGGACGGACCGGCCTCCTGGAGCAGGGGGGCTACCGCTTCGACACCGGGGCGACGGTCATGACCATGCCGGCGCTGCTCCAGTCGTGCTTCGAAGCGATCGGCGCGGACATGGCAGCGTTCGTGACCCTCAAGCCGGTCGATCCGATGTACCGGGCCGTCTACGAGGACGGTTCCACGCTGCGGGTGTGGCACGGCCGGGAGCGTATGACCGAGGAGATCCGTGCGCTGTGCGGGCCAACCGAGGCGGCGGCGTTCGGACGGTTCTCGGACTGGCTGCGCGAGCTCTACGAGCTCGAGCTGGCGAACTTCATCGACGTCAACTTCGACTCCCCCCTCGACCTCATGTGGCCGCTGGCGCCGGCGCTGAAGCTCGTGCGCATGGGGGGCTTCCGCAAGCTCGACAAGGTGGTCGCCTCGTACTTCTCCGACGAGCGGCTCCAGCGGATCTTCAGCTTCCAGTCCATGTACGCCGGCCTCGCCCCCTACCAGGCGCTCGCCCTGTACTGCGTCATCACCTACATGGACTCCGTCGAGGGCGTGTACTTCCCCGAGGGGGGCATGCACGCCATGCCGCGGGGCCTCGCGGCGGCGGCGGAGAAGGCCGGCGTCGACTTCCGCTACGGCACCACCGTCGAGACCATCCTCCGCGAGCAGGGCTCCACAGGACGGGTCACGGGCGTGCGCCTGGTGAGCGGCGAGGTGGTGCGGGCCGACGCCGTCGTGGCCAACCCCGACCTCCCCGTCGCCTACAAGAGCCTGCTCGGGGGGATGGACGCGCCCCGCGTGGCCCGCAAGGGCAACTACTCGCCGTCGTGCGTCGTCTGGCACGCCGGCGTGCGGGGCGAGCTGCCGGTCGAGGCCGCCCACCACAACATCCACTTCGGCTCGTCGTGGAACGAGTCGTTCCGGGCGCTGCTGCGAGACGGCGTCCGCATGCCCGACCCGTCGATCCTCATCACCTGCCACTCCAAGGACGACCCGAGCCTCGCGCCCGACGGGTGCAACACGCTCTACGTGCTCGAGCCCACGCCCAACCTCGACGGCCGCATCGACTGGACCGTCGAGCGCGAGCGCGTTCAGGCCTCGCTCACCGCACGGGTCGCCGAGCTCGGCTATCCCGTCGACGTCGAGGTCGAGTCGTTCGTCGACCCGCTCGACTGGGAGCGCATGGGGATGGAGCGGGGGACGCCCTTCGCCCTCTCCCACCGCTTCCTCCAGACCGGGCCCTTCCGCCCGAGCAACGTCGACAAGCGAGCACCAGGGCTTGTGTTCGTCGGGTCGAGCACCGTCCCCGGGGTCGGGGTGCCCATGGTCCTGGTCTCGGGTCGCCTCGCCGCCGAACGGGTCGGCAGGCTGCAACGGTGATCCCCGCACCGACCCTCGACGAGAGCTATGAGCGCTGCCGGCAGCTGAACAAGGCGTACGGCACGACCTACTACTGGTCGACCTATGCGCTGCCCCGGGTCAAGCGCCACCACGTCCACGCCCTCTACGGCTTCTGCAGGTACGCCGACGACATCGTCGACGACCTCGGCCCCCAGCCCACCGACGTGCGGGCCAAGGCGCTGGCCGACTTCGGCGATCGGTTCTTCGAGGACCTCGAGGCCGGTGACTCCACCGACCTCGTGCTGAAGGCCGTGGTCCACACCGTGCGGGCGTTCGACATCGACGTCGAGTGCTTCCGCCGTTTCCTGCGGTCCATGACCATGGACCTCACCGTCGCGTCCTACGAGACGTGGGAGGACCTCCGGGGCTACATGGACGGCTCGGCCGCGGTCATCGGCGAGATGATGCTGCCGATCCTCGAGCCGCTCGCGCCCGAGGCGAAGCAGCACGCCCGGGACCTCGGCGACGCCTTCCAGCTCACGAACTTCCTCCGCGACGTCGATGAGGACCTCGATCGTGGGCGGGTGTACCTCCCGCAGGAGGACGTCCGCCGCTTCGACGCCGAGCAGGCGCTCGTCGACCGGACCGCGACACCGGGCTTCGTCGAGCTCATGCGCTTCGAGATCGACCGGTGCCGGGCGCTGTACGCCTCGGCCGACCTGGGCGTGGACCTGCTGCCCCCCACGTCGGCGCGCTGCATCGTCGCTGCCCGCGCCCTCTACAGCCGCATCCTCGACCGGATCGAGGCGCAGGGGTACGACGTG
>JBBSLC010000068.1:0-15687 GCA_038255685.1 Acidimicrobiales bacterium | reverse complement strand
C
Organism: Acidimicrobiales bacterium; assembly: GCA_038255685.1. GTDB lineage: Bacteria > Actinomycetota > Acidimicrobiia > Acidimicrobiales > CADCSY01 > CADCSY01. The sequence goes on along the minus strand of JBBSLC010000068.1, from coordinate 15,686 downwards.
CGCTGCACCGAGGCGGGCGGCGACGCCGGGCTCGCAGGCGACACCATCGGCCAGCAGCTCTTCGACGGCGGGCTCGACGTGAGCCCCCTCACGGAGGACCCCGAGGCCAACGGTGCGATCTCAGGTCAGATCATCGCCGGTGGCGCCGACACGCCGCTCGCGCCGGTGACCAACGAGGTGGCGTGCGCCTTGGACCTCGTCGGCGACGAAGAGGCACTTCCGGGGGACCTGTAGTCCCGCTCGGACTGGCGTAGAAGGAGATGAGGAGGGGGCCACGTGGCCCCCTCCTCTCGCGTCGAGACACGGGCGCTTCCGGGTGTGCCCGCTCACGAGCGACGCTTCGTCAGCAGCGGTCAGATCTGCTTGCAGCCGCCATGCCCGAGGTGAGGTCGAGGAAGAGCGTGGCAGCGATCGCTCGCACCGACGACGCGTGCTGGGCGAGGACGTCGGCAACCACCGGGGCGGACGAAGGGGGGAGGGCCAGGCGGGGCCGCCGCTCGAGCATGGTGAACAGGCGGTCCGCGACCCACGCCGGGTCGTCGTAGCGGAGCGCAGGCGGGGGGAGGCGGGCGAGCAGCTGGTCCCACCTGTGGCGCTGGTCGGGGCGAATGGCGTCGAGCACGACCTCGGCGACCTCCAGGCCCTCTCGGTAGGCGTCCTCGACCGGGGTTCCGACCAAGGTGCCGTCGAGCAGGAGCTCCCAGCCGGCGTGGCCGATGGCCCTCGTGGGACCGGTGGCCAGGCCGATGGCGCGCAGGTCGGCTCGCAGCGCCGCCGAGCCCTCCCGGAAGACGAGGTGGGCGTGGAACGCCTCGTCGGCGGCGAGGTGGCACGCCACACCCTCGGCCACCGCCGGTGGGAGCAAGGACCGATCGAAGCGGACGCCGACCATCGAGGCCAGGTCGGGCAGGGCAGCGCCGAGCACGAACTCGCGGTCGCTGCGGCCACCCGCAAGCGCAACGGCAACGTGGCCGAGGTAGTTCACCGCACGCTCAGCGGGCGTCGCGCCACATGGGGGTGAGCGATGGTCCGCCTGGCAGCTCGATGGAACCCGTCACCTCGAAGCCGTGGCGCTCGTAGAGCGAGATGTTCCGCGGGTTGGTCGACTCGAGGTAGGCGGGAAGGTGGTCGGCGTCGACGGAGGCGAGCGCGGTGGACATGAGCGCCGTGCCGAGCCCGTTGCCCCGCCGCGCCGGCTCGGTGCCGATGAGGCCGAGGTACCAGTGCGGCGCCTCGGGGTGGTGGGCCTGCATGGTGTCGTCCAGCACGCCCAACCGCTCCAGGTCACCCTGCCCGGCGACGCCAGCGAGCTCGGTGATGAACCGGATGCCGCGGTCATCGGGCCACGGGGGCGAGCCGGGTGGGGTCCAAGCCGCAGAGCTGCCGTCGGTGAGGTAGGTGGCGCCGAGGGGCACGAGCGCCTCGCGAGCCATGAAGGCGAACATCACCTCGAGCTTGTCGGCTCGACCCGGCTCCTCGAACACCCAGCACAGCACCGGATCGTCACCGAAACCGGCGGCGAGGGTGCGGCCGACCACCTCGGCATCTGCCTGCACTGCGATGCGCACCTCGGTCACGTCGTCCTCCTCGGGCTCAGGCGCACTGGCGTCGCCGCCACGTCGGGCTGGGGTTCCGCCGTGAAGCCGGGCGGTGCCGGCACGGCGGCGAGCAGGGCATCGCCTCGGAGCTCGGTGGTCGACCACGACGGGTCCAGGCCCGGTGCGGTGATGCGCACGGCGGTGGTGCCGTCGTGCGGCGCCAGCTCCCACAGCAGCGCCGGCCGGTCACCGTGCCACCGGATGGCAAAGGAGACGAGCCCGTGGTGGGTGGGGGCATCGTGGACCTCGACGGGCTGGCCGAGCCAGTCGTGGGGCACGAGCGAGCAGAGCGCGAGCCCGCCGTCGCTCGTCTCCCGCACGAGGAGGTCGCGCACGACGTCGAGCATGGCTGCTGCCACCACCCCGTCGTGGCCTTCGCCTGCGCGCTCACCTTCGGGTCCTGAGGGGATCGACGTCGACCACGTCCAGGTCGCCGTGGCCACGCCGAGCAACCAGTCCAGCCGCTCGAGCGCACGGCGGTCGCCGAGCTCGAGCTCGACGTGTGCGAGCTGCAGCGTCCGGAACGGGCTGAAGCCCGGCTCGCCGGTCGCGGCGTCGATGCAGGCCTGGCCCTCGCCGAGCCCGTCTCGCATGGCCGTGACGGTTGCGGTGACGAGATGATCATCGGCGCTCAGCAGCCGCAGCGGCCAGCAGGCCGTGAGGGCATCGATCGTGCCTGCCTCGATGCCAGCTTTCACCTCCGATCGGCAGCGCGCAGCATGAGCACGGGCATCGGCGGCGCCGCCCGGCTCCGCGAGGGCGTCCAGGACCTCGGCTGCGTCGAGCAACCCACGCAGGCGCCAGAGCCCCTCCTCCCCGGCACCGTCTTCGCTCGTCGACCGGTCCCGCGCGAGCTGCTCGGCGGCCGCTGCGATTGCTGGTGCGGCTCCCTCGAGGAACGACACGTCACGGTGCAGCCGCCAGTGCTCGGCGATGGCGTGGAGGGCGAGGTGGTCCAGGTCTTCGCCGAGCGCGCCTGCGACGTCGTCTCGATACCCGTAGCGGTCGAGCGCGCCGAGCACCAGCGCACCACCGCGGGAGGAGCGCCGTTGCGAACCGTGCAGGAGGAGGGGGAGGAACCGGCGGTTCGCCTCGACCGCGGCGGTGAGCCTGGTGTCGGGGAGCACGAGCCGCACCCCTCGTCCGGCGTGCGCCTTCCAACCGTTCGCCACCTGGTCGGCGGTCGGCACCGAGCTGGGCGAGACAGGAGCGGGGCTCGCCGTGCGACGACCCAGGCCGCGGAAGCGCGGGCGCGCCGGCGGAGCCAGCGGGACCTGGAAGGTCAAGGTGGCGCGGTGTGGGAGCGGGTAGACGAAGGCGGCCGATGCCGACCCCGCCTCGCACCGCAGTGACTGGGGGAAGTCCGGGCCGGCCTCGCCCGCGAGCACGGGGGTCGCCACGTCGCCGTCCCTGGCCGTCGACCCGGCGGCCCGGTTGGCAGGGCGGGGCAGCACGAGCGAGACGGCGCCATCCACGGTGACCGTCGTCTGCCCGACGAGGGCGATGCGCTCGATCCGTGCCCGCCCTCGGGGGTTGTAGGGCCGAACCGCGAGGGCGAGCGCGACCGGCACCGGGGTCGCGTTCTCGATCTGGACGACGACCATCTCGACACCGCCGTCGCTCGGCGCCGTCGTGACCGCGTAGGCACGGTGGAGGATGTCGCCGCCCGGGACGCGCATCGCCGTCTCGACGACCGGCGCGTCGGCCACCAGGCGCTGGCGCACCGCCGCCTCGACCGCAGGGAGGTGCCAACGGTCCTCCGCCCCCACCCACCAGTCGAGGGACCAGCCGCCGGGCCACGGCGTGAGCAGGCCACGACGGTCCACGGTGGCCCGGTGCGGGGAGCCGACGTTGCCGATCGTGGTCCAGCTGACGGTGCTCGGGAGCCCGACCCAGTCCGTGACGGTCAACGGGCCATGCCGTCGGTCTCGGCGCGCTGCTGGCGCTGCATCAGGTTGGAGAGGGCCTCTGCTGCCGAGCGACCCTCGTGGCACACGGCGTGCACCTCGTCGGCGATCGGCATCTCGACCCCGTGCGCACGACCGAGCTCGCACACGACCTTGGAGCTCTTCACACCCTCGGCGACCATGTTCATCTCGGCGATCACGTCGTCGAGGCGGCGACCCTTCCCGAGCTCGGTGCCGACGTGGTGGTTGCGGCTCTGGCTGCTGCTGCACGTGGCGACGAGGTCGCCCATGCCGGCGAGGCCGGAGAACGTGAACGGGTCGCCACCGAGTGCCACGCCGAGCCTGGTCAGCTCGGCGAGCCCCCGCGTCATCATCGTCGCCTTGGTGTTGTCGCCGAAGCCCATGCCGTCGACCATGCCGGCAGCGATGGCCATCACGTTCTTGAGGGCGCCCGCCACCTCGCAGCCCACGATGTCGAGGTTCGTGTAGACGCGGAACGACTCCGTGGCGAACACGGGCTGGAGGGCGAGCGCCACCCGCTCGTCGGCCATCGCCATGACCGCCGCCGCGGGGTGACCGGCCATGACCTCCTTGGCCAAGTTGGGTCCGGTGAGCACGCCGGCGGGGTGGCCGGGGAGCACGTCGTGCACGACCTCGGTCATGCGCTTGTTCGTGCCCTGCTCGAGCCCCTTGCTCAGGCTGACGACCGGCACCCACGGCCGCAGGTCGCCGGCGACCTCTTCGAGCACCGTCCGGAAGCCCTGTGAGGGGACGGCCATCACCAGCACGTCCGCGTCGGCGACCGCGTCACGGAGCGATGCGGTGCCCTCGAGCTCGGGTGGGAGGTCGTAGCCAGGCAGGTAGGTGGTGTTGGTGTGGTCACGACGGACCTCGTCAGCCACCTCGGCCCGCCTGGCCCACAGCACCGTCGGGCAGTTGCGCACCGCCAGCGCCGCGACCGTCGTCCCCCAAGAGCCCGCACCGATGACCGCGACGCGCATGTGCATGGCCGCACCCTACGACGGCCCCCCGACGCAGGCCCAGAGCCGGGTGGGGCACCGGTAGCCTCGGATCCCGTGGTGCCCCACCCGACCCTCGCGGTCGTCATCCCGGTCAAGGCCTTCTCGGCGGCCAAGCTCCGGCTCGCACCGGCGCTCGACGCCACGACCCGGGCCCGCTTGGCGCAACGCCTCGCCGGTGTGGTGGTCGCCGCAGCCGGTGGCCTGCCCGTCCTGGTGGTGTGCGACGACGACGAGGTCGCCACATGGGCGGCGGCGAAGGGTGCGACCGTCGTGTGGGCGTCCGGAAGGGGCCTCGACGGTGCCGTCGCCGACGGGGTCGCCCACGCACACGCAGCCGGTGCGGCCCGCGCGATCGTGGCCCACGCCGACCTCCCGCTCGCACGAGACCTCACCTGGCTGCCCTCGCTGCACCCCGACGTCGTGCTCGTGCCCGACCGCCACCAGGACGGGACGAACGTCATCGTCGTGCCGACCGCCGCTGGCTTCGCCTTCGCCTACGGCCCCGGCAGCTTCGGCCGCCACCGTCGAGAGGCCGACCGGCTCGGCCTCGGGTCGCACGTCCTCGACGATCCAGCCCTCGCCTGGGACGTCGACGTCGCAGCCGACCTCGACCACGTCGACGTCGCGTCGCTCCTCGAACGGCCGCCGGCGCCGTGCCGGTGACCTCGACCGGTCGGGACCTGGCGACGCCCACCTCTGCGCTGGCGATCGCCGCCCACCCCGACGACGTCGAGTTCGGGTGCGGCGGGACGCTCGCGAAGTGGGCGGCGGATGGTTGCACCGTCCACCACCTGGTCTGCACCGACGGGTCCAAGGGCACGTGGGATCCCGAGGAGGACATCGACGCCCTGCGGGAGACCCGCCAGGTGGAGCAGCGCGCTGCGGCCCAGGCGCTCGGCGCGACCGGCGAGGTGGTCTTCCTCGGTTGGGTCGACGGCGAGCTCGAGTCAGGCCTCGCCGAGCGCGCCGAGGTCGCCAGGGTCATCCGGACGCTCCGTCCCCAGGTGGTGCTCGGCCACGACCCGTGGAAGCGCTACCGGCTCCACCCGGACCACCGCCACGCCGGCTACCTCGCCGTCGAGGGCGTGGTCGGCGCGCGCGACCCGTTCTTCTTCCCCGGCCAGGGCCTCGCGCCGCACCGGCCGGAGACGATCCTCCTGTGGGAGGCCGACGTCGTCGACCACGTCGAGGACATCTCGGCGTCGTTCGACGCCAAGATCGCTGCGCTGCTCGAGCACCGCAGCCAGTTCGTCACCACCCACGACATCACCGACCCCGATGATCCGTCGCAGATCGCTCGCTTCCGACGCTGGCTCGACGACGTCCACGGCGAGATCGGCCGGACGGTGGGCGTCCGTCGCGGCGAGGCCTTCAAGCGCATCTGACGTCGCGGGGTGCACGATCTGCGAGGTGACCGTTGACACGGCCGCGCTCGGCTGTGCAAGATGCTGGGATCCTCCCGACCCGGCCCCGCCAGGTCGTCAGGTGTTCTGCGGTCGTTGGCTGAGGCACGTCGGGGGGGCGTGCCTCAGCCCCCGCAGCTGCGCTGGCTAGCGGCCGGTCCGCTTCGCCGGCGCCTTCTTGGCCGGAGCCTTCTTCGCGGCCGGCGCCTTCTTGGCTGCCGGTGCCTTCTTGGCCGGCGCCTTGGCGGCGGTCGCCCTCGTCGTGGCCGCCTTCTTCGCCGGCGCCTTCTTCGCTGCTGAGGTGGCCGGTGCCGCCGCCTTCTTCGCCGGCGCCTTCTTCGCAGCCCCCTTCGTGTTGAGGAACTCCTTCAGGACGGAGCTCGACGTGAACTTCATCGCGGTCGACGCCTTGATCTTGACGCTCGCGCCGGTCTGGGGGTTGCGCCCGGTGCGAGCCGGACGGGCCGACGTCGAGAACTTGCCGAAGCCGGGCCAGGCAACCGAGTCACCACCCTTGGTCTGGCTCTTCAGGGTGTCGAAGAAGGACGTGAGGACACCTTCGGCCTCGGTCTTGGACACGCCAGCACTGGTCGCGACTGCGTCGACGAGCTCGGACTTGTTCACGCTGAACCTCCTGCAGGGGAACGCCCGTACGTCACGAGCCGTGCCATCACACAGGATCCTGCTGCAGAAAGCAAGCATTCCCTTGCCGCACAAGGGTTTCTCACAGGAGGTGCGCACCAAACCCTTGTCCTGCAAGGCTCAGCGTGTGCTCGCCGACGGAACCTACGACGCGTTCGTGCTCGATGCCGAGGAGGTGGACGGGGGGAGACCGGGGGAGGTGCGGGTCGAGCTGACCATCACGTCGGGCCCGCACAAGGGCGACGTGCTCGCCGTCCTCGGTCAGGTCAGGGCCGGTGCGCCCCTCGACCTGCTCGGCATCCCGGCAACGCTCGTCGTCGAGGGAGGGGTGCCGAGACTGCAGCTCGACTGACGATCGTCCTCCGTCCAGCATGGGCAGTCTCCCGCTCGGGTAGGTGGCGCCGGTCCGCCCCGCGAACGAGGAGTGCCCAGATGTCCGACACCAGCGACCAGACCGGAGCCAAGGCGGCAGGCGGCGAGGCCCAGCACGTCCCCGTCAACGCCTACGAGACGAGCGGCGCGTTCGTCATCGTCGCACCCCTCCCCGGGGTCATGGCCGAGGACGTCACCATCGAGGTCGAGGGCGGCTCGGTGCTCATCAAGGCCGAGATGCGCACGGCGGCCGAGAAGGACTACGTCCTCCACGAGTGGCACTACGGCCCGTACGAGCGCACCGTCGATCTCCCGGATGGCTTCGGCGGCGAGGTCGAGGCCAGCTTCGCCAACGGGCAGCTGGCCCTTCGCGTCCAGCGTGGGAGCGGCAGCGGACGGCGATCGGTGGCCGTGAGCCAGAAGGCCTGAGGCCTACCGGCGCTCCTCACGCCGGAGGTGGCGCTGGACGAGGAGCCCAGCGGCGAGGATCGCCACCAGCAGCGCTGCTGAGGCTGCGAGCACGACCCAGCTCGGCAGGGGCTGGCCGACGACGCGCGGCACAGCCGTGCTCGTCGTGGTGGTCGACACCTGCGCGATGAGCACACCGATCGCGCTGAGGTCGGCCACGGGCCGCGACGCTACCGCCCGCCCACAGCGGCGACGACCCGGTCGGCGACCTCGGCGGCAGCAGCCAGCTCGACGTCGACGGCAGCGGGCCTCCTCCCCGATCCGGCGATGTCCACCGTGCACGAGGCGAGACCGAGCCGCCGCTGGAAGACCGACGACCGCAGCCGCGTGCTCTGCGCCCGAACGAGGGGGACGACGACCGTGCGACGGACCACCGCGCCGCTGCGAGTCAGGAGGTGGGAGGCACCGACGGCGTGGCCGAGCCCCCGGTAGGTGAGCACCCCGAACCAGGCGGCGAGGGGCACGACGGCGAGCGCCAGCAGTCCGAGCGGCGCAGCGAGCACGGCGAGAGGTGCCGACACGATGACGGCAGGCACCACCGACCGCACGATCGCCCGCCGCCGAGCGGCCTTCGGCGCGGGCCGCAGGGGCTCGAGCGCAGCCGAGCCGGGCAGGAGCAGCTCGAGCACCGCCGGGAGCTGGTCGACGTGGAGGATCGGGACGGAGACCCTTCGGTCGTCTTGCTCCGTCCCGGCGCTCGCGCTCTGCACGCGCACTGAGACGTAGCCCAGCGGACGCCGGAGCGGTGACGCCGTGATCTGGACGCTCTGCACCCGCGCCAGCGGGAGCACGGCCTCCTTGCGGTCGAGCAGCCCGCGGCTGAGGTGCAGCTCGTCGCCGACCAGATCGAGTGTGTAGCCGGCGTCCCTGAACACCGATGTCGCGACGGCGGACCCGAGCCACAGCACGAGGAAGCCGAGGAGCAGCACGACGGTGACGACCGGACCGGCGAGGTCGAGCTGCAACCCGTCCGCCGCCGATCGCGCCCCCTCCGGCAGGTCACCGAGGAGCTGCGTGGCGGAGGCGACGAAGGCGAACAGCACGAGCAGCTCGGAGCCGGTGAGGCCGGCGAGGACCAGCTGGCGCATCCCGAGGTGGACGACCGGCCACGCCGTCGGCACCCACCTCGGCCCCTCGTCACGCCCGTCGCCCTGGTCGACGAGGTCTTCGCGCTCGTTCGGACCATTGGTGGCACCGACCGCCTCGGCCTTGGCCGCCAGGAGCTGGCTCCGCAGCTCATCCGCTGCATCGATGCCGAGGACGTCGAGCTCCACGCCTGAGCCCCGCCCGCCTCCCGCCACCTCGACGCGCAACGACGCGACGCCGAAGAGCCGATGGCGCAGCTTCTGGACGAGGTTCACCTGCTGGATCCGGTCGCACGGCACGAGCTGGGTGTTGCGGGCGAGCACACCGCTCGTGACGTGGAGCACCCCCTCGTCCAGCACCCACGTCCTCCGAGACCACGAGAGCGTACGGAAGAGGGCGAGGGCGACCAGGGCGGCAACGGCGATCCGGAGGCCGCCGCTGCCGAAGGCGATGACGCCAGGGGCGACGAGGTTGCGGTCGAACAGGTCGAGGAACGGCGTCAGCGGGTGCAGACGCCGTGACTGGAGCCGCTGCCCGGGCGGCCAGGGGGCGGTCGGGAGGGACGTGTCTGCCGGTTCGCTCACCGCCATCTCAGACGGCGTCGCCTCGTCCGGTGCGTGCGAGGATCACGCGCCGGAGCTCGTCGGCGTCGGCCTGGGCAACGCCTGGGATGGTTGCATCGGTGCTCGCTGCTGCCGTCCTCACCACGAGCTGGGAGAGGCCGAGCGCTCGTTCGACGGGGCTGCGGGTGATGTCGATGTGCTGGACCCGGAAGTACGGGATGGCGGTGTGCGTTTCGACGAGCACCCCCCTGTGGAGCTCGAGGGTGCTCTCGGCCAGCTCGTAGCGCCACCGGTCGAACGCGAGCTGCGGCACCCGCCACACGACGACCGAGGCGACGAGGAGGACCACGCCCGCGATCGCGCCCGTGGGGATCGGCCAGTCGTCGCCAGCGAGGCGTGCTGCGACCTCCCCTGCTGCTGCGAGCGACACCAGCACGAGGGCGAGCGCACCCCAGCCCACCCGCCAGACCTGGATCTGCTTGGGGTCGAGCGGCCGAGGTCCTCCGGCCGTGTCCTGCATCACCCGAGCGTACGGTGCACCGCGCCGACGACGGGTGCGCCGTCGACGGGTGCCATCATCTCGGACGTGCCCGCCACGCTCGCCGCCATCCCCTACACGACGTTCCCCGGCATCGATCTCGGTCCCCTCACCTTGCAGACGTTCGGGCTCCTCGTCGCGATCGGCGTCGTCGTCGGCATCACCGTCGCCGCACGCCTCGGCGAGGAGGTGGGACGACCGGCGGACGACACGATCAACCTCGGCGTGAAGCTCGTCGTCGCCGGCGTCGTCGGCGCACGCCTGACCTGGGTCCTGACCCACCTCGACCAGATCGACTCGCCGATCGACGTCATCGCCGTGTGGGAGGGCGGCCTGCAGTTCTCCGGTGGGTTCATCGCCGCCGTCCTCATCGGCCTGCCGACGTTCCTGCGCTGGGACCGCCTCGTCCGCTGGCGGATGCTCGACCGGGTCATGCTCGGCCTCGCGCTCGGCCTCGCCATCGGGCGCATCGGCTGCTACGCCGTCGGCGAGCACCTCGGAGGGTTGACGTCGTTCCCCCTCGGCACCCGCTACGACGGCGGCGAGACCCGAGAGGGCAACGGCGGGAGCGATCGCCTGCTCGAGGTCGGCGACGTGATCCACAACACCTCGCTCTACGAGATGCTCCACGTCTTCGTCCTGGCCGGGTTCATGTGGTGGCTGATCCGCCGCCGGAGCGCCCCTGGGACCGCGTTCGGGGTGTTCCTCATCTGGTACGGCGTCGGGCGCTTCAGCACCGACTTCCTCCGCATCTACGACGACACGGTCGCGGGTCTCACCGGCGCGCAGCTGATGTGCCTCGCGCTCATCCCCACTGGGCTCTGGGTCCTCGTCTGGGTGCGCCCCCGGCTCGGTCGCCTCGCTGCGACGGAGGTCGACAACGATGCCGATGCCGATGCCGACGTGCCTGACGCAGCCACCACCGCCGACTGACCCTCGGGCCAGCCGACGGCGGACGGTCCTAGCGGTTGGGCTGGGGGGTGACCCGCAGGTAGGGCTTCTTCGCCTCGAAGCCCTTCGGGAACAGGTCCTTCGCCTCTTCGTCGGACACCGCAGGCGTGATGATGACGTCCTCGCCGTCCTTCCAGTCAGCCGGCGTGGCGACCTTGTAGTCCGCCGTCAGCTGCAGCGAGTCGATGACCCGCAGGATCTCCTGGAAGTTCCGTCCCGTGCTCGCCGGGTACGTGAGGGTGAGCTTCACCTTGTTGTCAGGGCTGATCACGAACACCGACCGCACCGTGAGGGTGTCGTTCGCGTTCGGGTGGATCATGTCGTAGAGGTCGGCGACCTTGCGGTCGGGGTCGGCGATCATCGGGAAGTTCACCGCGTTGCCGGTGACGTCTGCGATGTCGCCCTCCCACGTGTTGTGGGATTCGACGGGGTCGACGCTCAGGCCGATCACCTTGGTGTTGCGCTTGTCGAAGTCGGGCTTGAGCCCGGCGACGGCGCCGAGCTCGGTGGTGCACACCGGCGTGAAGTCCTTGGGGTGGGAGAACAGGACCGCCCAGCTGTCGCCCTTCCACTCGTGGAAGCCGATCGTGCCCTGCGTGGTGTCGGCGGTGAAGTCGGGGGCCTCGTCGCCCAGGCGGAGTGCCATGTCTGTCTCCTCGGTGTGCTGTCGGTCTCGAACGGCGCCACGCTACCGACCACCGCCGTGAATGTCGACCTCGCAGGTCGGGAATAAGGAGCCCTTGTCTGGACGGCCCCGCCCTGCGACACTGCGACCCGGCCGCCGCACGCAGCCGAGAGCTTCCCCCGCTCGCACCACCGCCAGCAGGAGCTCAACGTGCGCCGATCGTCCCGTCCCCACCTCTCCCCGACCCGTCGCGGGTCGGCCCCGAGCGCGCCGCTGCACCGTCCCCCTCGCTGGCGAGCCGCCGCACTGGCGGCGGTCCTCGCCGGGCTCGCCGTCGCCACCACCTCGCCGGCGCTCACCGGGCGAGCAGGTGCGGCCGTGGTGCACCGCCAGGGCTTCGAGGCGACCGTGCTCGGCTGGACCAGCTGGTACGGCAGCTACGAGGTCGCCGGCATCGGCACGGCCTGGTGCGTCGACCACGGCATCGCCGCACCCGACACCGACCACGGGTACGAGCCCGCCGTGCTCGCCGAGCGAGCGCCCGAGACGACGCGGGCGATGGCATGGGCACTCGGCGCCCACGGCGGGACCACCGACCAGGTCGAGGCAGCCGCGCTCATGCTCGTGCTGCACGACCTCATGGGCGCCCGCTACCCGAACGGCACGCTCGCCGTGGACGCACTGCGGCTCGCTGACCTCGCCGGCTTCGACGGGCGCGAGGGCGACGTGCTCGCGCGGGCTCGCGCCATCAGGACCGAGGCGATCGCACGGTCCCACCTCCAGGGGCCGCTCGTCCTCACCGCGACCGCGCCTCCTGTGGAGCCGGGTGCGAGCGGCACGCTGACCGTCGCCGTCCGAGATGCCGCTGGCGCACCGGTCGCCGGGATCGACGTCGCCGTGGCGGTGACCGGCGCCGTGCTGCTCCAGGCGCCGGTCGCGGCGACCGGGACCGACGGGACGGCTGTCCTCACGTTCGAGGCGGTGGAGGGGGACAACACGTTCAGCGCGAGCGCCGACGTCCCTTCGCTCACCCTCGACTCGTTCGCCCCGACCCGCCGGCCGGCGCAGCGCATCGGGCGTCCCTCCCTGCAGGCGCTCGACGCCACGGCGTCGTTCACCGCCGTTCCCACGGGCACCCTGCAGATCGCCAAGGTCGGCGACGCGGAACCGTTCCTCCCCGTGGACGGTGCGCGCTTCGAGGTCCGCCCGGCCGGGACCGATGGCATCCCCACGGCGGTGCTGGAGGTGCGGGCCGACGGCACCGCCCCCATCGTCACGCTCCCCGCCGGGCGCTACGTCGTCGACGAGGTCCGCCCACCCGTCGGTTACCTGCCCTCCGGTCCGTGGGACGTCGAGGTGCCGGCGCGCGGGACGGCGACGCTGCGGATGGTGAACACGGCCAAGCGGGGTCGGCTCCTCGTCTCGAAGGTCGACGCCGTCACCAGCGAGACCGTTGCCGGTGCGACGCTCGAGGTCGCACGTGACACATCGGGCGACGGCTCCTACGGCGAGGTCGTCACGACGGTGACGAGCAGCACGGAGCCCGTGGCCGTCGAAGACCTCCTCCCCGGCCGCTACCGCGTCACCGAGTCCTCCGCCCCTCCGGGCTACGCCCTCGCCGACGGTCCGACCGACCTCGAGGTGGGGCCCGGCGCGACGGTCGAGGTCGCCGTGGCGGACGCCCCGCTCGCGAGCCTCGCCTTCGCCAAGGAGCCGGACGGCCCCCACGACCCCTCGGCACTGTGGTTGGCGGGAGCCACCTTCGTCGTGCGCGACCCCGGCGGCGTCGAGGTGGGCAGGTGCACCACCGACGCCGACGGCCGCTGCGCGCTCCCACCCCTGTCGCTGCGGGGCGGGGCGCAGCACTGCTGGGAGGAGCTCACCGCCCCGCCCGGTTGGGGGCTCGCGCCACCCGGCTGCGCCACGACCGGCGGCGCCGGCTCGGTGACCACCGTGGCGGTCCAGGAGCCGTCGACCCACGGCCAGGTGGGTGGGATGAAGGTCGATGCCCAGGACGGGATGCCGCTCGGAGGTGCCGTCTACGACCTCTACCGGGAGGTCCTCGTCAGCACCGAAGCCGTCTCGCCACCGGCGCCCCCTCCGCCTGCCGGGGCCACCGTCCTCGCCGGGCACGAGTGGGTCGCTGCCGCCACGAGCGACCCAGACGGCACACTCACCTGGCCGCCCCAGGTGCCCGGCCACCGCTACTGCGCCGTCGAGCGCACCGCGCCCGCCGGCTACGAGCTCGACCCGACGCCGGTGTGCACCGACGTCCTCGGTGACAGCGCGACGGTCTCGCTGCGACTGGAGGACCACGCCACCGCGCTCCCCGCCGTCGAGGCGGTCCCGGTCGAGGCGGTCGACGTCCTCGCCGGTCCGCCGGCGACCTCCACCCCTCGGGGTCCGACCGCCCTCCTGGGCGTTCGTGCGGTGCCTCCCCGCACCCCGACGGCGTCACTGCCTCGGACCGGCGCCGGGAGCGTGGCGCTGCTGCAGGCGGCCGGCGCGGTCCTGGTGCTCGGTGGGACCGCGTCGCTCACCGGTGACGCGCTCGCGACGAGGGGCGCCCGGCGCGGTCGGCCCATCCGCGACCGACGCCAGGCACTCGGATAGCCATGGTGGTCAGTGCTCGTTGTCGACCGACCGAGAACTCGAACCAGCGGGCGCCACCGGCGCCTGCGCCCAAGCCCCTGGGGGTCCTGTGGCTGACGTGCTCCTTCCCACCCCGTTCGACGCGCCTGCGCCGTCGGATCCCACGCCGGTCCGCACGGGTCGGGTGGTGCTCGACACCTCCGTGCTGATCTCCGATCCGGAGGCGGTCTTCGCGTTCCCCACCGCAGCGGCGGTGATCCCCCTCATCGTCGTGGAGGAGCTGGACTCGCTGAAGACCCGTCCCGACGATGTGGGCAGGTCCGCTCGCGAGGTGATCAGGCGGATCGAGATGCTGCGCGTGGCCAACGGCGGCGACATCCGCTCAGCGGTGACACTGCCCGGCGGCGGCACCCTGCAGATCGAGACGAACGGCCTCCACCTCGACGCCGTGGCCGCCCAGGGACTCGACCCGAACAAGGCCGACAACCGCATCCTCGCGGCCGCCCTCGGCCAGCTCGAGCAGACGGGTGGTCCTGTCGAGCTCATCTCCAACGACGCGGCCCTGCGGATCAAGGCTGCCCAGCTCGGTCTCGTCGCCCGGGAGCACCACCGAGGCGGGAGCGACCCCGACGCTCGCCGACCGACGGGGTGGTCGACCCTCGAGGTCTCCTCGGCCCTCATCGACGACCTCTACGGGCGCGAGGCCACCGAGGTCGATGAGCTCGACCCGACGGATGCGGTGGCGTGCGCCACCATCGGCTCCAACGAGTACGCCGTGCTGCGCGCCGGCCAGCAGTCGGTGCTCGTGAAGCGCCGCGACGACCGCCTCACACCCCTCCCCCGCGGCCAGGAGGCATGGGGCGTGCGACCCCGGGCCAAGGAGCAGCAGTTCGCCCTCGACCTGCTCCTCGACCCCGAGGTCCGCATCGTCGCCCTCGACGGCTTCGCCGGCACCGGCAAGACGATCCTCGCCCTCGCCGCCGGCCTCGAGCAGGTGATCGAGCAGCCCGTCTACGACAAGGTCGCCATCTACCGCCCGGTCGTGCCGGTCGGGAAGTCCGAGCTCGGCTTCCTGCCGGGGACGCTCGCCGAGAAGCTCGACCCCTGGATGCAGGCAGTGACCGATGCGCTCGTCGCGATGACCGACCGGCGCAGCCACGCCGATGCCGTCTCGCTGCTCGATGAGCTCGGCGCCAGGGAGAAGCTGTCGATGGAGACGGTCACGTTCCTGCGGGGCCGCTCCTTGCTCGGGACGTACGTGCTCGTCGACGAGGCGCAGAACCTCGAGCCCACGACCCTCAAGACGATCCTCACCCGGGTGGGCGAGGGGACCAAGATCGTCTTCACCGGCGACACGAGCCAGATCGACGCGCCGTACCTCAGCGAGCACACCAACGCCATCGCCGTGCTCATCGACGCCTTCGCTGGTCAGCCGCTCTTCGGCCACGTCCGCCTCTCCCACTGCGAGCGCTCCGAGGTGGCGTCCCTCGCCGCCGAGCTGCTCTGAGCCCGGGCCAGGCGCCGCTCGTCGGCGTGGACGGGTGCCGAGCGGGATGGGTCGCCGCGATCGATCGCGGTGGGGCCGCCACCGAGGTCCTGGCCCTCCGCTCGTTCGCCGAGGTGCTCGCGCTCGGGGGGAGCCATGTCGGCGTCGACATGCCGATCGGGTTGCCGACGGCGGGTCCGAGGTCGTGCGACATCGAGGCGCGGGCGAGGCTCGGTCCCCGTCGCTCGTCGGTGTTCCCCACGCCCGCGCGCGCCGTCCTCGGCGCCGCCGACCACGCCGAGGCGGTGGCCAGATCGCGAGCGGCATGCGGGGTCGGGCTGTCGATCCAGGCCTGGAACCTCGTCCCGAAGATCGCCGAGGTCGACCGTCTGGTCGAGCCCGGTGACCCCGTCTTCGAGGTCCACCCCGAGCT
>JBBSLC010000067.1:0-15760 GCA_038255685.1 Acidimicrobiales bacterium | reverse complement strand
GCGGCGATGCCGGGGTGCCACGCGCTCCAGAACGTGCACCAGGCGACGTCGAAGAGGAAGTCGCCGCGCACGGAGCACTTCCAGGAGAACACCGCCGTCACCGCCGATGCGTCCTCGGCGACGAGCACGTTGCCGTGCAGGAGGTCGCCGTGCACGAGGTCGCGACGCTCGGGGCACGCATCGAGCAGCTGACCGATCCGCTCCTCGCACGCCCGGAACAGCCGGTCGAGCTCGGGATCCGCAGCAAGGGTCGCCCGCCACCCGCTCACCCGCTGGCCCGGGTCGTCGACGAGCCCGTCGGTGAGCCAGCGGCGCCACGTCGACTCGTCGGCCGACACCCCTGCCGGGTACCAGGCCGACGGCGCAGCGGGGTCGGCGGGAACGGACCGCAGCGCTGTCAGCAGGCCGACGATGGCCGGACCGGCGACGTCCGCCTCGTCGGGCCGCACCGACTCGAGGAAGCGGCCGTGGTGCCGCACCGAGATCGCGTAGGCACGACCGAGGCCCTCGCCGATCTCGAGGACGGCGGGCACCGGCAGGTCCGGACCGCCGAACGCCATGGCCGCCCGGTCCATCTCGAACCCCTCGGGGACGCTGCCGAGGCGCAAGACGAGCGCTCGATCCTCGACCCGGTAGCCGAACGCAGACGACCAGAAGCCCCCCGCGATCGCCTCGACCTCGCGCACCTCCGTGCCATGGACGTCGCGGAGGAACGTCGCGACCTGGTCGATGCTCGCGGCGCCGTCGTCCACGGCTCAGACGACGATCACGTCGAGGAGGGCATCGAGGCCTTCGAAGTCGCCGCCGTTGCGGGTGTAGAGCGGCAGCTCGGCGGCAACTGCCGTGGCAGCGATGAGCAGATCGACCGCCCGCGCACCTCGCGCCTTGCGGCCACCAGCGAGGACCGAGGCGAAGACCCGACCGTAGGCACGCGCGACGTCGCCATCGAAGGGGAGCGGCTCGAACGTCGCCTCCGCCCGCTGGAGCCGGTCCTGTCGCCTCCCGCGCTCCTCCGGGTCGTTCGTTGCGTGGGGACCGGCTGCGAGCTCGGCGAGGGTGATCGAGCTCACGGCGATCTCGATCGGGAGCGCTCGGGCATCGATCTGTTCGAGGTCGATGATCACCGAGGTGTCGAGGAGCCCGCGGGGACGACGCTGCGCCTCAGGCACGCGGCGTGGCGTCCTGGCTGGCGGCCGCATCGAGGTCGGCTCGGAAGCGCGCAGCGTCGACGGACGGGGCCGCTCGGAACATGGCGACCGCCGCCTCCGCTGCGACGAAGCGATGGCGTCGCAACGGGAGGAGCTGGCCGACGGGGACGCCGTTGCGGGTGACGACGAAGGTCTCGCCGTCGTCGAGCTGCCGCATGATCTTGCCGCTGTCGTTCCGCAGCTCCCGTTGCGTGATCTCCCGGCTCATGCGCCGACCGTAGCACTGCGTGCTACCGTCCGGCTCGTGAAGGTGCGCATCGGTTTCGGGCTCGGGACGGCGGCGGGGATGGCGGCGGACCCGGCCACCTTCGGCCCCCTCGTCGACGACCTCGAGCGGCTGCGGTTCGACTCGCTGTGGCTCTCCGAGCGGTTGTCGGGTCCCGCTCCTGATCCGCTTGCGGCGCTGGCGTTCGCAGCGGGCCGCACGACGAAGCTGAAGCTCGGGACGAGCGTGCTCGTGGTGCCTGGCCGCAACCCGGCCGTGCTCGCCTCCGAGCTCGCCACCATCGACCGGCTCTCGGGAGGACGCCTCCTTCCGGCCATCGGGCTCGGCGCCGTCGACCCCGTCGAGCAGCAGGGCTTCGGGGTGGAGCGCTCCGAGCGCTCGAGCTGGTTCGACGAGGTCGTCCCGCTGCTGCGCCGGTTCTGGGCCGGCGAGCCCGTCGATCACGAGGGGCCTCGGTTCCGCTACGAGGGTGTGCGCATCCTCCCCACGCCGGTGCAGGACCCGCTCGAGCTGTGGCTCGGCGGCATCGCCCCCTCCGAGCTGCGCAGGGTGGGTCGCCTCGGCGACGGGTGGCTCCCGTCGTTCTGCACGCCCGAGGACGTCGCTGGTGCGCGGCCCGTGGTCGCAGCCGCAGCAGCAGAGGCAGGGCGCGAGATCGAAGACGAGCACTGGGGCGCGCTCGTGCTCTACGCAGGCGGCGAGGTGCCCGACCGTCTCGCTGCGGCCGTGGCTCGTCGTCGGCCAGGCGTCGACGTCGCCGACCTCGTGCCCGCTGACCACGCCGCGTTGCGCACGACCCTCGAGCGCTTCGTCGAGGTCGGTTTCTCGAAGTTCGTCGTGGTCCCCGTCGGCGAACCAGCGGCCTGGACCGACGAGCTGGAGGAGCTCGCTGCGGCCGTCCTGCCCCTCCAGGTCTGACCTCAGCCGCAGGCGGTCACGGTGACGAGCCCAGCGGCCGTCGTGACCTCGGCGTCGGGCTGCTCCTCCGCCCACGCCTGCCAGGCATCGACGAGCTCGTCGAGGTCGGCGGGGGTGTCCATGCCGAACGCCGCTCGCACGCACGTCCCCTCACCCTCGTTCCAGGCGACGTAGGCGTCACCGCCCCAGCCGTCGGCTGCCTCGCGCGCCGTCTCCCGGTCGATGACGTCGCCGAGCGTGATGAGGAGGGTGAGCTGGCCGTAGCTCCCCTGGTCGATGATCTCGCCGTCGGCCGCCGGCGGAGGCACCAGGAGCGCCTCTTCTCCTGCGAGGTAGCGATCGGGTTCGATGACCTGCTCGCTCGTCGTGGGCGGCTCGGCGAACGCTGCGTCGACGCGTGCCTCACCACCCTCCTCGACCAGGGCGTCGACGAACGCGGGACCCGAGGAGTACGGGAAGTCGATCTGTTGCAGCAGCACGAGCGGGACCGCACCGAAGTCGATCCCCGTGACGCTCGCAAGCTGCTCGGACCGCAGGGACTCGCGCTCCTCGTCGCTGAGCGCTGCCTCCCATGCCTGCTGGATCCGCACGGCGTTGCCCTCCACGAGCGAGGAGAAGCCCAAGCCGGACTCGTCGTCGGCGTCGTCGATCGCCGGCCGGTCCAGCTCGAAGCGCTGGTCGTCGTAGGCGTGGACGAGCTCGTGGACGATGGTCGAGCGGGTGTAGGGCGTGATGGCGGCTCCCCGCACCACCAGCTCACCGGTCTCGGGGTCGTAGAACCCGAGGACGCCGACGCCGAGGAAGTCACGGAAGATCTCGTAGAGGTCCTGGTCGCGCTCGAGCAGGCCCATGGCCACGAACAGGCGACCGACGAGGTCGATGTCCTCGCGCTCCTCCTCGAAGTCAGCGAGCAGTCGCTCGTTGAACGCATCCCCTTCGAGCAGCTCGACGGTCACCGGACCGGGGAAGGGTGCTCCCCTGGCCTCGGCAACGAACGCCGAGAGCTCGACCACCTCGGCCTCCAGCTCGCTCTGGACGGCGGGAGGAGGGGGTTCCTCCTCTTCGGGTGGTTCGGTGGTGCTCGTGGTCTCCTCCGGGGCGGCGGTCGTGTCAGGCGCGGTCGGCGGGGCCGCCTCGGGAGCTGGGTCGTCCTCGCTGCGCAGCAGCAAGAAGGTGGCGAGACCTGCGCTGAGCACGAGGACGATGGCAACGGCGACGATGGCGACGACCGGCCCGCGCCGGCGGCTCGACGTGGGACCGACGGGCGTCCACGTCGGCGGGTCGGAGGGACCGGGATCAGCCGACGGGAAGGTCGGCGGCCCGGTCGGCGGGGTCTCGCCCCCGGGGGGCGGCCACGATGCCGGTCGGTCGGGGGGGACCCAGCTCACGGCGGGGACCCTAACCGGGGGGTGTCGCACCCCTCGGTCGGGCCTGGCAACCTCGGAGGCGGTGAAGGATCTTCGCCGTCGCGGCGTCAAAGCGGGCATGCGACCATCCGCGACCGCCGAAGGGCGCGCCGAGATCGACCCGGCGACCATGGCCCAGGCAGCAGCCGGCGACCCGGTGGCGTTCGCCCGGCTCGTCGCCCACTACGACCCGAGGCTGCGAGCGATCGCCTGGCGGCTCCTCGGTGACCGGTCGGCGATGGACGATGTCCTCCAGGAGACCTACGTCCGTGCCCACCGCTCCATCGCCGGGTTCCGCCACGGCGCTGCGCCGGGCACCTGGCTGCACCGGATCACCTACAACGTCTGCATCGACGAGCTCCGTCGTCGCCACCGACGACCGACGAGCCCCTTCGACGAGGCGGTGGCAGCGGCAGACCCTGGTCCCGCCTTGGATGCGGTCGTCGCCGAGCGCTCGTCGCTCGCCCTCGCACTCGCCACCCTCCCCCCCGAGCAGCGGGCAGCGGTGCTCCTCGTCGACGCCCAGGGCTACGACTACACCGCCGCCGGCGACGTCCTCGGCATCCCCGCCGGGACCGTTGCCTCCCGGCTCTCCCGGGCGAGGGCCACGTTGCGCCTCGCCCTGACCGACGACGACCACGGAGGTCAGCGATGAGCGCGATGCGCGACGAACAGCTCGGCCGTGCACTGTCCGCACTCGACGTGCCCGAGCACCAGGAGGGCTTCTGGGAGGAACTCGCTGCTCGCTTGCGAGCGGAGGCCGGCGCCGGTGACCCGACGGCCACGGGTGCTCCTGCGAACGGTGAGCTCGAGCCGGCGCTGCCGGCACGGGTGCGCTCGCTCGCAGGCCGCCGACGGCCAGCAGCGACGACGCTCCGTCGAGTCGACCCACGCTGGCTCGTCTCGGGTGCCGTGGCAGCTGTCGTCGCACTCGTCGTGGCCGCTGCCGTCGTCCTCTCCGACGGCGCTGCGCCGTCGACCGTGGTGCCGGTGGCGACCACGCCCACCGACCCGACCACGCCGACCGAGCCGACCGAGCCGACCACGCCCACCGAACCGACGCCGACCGTCCCGATCACCTCCCCGTCGTCGGTGACCGGAGCAGTCACCGTCACGTTGGACGATGGCAGCGAGCGACGCTTCAGCTTCGTGGCGGACCGGGACGGGAGTCGCCTCGTCCGAGACGTCGACTCGGGGGAGGTCGTCGCACGCGACGTGGCCGGGGGCCAGGACGTGGTGGTCCCGCCCACCGACGCCGAGGGTGCGACCGCCCTCCGCCGACGCGGGCTCCCGGCGGCCGGGCCCTCGACCGGCTTCGCCGACGCCATCTCAGACCCTTCGATCGTGTCGCACGTGCTGTCGCTGGTGGCGACCGGCGACCCGGCGGTGACCGAGGTGGAGGTGCTCGGGCGGGCCGCTTGGCGGGTCGAGACCGACCTCGTGCCGAACGACATCGGCGGCGGACCCGACCACTCGGTCGCCGTGGTCGACCAGGCAACAGGACTCCTCCTCTCGCTGGAGGAGGAGGTGGACGGCGAGCGGTTCCGGACGATCGAGGTCACGACCCTCGAGGCCTCCGACCGACCTGCCGCACCAGGTGCCTTCGAGGTCGACGGTGACGCCGAGGTGTTCGACGAGGGCTTCACCAGGATCGGCATCGACGAGCTCCGGGGAGCGGTCGGCGACGCCGCGGTGCTCCCGGCGGCCGTTCCCGAGGGCTTCGTGCTGACGACCATCGACGTGCAGCCAGGCGCGGGCGAGGGCTCGGGCCCCGAGGGGATGAACCCGGTGAGCGTCGACACGACCGTGCTCGTCTACCGGCGGGGCTGGGAGGAGCTCGTGGTGACGACGCGCCGGACGGGTGGGGTGCCCAGCGCCTGGGACGACCCGTTCCGGGGCGAGGGGCAGGTCCAGGCTCCGGTCACCGCCACCATCCAGGGAGGCGAGCTCGATGGCACGGCCGTGGAGATCGTCATCGACCCGACCACCACCACCCACCTCTGGGGTGTCGGAGAGGAGCTCGTGGTGACCGTCTCGTCGACGGCCGTGCTGCACCCCGACACCCTGGTCGAGGTCGCCGGTTCGCTCGAGCCGCTGCCCTGACCCGAAATCACCGTTTCCCGCCGTCGAGGGGCGGGTACCGAAGGACGGTGGTCGGGGCGGACGCAACGGCGGAGCGCCCGCCCGACCACATGTTCTCTCCCTTGCAGCCCGCCCTCTAGGTCTGGCCCTCCACCTCTTGGGCCCGGTGGAGGGTGACGCTGCGGTCGCCCCAGGTGGCGTGGAAGGTGGTACGCCCCGCCCTCTCCATGGCGGCGATCACGAGGGGATCGTCGTCCACGACGACGGCGACCTCCCGACCCTGGGCCAGCCCGTCCAGCAGCTCGAGCTTCACCTCGGCTGCGGGGCGCCTGGTGCCCTCCGGGCGCATGACCAGCCGGTGACCTCCCATGCCGTGCGCTTCGAGCCACTGCTCCGTGTCCGCCCGGCACCACGCCGGGCGCCCGGTGAGGAAGACCACCTCGTGCTCCTCGGCGAGGCGGGCCACGATGGCCACGCCCTCCTCGTGGACCGGGTCGTCGACTGCAGCCGCGAAGAACGCATCCCAGTCCTTGCGCCGCCCTTCGAGGTGGCGGAGCCGGTGGCCGACGTCGGCCACCACCCCGTCGATGTCCACGATGGCGAGCGGACGTGACCGGTCGGGTTCCACCGCGCCATGGTGCCCCGGCGGCGTCTGCGATCATGCAGGGCGTGGAGGCGTGGAGGCTCGGTCACCGGGGCGAGCTCGACGGCGTCCGTGCGCTCGCGGTCGTCGCCGTCCTCCTCGGCCACGCCGGGCTGCCGGGTGTGCCCCGGGTCCACGTCTACGGGGTGACGCTGTTCTTCGTCCTCTCCGGCTTCCTCATCACCTCGCTGCTCTTGGAGGAGGCTGCCGAGCACGGGCGGATCCGTCTCGGCGCCTTCTACCTGCGTCGCGCCTACCGCCTCTTCCCCGCGCTGCTCGTCTTCATCGCCGCCCTGCTCGCCGGCTCGCGCCTGCTCGGGCTGTTCGATGCCGAGGAGGTCAGCCGGGGATCGCGCAACGCGCTGCTGTACATCGTGAACTACGCCCGCATCGACGGCCAGCCCATGGGGCCCCTCGAGCACCTGTGGTCGCTCTCGGTCGAGGAGCACTTCTACCTGGTGTGGCCGGCGGTGGTCGTGGCTGCCTTCGCGCTGCTCGGAGCGCAAGCGCGACCGTGGCTCGTCGTGCTCGCAGGCGTCGGGCTCGGCGCGTCGACGGCGTTCGGCCTCAGCCTGCTCGGCCAGGCCATCTACGTGCGCACCGAGAACAGCACCGAGACACGGGCTTCGGGCATCATCCTCGGCTGCCTCCTCGCGCTGTACATGCACGATCGCGAGCACCGCCCGCTCCCCGCTCGCTGGGGTGCGGCGATCAGCCTCGGGGCGATCGCCGCGCTCGGTGTCCTCTCGACGGAGCGGTGGATGGGTCCGATCGCGCAGTACCCGGTCGAGGTGGCCTCGGTCGCCCTGCTCGGCGCCCTGGTCCTCGCCCCGAGCGTGGTGAACGACGTGCTCCGGTGGGCACCGCTGCGGCGCATCGGCCGGCTGTCCTACGCCATCTACCTCTGGCACGTCCCCGTCTACCTCCTCGTCGGGGGGCAGCTGCGCACGCTCTCGCTGCTCGAGACCGTGGTCGCCTGCGCCATCACGTGGTGCATCGCCGAGGTGTCCATGGCGGTCGTCGAGCGCCCGTTCCTCGAGCGCAGACGCAGGATCGGCCGGACCGCCGTCGAGCGTCGGGCCCCCGTCCCCGTCGCCTGACCTACGTGCCCCCGGTGGGAGTCGAACGCTTGCATCGTCGATGGTGACTCGTGCTCCGCTGTCCGGAAAGCCCCTTGCTGGTGCGGGACTCGGGGGTTCACGGGCGCGGCACGTGGCGGCTGGTCCACCGTCGTTCTTCGACGTTCGTGAACGACTCGTGACCACCCGACACCACGACCGCCCGCTCGCACGAGACGACGGCCCTCACCCACCCGACGGAGATTGCTTCCGACGCGCTCGCTCTACCGCTGACGTAGGCGCTGGAGAAGCGCCGTTCGGTTGGGCTGGTGCGACGAACGCGAAGGACATTCGGTGCGGGCGATATCTGGTGTCCCCGACCGGCACCTCGGGGACACCCGCCCTCTACGATCTGACCATGTTGAAGGCCTCGACGGTCACCCTGGAGTCGGGTCTGAACCTGTCGTACGCCGAGCAGGGCACCGAGTCGGGACCAGCCGTTCTCCTGCTGCCGGGTCCGACCGACTCGTGGCGGTCGTACGAACCGGTGCTCGACCGGATGCCGCAGTGGATCCGTGCCATCTCGGTGTCGCAGCGCGGCCACGGAGACTCCGACAAACCAAGTACCGGTTATGGGGTCGAGGACTTCGCCGGCGATGCCGTCGAGCTCCTGAATGCACTCGAGATCGATCGGGCGGTGCTGGTCGGCCACTCGGGTTCGTGCATGGTCGCACGGAGGGTTGCCCTTGATCATCCGCAGCGGGTCGCGGGCCTGGTCCTCGAAGCCTCACCGACGAACGCCCGCACCGACGCGGCGCGCCAGTTCGTGAACTCCGTCGTCCTGGGCTTGGCCGACCCAATCGACCCCGACTTTGCAAGGTCCTTCGTGGCCGACACATCCTCAGACAATGTCGCGCCAGAGGTCGTCGACACCTTGGTCGAAGACATCCTCAAGGTGCCGGCCCGTGTCTGGCGCGCCATGTTCTCGAGGCTGCTCGACTACGACGACACGAGTGAGCTGGGGAGGGTCGACGCTCCCACGCTTCTCATCTGGGGCGATGACGACGCGCTCGTCTCCCGCGAGATGCAGGATCTGCTGGCCGATCGCCTTCCCCGGGCGGAGCTGATCGTGTACCCCGGGGTGGGCCACACGCCCCGGTGGGACGACTCCCGGCAGTTCAGTGAAGACCTGGTGACGTTCGTCGAGCGATTGCACGCGGGGCCGTAGCCGCGCCCACGGGCTGCCTTCGACCGCCGGCCTCCAACCCGCTCGACTACGCGCCGTTCTCTGTGCCTGCGGCCGGCACTTCGGGGACGGCATCTCTGCCGTTGCGCGGGCGTTCGAGGCCCCGTCAGCCGAGGCTGATCAGCTCGAGCTGGATGTTGTCGGGATCCCGGAAGACGAGAACTCCGAAGCCCTCGATGTCGGCGATGGGGGACTGAGCCACGCCGAGCTCGTCGAGGTGCGCCGCCCAGCTGTCCAACTCGGGTCTGTCGGCGACCCGGAAGCTGACATGATCGAGTCCGGTTCTGGTCTCCTGGAACGGCTCGGCTGCGTTGGACTCGTGCGTGTGGAGCCCAACGCACATCGACCAATCGGGCTTGCCGAGCACGATGGCGTGGCCGCGGCCGTCGGGGTGCGTCTCCTTCATGAGCTCAGCGAGGCCGAGAACCTCCGAGTACCACGCCACACTGCGGTCGAGGTCGGTGACCGTGAGCGAGATGTGGTGGAGCCCGGTGATGAGGGGCGCGTGCGCACTCATGATGCGACCAGCATCCGGATGGTGTCCGGGCGTACGCCGTCGTGGGTCATCGCTTCCTGGGCTGCGGCGGTGCCGAGCCACTTCTGGAACGCGTCCAGATCGGGGATCTCGGCGACGATGCCCACGAGGTGCGATGCGTCCGGATCCACGAACGTGCGGTGGGTGATGCCGAGGGCGGGGAAGAGCTCGTTCCGCCTGGGCGACGAGGCCCAGTGGTCTACGTCATCGACCTCGTGGGTGATCAGCACGGTGCTCATCGATTGCTCCTTCGTTTCGACTGGCTGGGCGAGGCGGGGTGGCATCCCCCGCAGGGATCACTGGGTCTCGAGGTTGGAGACCTCGGCGACGCGCTCCTCCGGCCGGCCGGTGAACCCGCCCTCGACGGGCATGGCCGCCATCAGCACGTCGCTGACGAAGCGGTCAGCGCTCTGCTTGGAGTCCCAGACCGCAGCGATGAGGTAGCCGCCCTCGGTCGGACCGGCGGCGTGGTGGATCTGACCTGTCGGCAGACCGTCGGGCGGATGCACGACGGCTTGCATCGACCGGTACTGCTCCTCGGTGCCGCCAGGCCAGAAGTGCGTCATCAGATAGGCCATCTCTTGCAGTCCCTCCTCGGTGTCGACCCGTGAGCGCCGGGTGTCGCACGGGCTTCGGTCACAACCACGGGCCTCAGCTTCCCGGTGGGCGGTAGGACACCGACTGCTCGATGGCTGCGTCGGCCTCCTCGAGCGTCAGGAGCTTGATGGTCTTCAACTGGGTCGCGGCGCTCGCGCCGACCGTGAAGGCCGCGGCGGCGGCCGCCCGGTCGTCCGGAAGGTCGACCACCACGTAAGCGTCGACGTCACCGAAGGCGAAGTAGAACGAGTCGAGGCTCCCGCCGAGTCCGGTCGCCATGTCGTTGACCGCCTTCGCTCGGCTGGATGCGTCGGCCTCCTTCAGGCCGCGGACGCCCTCCGGCGTGTACTTCGCTTCGAACAGGTACTTGGGCATGATGGTTCCTCTCTCAGAGCGACGGGGTGAGGCCGTCGACGTGCATCTCGAAGTACTCGTTGCGGGCGAAGGACCCGACGACGTCCTCGACGAGCTCCCGGACCGCTTCGACCGATTCGCCCTCCCAGATGCAGACGCCGAAGCGGTGATCCTCGGTGGCGGCGTGGATGGGCAGGGCCACCTTCGGCGGGAGTCCGGCCTCGAGCGCCCTCTGCTCGGCGGCTTCGAAGCCCTCGGGATCGTTGATGTGGTGGAGCACCGTGACGAACATGTGGCCGACCTCCAGGTCGTGGAGCGGGTGTGGGTCCTGGCGATTGAGCCACGGGTTCCGCGTCACCTGCGCATCACCGATGCGCCACACTCTGTGCGTGCCACAGAGGGCGTCGGTCCGGGTGCTCGGGCCGGTACAGCTGCTCGGGGTGGGCGGCGAGATGATCGACCTGCCGAGCGCGGCCCAGCGTCGCCTCCTCGGTGTGCTGGCCATCCACGTCTCGACGCGGGTACGCGCCGAGTACCTCTGCGGGGTCCTGGGGGTCACCGGCGGCGCGCTGCGCACGTCGGTCTCGAGGCTGCGCCGACTCGTCGGCGACGATGCGTTGCGGACGACGGTGGGCGGGTACCGCCTCGACGCCGCCGTCGACGCTGCGCTCGCCTGCGCCGAGCTCCAGGCGGCCGACGGAGACCCGGCACGGATCGCCCGGGCCCTCGAGCGATGGGTCGGGGACGCGCTCGAGGAGTTCGCCGACGAGGCATGGGCCGTCGGCGAGGCGGTGCGGCTGAGGACGATCAGGGCCGCCGCCGTCGAGGACCTCGGTGAGGCACTGCTCCTCACCCGTCGGCCGGGCGAGGCGCTCGCCGTGCTCGAGCCGCACATCGTCGGACATCCCCATCGCGACCGCCCTCGCGCGCTCGCCATCCGCGCTCTGGCGGCCAGCGGGCGACGCACGGAGGCGTTGCGGGCGTTCCAGCGCTACCGGGAAGAGCTGGCCGAGACGGTGGGAACCGAGCCGTCAGCCGAGCTCCAGGACGTCGACCAGCGGGTGGCGACGGGCTGGGACGGACTTGACGACCCGCCGCCGGCCGGTCGGATCCGGCCGGCCGAGCGCACCGCCCCGCGTGCGTCTCCGCCCCTCCACGAGGTGTTGGCTGCCGTTCCGCCCAGCGTCGGACGGCGGCGGGAGCTGGAGACCCTGAACGCCGCCGCGGACGATGCACGCCGCGGCGTGCGAACGGTCGTGGTCTCTGGCGGGGCGGGCATCGGCAAGACGACGCTGCTGGCCGCGTTCGCTCGCGAGGTCACCGGCTGGGACGTGTTCTACGGACGCTGCGACGAGCACGTCGTCGTTCCGTTCCACCCCTTCCAGGCGGTCGTCGGCCGGGTGGTCGACACGCTGCCCAGCACAATCCTGGCGGCGCACACGGCGGCGTGCGGCGGCGACCTGCTGCGCCTGCTCCCTCACCTCGCGGCGCGCGTCTCGCTCCCTGTCCCGGTCCCGATGGACGGCGACGACGCTACCGCTCGCCAACGCATGTTCGACGCCGTCCTCGACGTCGTGCGCCGGGCGGCGGACATCGCGCCGCTGGTGCTGGTGCTCGACGACCTGCACTGGGCGGAGCTCGCCGCGTTCGAGCTGCTCCGGTACCTGGTCGAGCTCCTCGGAGACACCCCGGTGCTGTTCGTCCTCGCGACGCGCGAGCCGGACCAGCTCACCGCCACGCTCAGCACCGCCGAGCGGATCGAGCTCGCCGGGCTCGACGTCGAAGAGCTTGCCGCGCTGGTCCACGAGCGGCTCGCTGACCGTTCGGTGCGAGACGTCCGCCCGGTCGTCGCTCGGCTGCATGCCGAGGCGGCCGGCCACCCGCTGTTCGCCGATCACCTCCTCCGGCACTGGATCGACGCCGGCCGGCTCTCGGTCGACGGCGACGTCGTGACGCCGGAACCCGCGTCCGATCGGGAGCTGCCGTCGGGGCTGCGCGAGCTGGTGTGGCACCGGGTCGCCGCGCTCGGTCCCGAGGCCCAGCCCGTGCTCACGGCCGCAGCGGTCTTCGGTCTGCAGTTCAACCAGCGGGTCCTGTCGGCGATGACCGACCTGCCAGACGACCGGGTCGGTGCGCTGCTCCCACGGGCCGTCGCAGCCGGGATCCTGGCCGATCACCCCTCGCTGTCCGGCAACGTCCGCTTCGCCCACGCCCTCGTCGCGCACGCGCTCGAGGCGGAGCTCGGCAGCCGCGCCGCCGCCGCCCTCCACGCCCAGGCGTTCCACGTCACGCTGGCCGCCGGCGCGACGCCATCGGTCGAGCTGGCCCCGCAGCTGGCGCGCCACGCCGAGCTCGGCGGGCTGCGACAGGAGGCACAGCGGTGGGCGACGACCGCCGGCGAGCACGCCCTGTCCGAGCTCGCCCCGTCCGAGGCCGTCCGCTGGTTCGGCATCGCCCTCGATCACGCATCGGCGCTCGGACGACCCGACGCCGAGCTGGCCGACCTCCTCGTGCGTCTCGGTGAGGCCAAGACCCGCGCCGGCGATCCGTCGGCGCTGGAGACGATCCGGCGAGGAGCGGAGCTCGCCCAGGCATGCGGTGCCGACGACGCCCTCATTCGAGCTGCGCTCGCCACCACGCGGGGCTCGCTGCGCAGCCTCTGGTCCCGGGAACAGCTCGCGATCGTCGAGGCCGCCGTCGAGCGAGCCGGCGGCGCCGACCTTGCGACCCGGACGCGCCTCACGGCGCTGCTCGCGCAGAGCCTCGGGCACGCCGGTCAGACCGATCGCCGGCTGGCCGCCGCCGAGAGAGCCCTCGAGCTGGCGAGATCGAGCCTCGACCCGACGTTGCTGGTCCGGGTCGCTCCGGACGTCCTGTACGCGCTGTGGACACCTGGTGCTGCGGCGACGCGTGCCGCGCTGGCGGCCGAGGTCACTGCGCTCGCCTACGAGGGGAACGATCTCCACCTGGCGCTCCTCGTCCACCACGTCGCCTACGGCGCTGCGGTCTGCGTCGGTGACGTCAGCAGCGCCGCCCGGTACTCGGCGCGACTGCACGAGATCGCCGAGGAGATCGGTGAACCGTCCATGCGGTGGCACGTGGGCATCCTCGACGCCTTCGTCGCCACCATGGAGGCCCGCTTCGAGGACGCGGAGCGCATCGCCACCGCCACGCTCGAGCTCGGGATGGAGATCGGCGAGCCCGACGCCTTCGGTGTCTTCGCCGCGCAGTTCTTCTTCTTCGGCACCTTCGCCGGACGGCACGCCGAGCTGCTCCCGGTCATCCAGCAGGTGATCGACACCGACCCTCACGTCGAGCCGCTCTTCCGGGCCGGCCACGCGCTGGTCTGCTGCGAGGTGGGTCGCCCCGAGGTGGCCCGCGCCCTGATCGGCGAGGCGATGGCCGCGGGACTCGACGCCATCTCGCACGACTCATGGGGGTCCACGACGCTGATCGCGCACGCCGTGCTCGCCATCGAGCTCGATGACGTGGACGCCGCCGGCTGGTTGCTCCCCACCATCGCGCCGATGGCCGGTGAGGTGTCGTTCAACGGGGTGACCAGCCAGGGGCCGGTCTCGGCCTACGTGGGAAAGCTGGCGTCGTTGCTGGGCCGCCACGAGGAGGCCGAGAGCCACCTCCTCGACGCGCTGGCCACGACCGAGGCCTTCGGGTGGCGGTATCACCGGGCCACCACCCTCATCGCCTTGGCGCAGAACCACCATCGAGCGGCCGGCACGCTCGACGCCGTGGCCGAGGGCTGGCTGACGGAGGCGGAGGCGCTGTGCGCCACCCACGGCCTGAGCAGCTGGGCGCGTCGCACGACAGCGCTTCGGGAGCAAGGAGGCCACCGGATGACGCGCCGCTGACGCGGCCCGGGCGTCACGATGCAGTCGATGGCCGAAGAGCTGCCGCCGTACTGCGCCCACATCGCCCACCGCGTCGAGCACCCGGACCGGTGGAAGGCAGGCTTCGACGGCCTCGAGAGGGAGCGCCGGGACGCCGGCATCCTCGGTCACCACATCAACCGGGCCCGGGACGATCCGCAACTGATCACGGTGTTCCTGCCGCTCGCCGACCTCGACCGGGCCACCTCGTTCACGTCGGCATACGTGCGGGACGAGGTCGTCCAGGTCCTCGGCATCGAGTCTCATCCGAGGATCCAGTGGCTGCTGCCGATCCGTGAGGCAGTCGTCTCGGATCGCCAGGTGCCGGCGGCCCTCTTCCGCACACGGGTGGTCGACCTCGACGACTGGCTGGCCGCCTACGACAACGCGGCCACGCTGCGCCACGAGGCCGGGATCGTCGGCCACGCAGCGAGACGCTCGGTCGGTGACCCGTCGTCGATGACCCTCTACCACCAAGCCGACAGCTTCGACGCGCTGTACGACTTCCTTGCCGACCCGGGAACCCGGTTCGGGTTGCCGGATGGCGGCGTCGCGCGCGAGCTTC
Organism: Acidimicrobiales bacterium; assembly: GCA_038255685.1. Lineage (GTDB taxonomy): Bacteria > Actinomycetota > Acidimicrobiia > Acidimicrobiales > CADCSY01 > CADCSY01. Next base: position 1,038 of record JBBSLC010000067.1, on the reverse strand, counting down.
GGTTCACCTTCCACACCGGGGGTTGGGCCAGGACGTACTGAGGTCGTCATGACACGGATGAACCTGCAGCGGACCGTTTCGTGCGCGCAAGTTGTGTTGGCCGCCGCCCAAGCCAGAGCCGCCCCTGTGGGTCAGGCAAGCAGCCGGATGGCGCACCTTGTTCCAGGGGCCCGGGCGAGGCGAGCGTCGCCGGTCACAAGTTCGCATCCGAGGACCTCTGCGAGGGCGATGTACGAGGCGTCGTAGGCCGTGACGTTGTCGCGAAGCTCGTAGGCGCGTCGCATGAATCGAAGGGTGGGGTACCGATCGATGGCCATGGCTTCGAGATCGTCAACCGCCAACGCGAAGCGTCGAGCAGAGATCGTCTTCGCCAGCCATCGCTTTCGCAGGACGGCAACGGTCTCGACGTCGACCAGATCCGGTGCGGAGATCTGGCCAGCCGATCGAAGTTCGGCGCGTGCCCGTCGTCCGTCGGAGCCATCGTCAGCGACGACGTTCGCAAGCACCGATGCATCGAGAACGATCAACGACGCTCCCGCTGCTCGGCGACGTCGGCGGCAGCTTGGCGCAAACCGACCGAGCCACCCCGGCGTCGGTCGATCCGATCGAGGACTTCGTCGAGGGTCGGCCTGTCTGCGAGTCGCTTCAGTTCCCCAGCGAGGTACTGCTGCAGCGATTGCCCACGTTGTTCAGCTCGCCTCTGGAGCGCGGCGTGGACGTCTTCAGGGAGATCTCGCACCAGGACGTTGGGCATGCTTACATGATGCTATCACTCCACGGAGTGCGCAAGTGCTGTCGAGCCGAATCTCGAGCGACATGACCGAGATCCGTGACCAGTTCGTGACCAAAGCGGCGCTCCGACGCCATCTGCAGGCCCTTGACCAGCGGTTTCGTGCTTGAACCAGTGCCCCCGGTGGGGGTCGAACCCACACTTGGAGCCGTTTTAAGCGGCCGCCCTCTGCCAGTTGGGGTACGGGGGCTGGCCACCTGATGCTACGCGGCCGAGCTCACCGCCTGGGGTTCGATGACGTGCCAGAG
>JBBSLC010000066.1:0-15891 GCA_038255685.1 Acidimicrobiales bacterium | reverse complement strand
CACGCCGTCCAGCTCGACCACGTCGCGCCGAGCGCGGTGGGCGCCGAGATCCGAGCCGAGGCGACCCTCGCCAAGGTCGAGGGCCGGAGACTGGTCTTCACGGTGTCGGTCAGCGACAGCCGAGGCCTCGTCGCCGCCGGCCGCCTCACCCGCGTCGTCGTCGACGCCGAGCGCTTCCTCGACCGAGCGCACTGAGCTCAGCCGCTCGGGCGGACCGCCACGATCTGCCGCATGGCGGGATCGATCTGGACGAGCACCTCAGCGCCTGCTTCCCCCAGCTCGACGTCGGGAGAGACGGCGAAGGTCGTCCCGTCGACGAACGTCGCCCGTCCGTCCTCCCCGATCGGCTCCGCTGCGAGCCGGCCGGCGTAGAAGACGGCGTCGGTGCCGTCAGGCTGGGGCACGACGGCGGCGATGCCCGCCATCCACACCACGGTGTCCCCGTCGAGGCCGACCTGGACGTACTGGCCCCGTCGGTTGACCATCGGCTCAGCGGCCAAGGTGTAGGTCGAGAAGCTCCGGAGCTCGTCGCTCACGCCGTAGGTCCGCTCGCCGTCGAGGGTGATCTCCTCGAAGTCCAACGTGGTGGCCACCCCCTCGTCGTCGGGGATCCGCGCCGAGCCGTCCAAGACGAGCGCAGCAGCACCGCCATCGTCGCCCCCGCCGCAGGCGGCGAGGAGGAGGGCTGCGCCCAGCAGCGCTGCTCGCACCTCAGGGCACGGTCGTGGTGGCCGTGGTCCCCTCGACGGGTGCCTCCGTCGTCGAGCCGGTGTCGGCAGCCGACGGCGCCTCGGTGAGGTCGTCCGTCTCGACCTCCTCCTCCTCGGGCGGGGCGAACAGCGTGAGGCTGCCCTCGATCCCGTCGGCGGGGAGCACGGCAGCCTGATCCTCGCCAAGGTCGACGAAGTCGATGCTCATGCCCCTCGCCCGGACCTCGTCCTCGCCGATCTGGGAGAGGACGAGGTTCAAGACCTCGAGCAGGAACGGGCTGCGCTCCTCGTCGGAGAGCGTTGCCAGTGCGGCGTCGAGCTGGTCCGCCTGGGCCTCGTCGAACTCCCGGGTGAAGACCTGGAGGTAGGCGGCGAGATCGTCACCGACGTCCCCCTCGGCGGCGATGCGCTCGACGATGCGGACCACCTTGCCGTCCTCGACGTAGATCGCCATCTTCCGCAGGTTGCTCGCCCCTGGCGGGGCGGCGCCGCCCCCACCGCCCACATCCGATGGCCGGGGCAGGAAGCGGGGGATCACGTCGTAGCGGATGACGGCGGAACCCTCGTCGGGCGCCTCGAAGGGATCCTCCGAGGGCTTGTAGTCGAGGGAGTCCGGGTTGAACCGGGCGACGGCGAACGACGACGAGATCGCGCGCTCGACGTAGTCGAACACCGTCCGGGCGTCGCGAACCGGATCGTCGCCAAGGCTGTCGAAGTCGTCTGCCGTCGTCGTCACCGCAGGGGCCCCGGCCTCGTCGACCACCCAACGCCTGGCGGCAAGGGCAGCGCCGACCGTGATGCCCGGCTCGGACGTCTCCGCGTCAGCGCCGTCGAGGGAGGCGAGCGCAGCGCGCATGGCGTCGCTGAGCACCCGCACGGCGAGGGTGTCGTCAACGACCACCTGCTCGATGGTCGGCGCACCGTCCTCAGACGCCAGCGCTGTGAAGCGGAAGTCGTCTTCGATGAGGCCTCGGACCTCGAGCGAACGCTCAGCGGTCTCCTCGGCGTAGACGAAGGAGCGGGAGAGCTCCTCGGTCGCCTCGAGGGCTGCCATCACCTCGTCTCGTGCCTCGACGTTGCCGTCCCCGCAGGCAGCGAGGGAGCCGGCGAGCACAGCGATCGAGAGGAGTGCGCTCCGGCGCCTCACTTCTGGAGCTCCAGCGTCTCGCGCAACAGGGTCCGTCCCCGACCGAAGTCGTCGCGCACGGCGAGGACGAAGAACATGTCCTCCTCGAACCAGACCGACACCCGCTGGGACTTACCGGTGGTGAGCCAGACGCGCTGATCGCCCATCCGGTAGGCCTTCGGGGCCGAGGCGCCGATCTGGTTGACGATGGCCCGCTGGAACGTATCGTCCGCTGGATCCGCCTCGTCGCCGAAGCGGCCGATCTGCAGCGTTGCCTGGAGGAGATCCCCCTCGCGGATGCTGTACAGCCCGAGCTCGTCGAGGTAGGTCCCGCGCGCTGCCTCGACCGCCTCGACGGTCTCCTTCTCGACGGTGAGGTCGAGCAGCTGCGGCGGGAGGAAGTCCGCATCGAGGTCAGCCGGCGCACCGGATGTCTCGGGCGCGTCGTCGCTGTCGCCACCGCAGGCGCCGAGCACGAGGGCGATGGCGGCAAGGGCAGCCACGCCGCGTCGAGGGCTCATCGCGGAAAGACCTCGATCTGGGCGGTCACGTAGGGTCGCGTGCCGTCCTTGTAGTTGTACGTCCGAGCGTCACCGAAGGTGAAGTCGAACGACCCACCGGGCGAGATCGGGCCGGAGTTGAAGGAACCATCGTCGGCCTCGACGGAGCGGGGCACGCTGTCGGTGTTGGTCCACCGGACGATCTGGCCGGCGAACAGCCGGACCGACGACGGGTTCATCTGCGGCGACGTGGCATCCGAGCGGATCTCGATCACGAGCGACGGCTGCTGGGTCGCGACGGTCGTCGGCGGGGGCGGCGGCGGCGGCGCTGTCGTGGGCGGTGGGGGTGGCGGGGCGGCGGTGACCGGCGCGGCCGTCGTCTCGGTCGGCGCGACCTCGGTCACCGACGGCGCCCCGGGCGGCGCCACCGTGGTGGTCGTCGCTCCAAGGCTCAGGTTGTCGGTGCCTGCACCTCCTCCGGTGTTGAGCAGCTCGTCGCTGCCCACGCTCGAATCGTCCCCACAACCGGCGAGGAGGACGACGAACAGTGCTGCGAGTGCGGCGACGAGTCGCCGGCGTGGTGTGGTCGTGCTCATGTGAGGCTCCCTGATCGCTTCACCGCTGCCTCAGAGGTGCCGAGGTACGCCTCGATGACGCGCTCGTCGTTGAGCACCGCCTCGGGCGTTCCTCGCGTGACGAAGGTGCCCTGCTCGAGGGCGACCAGCTCGTCGGACACCGCAGAGATCAGCGGCATGTCGTGTTCGATGATGAGGATGCTGCAGCCGGTCTCGAACCGGACCCGACGCAGCAGTGGGGCGAGGCCCTCGGCCTCCGCTTGAGCGATGCCCGATGACGGCTCGTCGAGGAGGAGGACCTTGGGCTCGGCAGCGAGGACGCAGGCGAGGTCGACGATGCGCCGCAGCCCGGTGGAGAGCTCGCGCACGAACTTGTCCCGGTAGGCCGAGAGCTCGAGCAGCTCGAGGAGCCGCTCGGCACGGACGCGGGCCCGCTTCTCGTCCTTCCTCGCAGCTGGCGCGCCTGCCCCGCCCAGCAGGATGCTGCGGACCTCGAGGCGCTGCTCGAGCGAGACGAGCAGCGTCTCGAAGACGGTGAGGGACGGGAACAGGCGGGCGTCCTGGAACCGACGGACGAGCTTGCGCTTGGCCCGCTCCTCGGGGCTGAGCCCGGTGATGTCGACGCCCTCGTAGCGGATGCTGCCCTCGTCGGCGGACTGGAAGCCGCTGATGATGTCGAACAGCGTGGTCTTGCCCGCGCCGTTGGGACCGATGATCCCGAGGACCTCGCCCTCGCGCAGGTCGAAGCTCACCCCGTTGATCGCGGTGACCCCCCCGTAGCGCTTGGTGATCCCGTCGATCTCGAGGACCGAGGTCCGGGCGCCGAGCTCCAGGCTGCGCATCTCGCGCTCGCTGCGAGCTGCCCCGGCCGGCGCGCCGTCGGTGAGGGCGCCGGTGCCCTTCACGTAGACCGCCCTGAGGATGTCGGGGCGGGCCAGCAGGTCTGCGGTGCGCCCGACGAACTTCACCTCCCCCTTCTCCATGAACACGGCACGGTCGGCGAGGGTGAGGGCGACGTTGATCGACTGCTCGACGACGACGATGGTGACCCCGCGGCGGTGGATCTCCTTGACGATCTCGACGAGCTGGCCCACAACGGCGGGTGAGAGGCCGAGGCTGAGCTCGTCGATGAGGAGCAGCTTCGGGTCGGCGAGGAACGCCTGGGCGAGGGAGAGCTGCTGCTGCTCGCCGCCCGAGAGCAGGGTCGCCGGCTGTTCGGCCCGCTGTGCGAGCACCGGGAAGATCTCGAACACCTCGGTGAGGCGGGCCTCGACCGATGCGGGGTCGTCGTCCAGCCAGCTGCCGAGCAACAGGTTGTCGCGGACCGTGAGGCCAGGGAACACGCCCCGGCCACCGGGCATGTGGATGACGCGCCGGGCCGCCACCTCGTGGGGCGGCATGCGGGTGATGTCGCGCCCGTCGAAGACGATGCCGCCGCTCGTGGCCTGCTGGGTACCGCTGATGGCCCGCAGCAGGGTGGACTTGCCGGCGCCGTTCGTGCCCAGCAGGGCGACGATCTCGCCCTCCTCGACGTCGAAGTCCACGCCGAAGAGCACCTGCACGCCGTTGTAGGCGACGTCGACGTCACGGCAGACGAGCATCGTCGAGGTGCCGCCCGCCTTCTTCTTCCGCCAATCCGAGCTGGCCAGTGCCGATGCGGCCGCCGCCCGGATGTCGAGGTCGTAGAACGACCCTGCCGTCATGGCGACGAGCGACCCGATCACGATGAACGGGATGGCGAAGAGGAAGAGCGACTCGTAGCCGTACTCGGCGAAGAACCGGCCTGCGATCCCGACGAACACCAGCTTGGCCGGGAGCTCGACGAGACCGGTTATCTGCAGCCCCGTGGTGCGGATGGCGGGCGGGATCACGTTGAGGAAGACGACGGCGCGCGCCGGTCCGAGTAGGGCACTGCCGAACGACACGACGGCGCTGGCGACGACGAGGACGATGATCGGCGGACGGAGGGTGTAGAGCAGGACGCCTGCGGCGGCGATGAGCCCGAAGGCACCGACCGTGACCAGGACCCGTGCCGGGTTCCGGCGGACGAAGCGGTCGATGAGGTTGCCACCGATCACACCACCGATCAGGGCGGCGGCGACGGCGGGCAGGGCGACGAAGCTCCGCTCGAGGGCGTTGAGGCCGTATCGCTCGGCGAGGAAGAACGGGAAGTAGAGGGCGACCACGTAGTCCCCGCACTCGGAGATCACGTTTGCGACCATGAAGCGCCGGATCGTCCGCGTCCCGATCGTGGCCCGCCACGACTCGCCGAGGGAGAGCGGCTCGTCCTCGCTCAGGCTGTCCTCCTCCCCGACGCCCTGCGCCTTGCGCTCCATGTAGCCGCGCACGGGCTCACGGAGGAACAGCAGGGCGAGGATGCCGGCGATGATGAGCGGGATCCCGAAGATGAAGGTCGTGCCCCGCCACCCGAGGCTGGTGACGAGCGCGCCGACGAGGACGATGGCGAGGACCCGTCCGGAGCGCTGGATGGAGCTGACGAGGGCCACCACCCGACCGCGGACCTCCGGCGGGTAGTAGTCGCCCAGCAGCGCGAACTGCGGCACACCGGAGACGTACGAGCCGATGCTCGCCGAGCTGCGGGCCGAGGTCACGAAGAACGAGCTCATCCCCCGGCTGCTGATCATCGAGGAGACCCCGGCGAGGATCGCCCCGAACCCCACCATGGGGATGCGCTTGTGGCGGTCGGCGTAGTAGCCGACGGCGATCCCGGCGAAGATGCCGATCGTGTCGATGATGACGAGGACGCTGATGATCGTCCCGACGTTGATCTCGAGGTCGCGGGCGATCTCAGGGCCCGCAACCTGGAAGGTGAACCCGTCGAACAAGGCGACGAAGCCGATGAAGCCGAGGATCAGCGCCGGCTTGTAGCCGTAGGGCGTCCGCCCGATGACCTTGTAGGCCGCCAGGGTCTGACGGATCCGGCCGCCGGCGCCGCTGGCCGCGTCGTCAGCGGTCGGGTCGCCCTCGGTGCCGAGGTCACCGGAGCGGTCCTCGACGGGGTCGACGGTGGGGTCGGTCTTCGGCTCGATCTCGTCGCGCTCGACATCGGTGACGGTCATGCCAGCACGTCCTCAGGGATGGGGGCCTTGGGGGTCGTCTCGTCCATGCGGTTGCCGACCCCGAAGGCGTCGGCCTCGCGCGAGCGGGTGGGCGTGAACGTCTGGAGGAGCCGCCTGCCACCGCGTGCGTACAGCTCAGTCGGCAGGTCGAAGCGCCGACCACCGAGGGCGTCGAGGCCCGCTCCGGTGACAGGCTCATCGAGCGGGATCAGTCGGCGCTCGAGTGCCTCGGCGTCGAAGTCGGCGAAGAGGCTCGGCACCACGATCTGGCGGCGCTGGGCGATGATCCGCAGGCCGGCGTCACGGACCTTGCTGAGCAGCGACGCCACCCCGCCAGGCGCGACGTACAGGAGGTAGAAGGGGATGATGAACACGAGCACGCTCTGGAAGAGCTGGCTGCTGAAGAAGTAGTTGACGTAGCTGAAGTAGGCCGCCCCGATGAGCGCACCAGGCACCGAGCTGACCCCCCCGAAGATGGCGGTGATGAAGACGTCGATGCTGGCCTGGGCGCCGAAAGAGTCGGCGGAGACGCCGCGCTGCTGGTGGACGAAGATTGCCCCGGCGAAGCCGGCGAGGCCGCCCGACACGGCGAACGCGTAGAGCTTCGTCCTCGTCGCAGCCACACCGAAGGCCTGGACGTTCGCCTCGTTCTCCCGGATGGCGATGAGAACGCGACCAAACCGGCTCTTGCGCAGGTTGAGAACGACGACGATGCTCAGCACCAGCGCGCCGACGCACAGGTAGTACATGCTCCGCTCGTCGTCGAAGTCGAGCAGGAACAGACTGGGCCGCTCGACGGCGTCGGGCAGCAGCCAGCCGAAGAAGCGCTCCTCGAACAGCACTGCCCGCACGGCGATGGCGAACGCGAACGTCGTGACGAGCAGGAGCAGACCTTTGACCCGCAGGGCGGGGATCCCGACGAGCATGGCCAGCCCACCCACGATCGTTGCGGTGATGGGCACGGCGAACCAGAACGGGATCCCGACGCTCGCCGTCAGGGCGCCGCCGATCACCGTGCCGAGGGCGACGAAGGCGTACTGGCCGAGGCTCACCTGGCCCGCCCAGCCGGTGAGCACGACGAGGGACAGCACGACGATGGCGTTGATGGCGATGACGCCGCCGATGTTCGTTGCGCCGATCGACACCACGAACGGGTACACGAGGACGGCGGCGAGGACGAGGCCCAGGGCCGCGTAGCGGGCGATGCGCAGCCCGGCGACATCAAGCAGCTCCTTGGGGATCGGGCGCTGCTCGTCGGTCGCCTGCCACGACGACGAACCCGACGCGTCCTCGCTGCGGCTCATCGACCGGCGCTGGAGGACGAGTCCGACGGCGACGGTGAGGAACAGGCCGACCTGGATGAGTCCGAGCTGGTCGCCAACCAGGCTCCACTCGGCAGCCGCCGTCGCCACGCTGATCCCGACCGCAGCGGCGACGGCAACGGGGAGGCTCTGGAGCTTGGCGATCACCGCAGCAGCCAGGGCGGGGAGGAGCACGCCGGGAGCGAAGCCGGTCGCCACACCGGGCTGGACGAGGATCCCTGTGAGGGAGACGCTGGTGCCGGCCAGAGCACCGGAGATCCCCCACACAATGCACGAGAGCGTGCCCACACCGATGCCGAGCAGCGATGCACGCTCGCTGTTCTCTGCCAGCGCCCGCACCGCGACCCCGGCCTTGGTGTAGCGGAAGAAGGCGGCGAGCGCGAGCAGGGCCACGATGGCCACCTCGATGGCGAACACCTCGGGGAAGCCGAAGGTGAACGGCACGTCACCGATCTCGAAGGAGAAGCCGGGGAACGGCAGCAGCGGCCGAAGGTTCTCGTTGCCGAGCAGCTCGCCGATCGTGAGCTCGTCGGTGTCGGGGAAGAACGGCAGCTCTCGCACCTGATTGCTGAAGCTGGCCAGCACCCCGGCCAGCAGGATCGTGAACACCGTCAGCACTAGCCGGGGTGAGCTCGTGAAGCGCAGCGTGAACAGACCGGTGAGGAAGCCGATGATCGCCGAGAGGGCGACGCCGAGCAGAAAGGCGATGGGGAACGGCACCGACGTGAACTGCACGAAGCTGAACACAAGGGTCGCGCCCGCGACGCCGAGGGCGCTCTGCGCGAAGTTGACGATCCGCAGGGTGCGGAACAGCACGATGATCCCGGCGGCCGTGAGGGCGGTCACCGTTCCCTGGACGACGCCCTTGAAGAGCACGGCCATGGGCGTGCCCCGGCTCCCACCCCCGGTTCCCGGCAGGACGAGCTGGGTGAAGACAAGGAGGGCGACGATCGCCACGACGGAGATGACGGCGGCGCGCGCCCTGGGGTTCTGGGGGAGGAAGCGGTCGAGCATCAGCCCTCACCCTCGATCGCGTCGGGGAGCGGGAGGGGCTCGAGCTGGCCGAGGTCGAACGTCACGTCGACCGCACCGAGGGGTGTCGAGCTCTGGACCCGCTCAGAGACAAGCAGGCCACCGAACTGGGTGGCGACGACATAGTCGTACTCCCTCGTGACGGCGCCGCCGGGCCCGCTGAAGACCTGGGTCGCTTCCACGAGCCAGCCGTCCAGGACGTCGCCGCACGCGTCGACCCGGGTGCGCCCGACCACCGTGGCCGTGTGCTGCAGCGTGGCGCCGCTGCGGGGGTCGATGCCCACCGACTGGTACTCCTCCCCCGGGAAGACCTGCAGGGGCAGGTAGAGCACCGGCGGGTTGTAGGTGGCGGAGGACAGCACGTCACCGGTCCTCCGGTCGAGCGTGTCGATCGACTCGAGCACGAGACCCCGGTCCGGCTCGCCGGCGGCGACCGAGCGGTCGATGAGGAGCTCAGCAGTGCTGTTCCGAGCCGTCGTGCCGTCGGTCTTCAGCCGGAAGCCCGACTCGACGACGACGTTCGGGTCGGAGAACTCCGGCTGCGTCGTCCGATAGGCGAGCTCGAGCGGTTCCTCGGGTGTCCCCCGCAGCAGCTCGACGTCAGTGACCGTGCGGTTCTCGAAGCCCTGGATCGGGAGCTCGCCGATGTTCGGGATCGTCTGCGTGCCGCTCTGCTTCCAGCGAGACAGTCCCACCTTCGGCAGGGTCATCACCTGGAGCCCGGCCACTTCAGCGGGGAAGGCCTCACGGGCCGCCGGGGGACATTCCTTGCGAGTGCTCGTGGGTGGGATCCGGCTCAGGAACGCCTTGTCGTCAGCAGGGGGGAAGGTCGGCGTCGGCGTCAGCGATGCCGAGGGTCGGGTGGTCGGGACGGATCCAGTCGAGGCTGGTGCCGGGGGCGGTGCAGCAGGGACGAAGTTCGGCGGCGCAGGCACCGGAGCCGGCTCCTCGAAGCCGAACACCAGGTCTGCCTCGAAGGCCTCGATGCTCACGCCCGGGTCGTCCGGGCTCACGCATGCGGTCACCGTGAGGGCGAGCGCAAGGGCGACGCCGATCCGCCGGGTGAGGTCAGACGGTTGCATCAGCGCGCTCCTTGCGGGACTTGCGGCTCGGTCGCCCGCTGTGGCGGGTCAGGTCGGTGTCTGGCGCGTAGGGTGCGCGGAGCGAGATGCGCGAGACCGCTGCGACGGCTCGCATCGTCCCCGGTTGCAGGGATGCCAAGCGGCGGCGCAACGTGCGGGAGAGCTCTTCGGCCGCGCTCGCCATGTCGCCGTCGGCCTCGCTCCTGAGGTCACCCCACAGCGACCGGGTGGTGAGCCAAGCGAGCTCGGTGTGCTCGTCGTCGTCGACGAAGCGGTCGAGGAACATGAGCGGGGTGTCGGACGGCTGGGAGAACCCGAAGTCAGCGGCGTGGTCGCGCCACTCGGCGTAGGCCAGGGCGATGCGGGCACGAGGCCCAGACACCTGTGCCGCGCTCCGCCGGCGGGACCGCACCCGCGCCTTCCGCACGGCGGGCCACACCGTGTAGGCCAGCAGAGCGAGCGCAGCAAGTGGCATCACGATCAGCACGATCCGCAGGATCTGCTCACCGAGGACGCTTCCTGCCGGGACGAGCACCGGCAGGAGGATCTGCACGGCGATGTCGTCGCTCGGGACGATGTTCGGATCGGTCTGCTGCTCACCGCTGTCGCTGCCGACGGAGGGCTCCGCCTGCTTGGGCGTCCCGATGACCGGCAACCACCCGAAGCCCTCGAAGTACACCTCGGGGAAGGTCGCCCCGTTGCGGGGGCGGATCTGGAGGACGTCGTCGACGACCTCGCCGCCGTCGAAGCCGTACCCCAGCCGGGACGGCACCTCGACCCAGCGGGCGAACAGCGCCTGCAGCGCCACGATCTCGTAGGGGGAGCCCTCGAGGTCGGTGAGGATCTCCTGGACCCGCTCGGGCGGGATCGCCACCGGGCTGCCAGGCCCCGAGGCGACCACGTTGTCGAGGACATAGGTCCGCAGGAAGTCGAAGCGGTCCCAGCGGTTCGTGAAGTCGGCCTCGGCCTGGGCGACGAGGGTCGCTGCTGCCGGCGGCATGTCGGGCGCCTCGAGGAAGCGGCGCTTGTCCTCGGGGACCGGCGTGACCGTCTGCTGCAGGTCCTCGATGGAGGGGAGGCCGGCGGCGGCGACGGTGTAGGTCAGCCCCGCCTCGACCTGGCCCTGGCTCACGCGGATGTTCCCGCTGCGGGCGTCGTAGGACAGCTCGGGGCCGTCGGCGATGATGCCGACGGTGTTGGGGAGGCCGGGCAGGACCGAGCCGCCGAGGCCGGCCACGGTGAACTCGGCGTTGACCGCCGGCACGAGGCGGCGGTCGACGAAGCCGTCGGTCGGGACCTCGTCGAGCTCGCTCTCGGCGAAGGGCGGCAGCCGCCAGGTCCCGTCCTCGACGTTGTAGACGTCGAGGACCCCGACCCGCCACGGACCGCTGAGCTCGGAGACGACGGAGAACAGGACCCGGTCCTCGACCTCGGTCAGGGGCACCGTCTGCGGCTCCTGCGGCTCCTGGGCCGGGTCGATGACGGGCGGGGGGAAGAGGAAGTCGGTCTGGGCGAGCAGGTAGAGGGCGACGGTCACCACGGCGATGAGCGGCAGCGCCTTGAGGGCCTTGCGCAGCTCGTAGCCGAGGGAGGGGCGCTCGTCGCCGACGCCGACCGACTGCTCGGAGGAGAGGAGCCCCAGGCCGATGGCGAAGAGCACGAGCACGGCGAGGCCGCTCGGCACCTGGGCGTCGTCGGGGACGCTGATGCCGGCGAACGCAGCGATGGGCATGGGCAGGAGCAGCCCGAGCGCAGGGCGGCGAACGACCACGGCGACCCAGGTGGCGCTGAAGCCGACGATCCCCATCAGCCAGCCGACGATCGCCATCCACCCGGGATCGAAGGGGACGGGTGGGCGCAGCACGTCACCCGAGCGGGCGGCCTCCCCGGCGAGCTCCTGCACGTCGAAGACGTTGCCGATGCCGGAGGGCAGGACGCTCAGCAGGCCGATGGCGAACAGCCCGACGCCGATGACCGCGTTCGCCAGGGCCGGGCGGCGCATGCGGCTGGCGAGGACGGCGAGGCCGACACCGGCGAGCCCGGCGAGCCCGGCGTAGACGCGCCCGGAGATCTCGATGAACACCCCGCCGACCATGACCGCAGTGGCGATCGTCGGCAGCGCGATGGCGATGGCGAGTCGGGTCGCCGGGCGCTCCTCTTCGGCTGCCTCGTCCTCGGCAGCGACGCTGGCGTCCGCCGCCGCGTCGAGCTCGTCTTCGAGGCCGCCGACCGGAGGACCACCCGTCACTTGCTCGTCGTCAGGTCCCGTGCGGGTGGGTTCGAGGGTCGCGGTCATCAGAGCCGGTTCCCTGCGCCGATGTCCTGGAAGAGCGCAGACGCGAGGTCCTCGTCGGGGCGCACGCCGACGACCTGGCAGCCGAGCGAGGCTGCGACGCCGATCGTGCCGGCGTGCTCCTCGTCCCAGAGCAGCGCGACGACGAGGACCGAGACCCCGGTGTTCAGCAGCAGCCGGAGCTGTCCGGCCTCGGTGGCGGTGAGCCGCGGCGTCACGAAGATGTTGTGCGCGTCGCGCTGGGGCGAGTTGACGAGGCGCATGATGGCCTTGGTCAGCGGCTCACGGTCGAGCTCGACCTTGGCCATGGCGTCGAGCATCAACAGCTGCGACGACGGGCCGCGCAGCGCCCGGGTGAGCGGGCCGCCGTTCGCCTGCACCTTCACCTCGTAGCCCTCGCGCAGGTGCCTGGCGGCGAGCGAGGCCGCTGCTCGGACACCAGTCTCGAAGGAGTCCGACAGGCCCTCGCCGTCCTTGCTGTGCACGCCGCGATCGGTGTCGAGGATGATCGTCACGTGGTCGGTGATGCCCTGCTCGGCCTCGCGGACCATGATCTTCCCGGTCCTCGCCGAGGCCCGCCACACGATGCGTCGGAGGTCGTCACCGGGGACGTACTCGCGCATGCCGTAGAACTCGAGCCCTGAGGGCCACGGCTTCGACACGGGAGGTCGGATGGGCGGGTCCTCGAACTGGCGGGTGAGTGGACGGTCCGAGACGAGTTCGATGCGGGGATGGACGAGCAGCTCGAAGGGCTCGGCCACGATCGTCTCCCGCTGGGAGAGCCCGAGGGGGTCACCGGCCACGGCCACGAGCGGCCCGATCTGGTAGACGCCGCGCCGGTTGCAGCGCAGGCCGTAGGAGTGCTCGAGGGTCTCGCCGGTGGCCAGCTTGGTGACGGGGACGCGGACGGAGCTGCCCAGCCGCTCGGGGACGCGCTCCTCCAGGATGAAGGTGGCCAGCCGCCGCTTGGCAGTCAGGCTCAGGCGCACCTCGAGCCGGTCGCCCTCCTGGGTCCTCGGGAACAGCCCGGTCCGCGTGCCCTCGAGCTTGAGGCGGCGCGGGGCGATCAGGTAGCTCACGACGAGCAGGATCAGCAGCCCGTAGGCGAAGACGTACATGGCCTGGCCGGCGACGACGCGCGCCATGATCCAGAGGAGGATGAAGCCGCCGAAGGCGATCTGGCCGCTGCGGGTGATCCCGAGGCGGCGTTGGAGCGCCGCTGCCCGCCGGGAGATGGCGCGAGGTGCGAGCGCCTCACCGAGCCGGTCGAGCCGGGCACGCACGCCGCCCGAGGGCGCGGTGCCGACCGTCGCCTTGCGCTGGCGGCGGGGTCCTCGCCCGGCGCCGACCGCGACGGTCACGCCCCGACGCCGGCGAGCGCAGGTTCGTCACGACGACCCGAGACGGGCGGCTTGACGGCACCGGTGACCCGCTCGAGGACGGCCGCAGCCGTCTCACCCCGGAGGATGGCGTCGGGGTTGATGATGACGCGGTGGCCGAGGACGGGCCGCAGCACCGCTCGCACGTCGTCGGGGTAGACGTGGCGGCGGCCGTCGCTGGCGGCGAGCACGCGTGCCGCCCGCAGCAGGGCGATGGTCGCCCGGGGGCTGCCGCCGGCGGCGATGGCTGCGTCGTTGCGCGTCGCCGCGACGAGGTCGACGATGTAGTACCCGACCTCGGGTGAGACCTCGACGGTGGCGGCGAACTCGATCATCTCCTGGACGTCGGCGATGTCGATGACCGGCTGCAGGTCGTCGATCAAGAGGCGCACGGCGTTGTCGAACATCACCTCGTATTCCGCCTCACGGCCCATGTAGCCCATCGACAGCTTGAAGAGGAAGCGGTCGAGCTGCGCCTCGGGGAGGGGGAACGTCCCGGCCTGCTCCACCGGGTTCTGGGTGGCGAGGACGAGGAAGGGGCGAGGCAGGTCGTAGGTGGTGCCATCGGCCGTGACGCGGCGCTCGGCCATCGCCTCGAGGAGCGCCGACTGGGTCTTCGGGGTCGCCCGGTTGATCTCGTCGGAGAGGAGGATGTTCGTGAAGATCGGGCCGGGTCGGAACTCGAAGGAGCCCTCGCCCTGGTTGTAGATCGACGACCCGGTGATGTCGCCGGGGAGCATGTCGGGGGTGCACTGCACCCGGCCCGTCTGGGCGTTCATCGACGTGCCGAGTGCCCGAGCGAGCATCGACTTGCCGGTCCCCGGCAGGTCCTCGAACAGGATGTGGCCTTCGCACAGCATGGCCACGAGGGCGAGGCGCACCACGTCGGTCTTGCCCTTGATGACCGTCTCGACGTTGGCGGCGACCCGGTCGAAGTTCGCCTTGAACGTGGCGCCGTCCATCCCGCCGGCGGGCGCCGAGCCGTTGGTGGGAGTCAGCTCGACAGCGCGGTTCGCCGTGAGCTTTCGGCGGGGACGGGTGGTCGTGGCCATGGTCTCAGTCCTCGTGTGGGTGTGGGAGAGGGCCCGACGGGCCTGCTTGATGTTTCGTCGTCGACGGGGCGTCTCCTGCACGCTTCGTCCCATTCATGCGCCCGTAACAGCACAGGGCGGCCCGCTGCGTGACCTTCGACGTCCCAATGTGACCGCGCGCCTGTGTCCTGATTAACCGATTCGTAACGAATCGGAGGAGGAGTCAGCGCCGTGCGTGGCGTACATGTGGACGAGCCGCTTCGTCGGGACCCCGACGCAGCAGCACGAACCTCCACGCCCGACAGGAGCTCCAATGGCAGAAGCGACGATCGCCCCACGCGTGGGGACGACCAGCGGCTCACCCGACTGGACGCGCAAGTACCCCCCGTTGCTCGCGCTCTTCGCTGCCGTGCTGATCGCCCTCGTCGTGCTGCCCTCGTCGCTCAACCTGCCGCAGACCAACCCCAGCCAGACCCTCGAGTTCGCCCCGGTCCCACCAGAGGACAACACCGACGTGCCTCCCCCGGCTGGGAACCTGGCGTCGCTCGGGCTCGCCAGCAACACCGGGGTGACCGGTGACGGTGCACTCGGCGGCGACGGTCCAGGCGCCGGCGGGGAGACGCCCCCGCCTCCCTCAGAGCTGGATCCCAGCCTGCCGCCGCCCGGCGACATCGCCCCCGACGTGAAGACCCCGTCGACGAAGCGCTGCATCGGCAACCCACCCCGCCAGACCGAGGACCCCCTCTCCCCGCCGTGCCAGGCCTTCTTCGACGGCGACAACTTCGGCGAGACCTACCAGGGCGTCTCCGCCGAGGAGGTGCGGATCCTCTTCTACCTGGAGGGGTTCATCACGTACCTGACCCGCAGCGAGGGCAACGAGTCGACGCCGGACCAGACCTACTTCGACCTCGGCCAGCCGCCCGCCAACGGTGAGACGGAGCACGTGCTCGTGCGGACGCTGCGGGTCTGGCAGCGCTACTACAACGAGCGCTACCAGACCTACGGGCGCTTCGTCCGGTTCTTCGTGTACTACAGCGGCAACGACGACAGCCCCGAGGCGCGTCGTGCTGACGCCATCGACAACTTCAACAAGATCAAGCCGTTCGCCGTGCTGAGCTACGGCCAGACCAACAACGACGCCTACCTCGAGGCGATGGCGCAGCGGGGGGTGCTCAACTTCGGGTCGTTCCTCGGGCGCGAGGCGGCGTTCTTCGCCGAGTACCCGAAGTTCATCTGGGGCTACCTGCCGACGCTCGAGATCCAGGCTCGCCAGTACGCCTCCTTCGTTTGCACGCGCATCGCCGGCAAGCCCGTCGCGTTCGGCAGCCCCGCACAGAACGGTCAGCCCCGCACGTACGGGCTCCTCGTCTCCGGGGACCCGGACCGGCCCGAGCTCACGAAGCTCCAGCAGGCGGTCCGTCCGCTGCTCGAGAAGTGCGGGATCACCGTCGAGGTGGAGCGGAGCTTCCCCCGGAGCGGCTACGCGCAGGACAACTCCACGACTCCGGACTTCGCGACCCAGAACATGGCTGCCTTCCAGGGAGCTGGCGTCACCACGATCCTCTGGCCGGGCGGGATCGAGACCCAGCAGTCCAAGGCGGCGAGCCAGATCGGCTACACGCCCGAGTGGGTCCTGCTCGGCGATGGCGTCTCCGAGGGCTTCGCCACGAACCAGTTCCAGGACCAGACCGTCTGGAACGGCCACGTCTGGATCGTCACGAACCAGGTGAAGGCCGGCGACCTCGACGACTCGATCTGCTT
>JBBSLC010000065.1:0-15920 GCA_038255685.1 Acidimicrobiales bacterium | reverse complement strand
GAGAGGCACGCTCCGTCGTAGTCAGGGATCAGCGGTTCCATTGCGCCTCGGTTCGTCGCCGCACGTGGGCGGCGCTCGTCGCCCCATCGGTCGGGTCGTGGACCGAGTCCAGCAGGTCACCGGGTGTCGCGCACATCAGGGGGGCGAGCACCGTGCCGCGGCGACGTCACGCCCTACGATGGATGAGGTGAAGGTCTCCACGCGCGGCGACTACGCCAGCAGGGCGCTGCTCTCCCTCGCGCTGCACGTCGAGCACGAGGGACCCACGTCGGTGCGCGACATCGCCGAACGGACCGGGCTCCCCCAGCCCTACCTGGAGCAGATCCTCCTCGCACTGAAGGGGGCGGGCATCGTCCGCTCGAAGCGAGGCGTTGGTGGCGGCTACGTCCTCGCTCGTTCACCGTCCGACATCACCCTCGGAGAGATCGTCGCCGCCGTCGACGGACCGATCGCGGTGGGTGACTTCGGCCAGCCCCACGAGGACGGTGCGTGCGACCACGAGGGTCAGTGCGTGCTGCTCACCGTGTGGGCCGACGTCGGCGACCACATGCGTCGCCACCTCGACGGCTACACGCTGGCCGACTGCGTGACCCGGGCACTCGGCCCCGCCGCCGCCTCAGCTCGAACGAGCTGAGCCCGCCCCCACGACCAGCCTCAGACGAGCGGATCCTCCTCGACCGGGACGAGCCCGGCGAGCACGGCGCTGAGGTCCTCGGGCAGCGCAGCCTCGAACGTGACCCGCTCCCCCGTCGCCGGGTGGTCGAAGGCGAGCTGGCGGGCGTGGAGGAACGGCCGGGGCACGTCGAGGGACTCCCGCACCCCGCCGTAGCGGGCATCGCCGACGACGGGGTGGCCGACGGCTGCGAGGTGGACCCGGATCTGATGGGTGCGCCCGGTCTCGAGGGTGCAGCCGAGGAGGTCGAGCGCCACGGGCTCGGCGAAGCGCTGCTCCACGTGGTACGCCGTGCGCGCCTCCTTGCCCCGGGTCGTCACCGCCATCTTCGTCGGGTCGCGCTTCGAGCGGCCGATCGGTGCGTCGACGACCCCGCGGGGGCTGTCGAGGTGACCCCACGTGAGTGCCAGGTACCGGCGGGTGACCTGGCGGCTGGCGAGCTGGCCGACGAGCGAGGCGCGGGCGTCCTCGGTCCTCGCGACCACGAGCAGGCCCGAGGTGCCCCGGTCGAGTCGGTGCACGATGCCCGGCCGGTCCGGCTCGCCCACCGACGCCACCTCCGGGTAGCGGGCGACGATGCCCTGGGCGAGCGTGCCGGACGGGTTGCCGGCACCGGGGTGGACGACGAGGTCCTGTGGCTTGTCGACGACGATCACGTGGTCGTCGGCGTAGACGACGTGGAACGACACCTCTGCGCCTCTGCCGTCCACCGGTGCGATCGCATCGACCTCGGGGACGTCGACCTCGACGATGTCGCCCGACGCCACCTTGACCGACCGCGACCGGACCTCGGCGTCTCGCAGGCGCACCGCTCCCTCGGAGACGAGGACCGCCACCTCCGAGCGCGGCAGGCCCGTCAGCATCGCCACCACCCGGTCGACCCGCTCGCCGTCGAGCGCGTCGGGGACCACCTCGGTCCTGATCACGCCGACCCCACGCCCGGTGGCGCGTCCGCCACATCGTCGTCACTGGTTCGACCGACGGCGATGGCGAGCAGCAGCGCACCCACGGTGATGCCGACGTCTGCCACGTTGAACACCGGCCACCACTGGAGGTCGACGAAGTCGACGACTGCACCGCCGAGGAAGCCGTCTCCCACCCGGAGCGCTCGGTCGATGAGGTTGCCGATCGCCCCACCGAGCACGAGACCGAGCGCGAGGCGCGCCGGCCAGCCCTCCACGTCCCTCCCGGCGCGCAGCAGTGCGACCACGACCACGACACCGACGATGGCGAGCACCGGTCCGAGCCCCGACGCCAAGCTGAACGCGCTGCCGGTGTTGAACACCAGTCGCAGGCGCAGCGAGCCGACCAGGTCGATGGTCTGGTCGTCGAGGGACCGCAGGGCCCACGTCTTCGTCAGCTGGTCGACGGCGACGACGACAGTCGCCACGCCGATCGACGACCGGAGGCTGGTGCGACGGGGCGGCGCGTCGGGCGCGCGCACAGAGGGCTCTCCCACCGCACCCACCCTACGGGCGCCGGTGCTACCGACGGGCGAAGCCCATGCTCTTGCAGCTCACGTCGAGCGCAGCCCACGGCAGCGCCTGCAGGCGCTCCTTCGGGATCGGGTTGCCGCAGCGCTCGCACAGCCCGTAGGTGCCCTTGTCGATCTTCGCCAAGGCGACGTCGATCTCCTGGACCTGCTGGAGGGCCTGTGCCGACAGCGCGAGGTCTCGCTCGCGCTCGACGTTCATCGTGTCGCCCTGACCCGACTCCTCGTCGAACTGGACGTCACCGGGATCGCGCTCCTCGGCCAGCTGCTCGGCCTCGGCCCGCAGGCCCGCGGCCTGCTTGGTGTGGGCATCACGCTCCTCGAGGAGGAGCACACGCTGCGCCTCCAGGAACTTGTCGCCACCGGGGACGACGGCCTTCTTCGCCGGCGCAGCCTTCTTCGCTGCGGGTGCCTTCGCTGGAGCCGCCTTCGCTGCCGGTGCCTTCGCAGGAGCAGCCTTCTTGGCCGGGGCCTTCGATGCGGCGGCCTTCGACGCCGCGGGGGCGGCCGCCTTGGCGGGCGCGGCCTCCTCTGCAGCCTTCTTTGCCGGGATCGCTTTCTTGGCCGGGATGGTTGCGTCGCTCGACTTGGTCGCTCTGGGCATGGCGCGGCCCTTCATCGGAGAAAATGGCGCCGGACGATACCACCTCGACCGGCCGCCCCACGACGTCGACGCCGGAACCACCTCCAGAGCGGTCCCCGCAGGCCAATACGCTGTGGCGATGCCCTTCGGCCCCGTGGAGCCCTTCGACCTCGTCTCGCTCGAGGCGCGCGTGCTCGCCCGCTGGGCCGAGGAGGACGTGATCGGCGAGGTCCGACGCAGCCGCAAGGACGGCGAGCCGTGGATCTTCTACGAGGGACCGCCCACGGCGAACGGTCGCCCCGGGGTCCACCACGTGTGGGCCCGGGTCTTCAAGGACCTCTACCCGCGCTTCCAGACGATGCGGGGGCGCAACGTGCCCCGGAAGGGTGGCTGGGACTGCCACGGGCTCCCCGTCGAGGTGGAGGTGGAGAAGGAGCTCGGGCTCCGCTCCAAGGCCGACATCGAGGCCTACGGCGTCGCTGCGTTCAACGAGCGCTGCCGTGCGTCGGTGCAGCGCTACGTCAGCGACTTCACCTCGCTCACCGAGCGGGCAGGGGTGTGGATCGACACCGAGGACGCCTACTGGACCCTCGACGACACCTACATCGAGTCGGTGTGGTGGCTGGTGCGCCAGCTGTGGGACAAGGGGCTCCTCTACGAGGGTCACCGGGTCTCGCCCTACTGCCCCCGGTGCGGCACCACCCTCTCGAGCCACGAGATGGGACAGCCCGGGGTCTACCGAGACGTCACCGACCCCAGTGCCTACGTCAGGTTCCCGCTCCGGGACGGTTCGGTCCCAGGCGGGGCCGGCGCCGACCTCGTGGTGTGGACCACCACCCCCTGGACGCTCGTCTCGAACGTGGCTGCAGCCGTCGGCCCCGAGATCGCCTACGTGCGCCTCCGGCCCGCGGACGGCAGCGGCGACGTCGTGCTTGCCGAGGCCGCAGCGCCACGGCTGTTCCCCGGCGCAGAGGGAGGCCCTCCGGCCGGCGAGATCGTGTGGCGGGGCGTGGGGCGCGACCTCGTCGGTGCGCGCTACGACCGGCCGTTCACGACCGTTGCCTACAAGCCGGGCGAGGCCGACGCTGCCGAGCGGGTCGTGGCCGCCGACTACGTCAGCACCGACGACGGCTCGGGCATCGTCCACCTCGCCCCCGCGTTCGGCGAGGAGGACGCCGCGATCGGTCGAGCCGAAGGGCTCCCCGTGCTCAACCCCGTCGCTGCCGACGGCACCTTCACAGAGGCGGCGGGCCCCTACGCCGGCCTCGGCGTGAAGGCTGCCGACGACGCGATCATCGCCGACCTCGACGCTGCAGGCCTGCTGGTGCGGGCCGAGCCCTACCTCCACAGCTACCCGCACTGCTGGCGGTGCTCCACGCCCCTCATCTACTGGGCGAAGACCTCGTGGTTCGCCCGCACGTCGCAGCGCCGGGACGAGCTCATGGCCGAGAACGCCACGATCGGCTGGCACCCGGACCACATCAAGGACGGCCGCTTCGGCAAGTGGCTCGAGCACAACGTCGACTGGGCGCTGTCTCGCGACCGCTACTGGGGGACCCCCCTCCCGATGTGGCGATGCGAAGGTGGCCACGACACGTGCATCGGATCGGTGGCCGAGCTGGCCGAGCGGGCGGGGCGGGATCTGTCGGGGCTCGACCTGCACCGACCCCACGTCGACGAGATCACCTTCCCGTGCCACCACGACGGCTGCGACGCCGAGGCGCGCCGGCTCGCCCCGGTGCTCGATGCGTGGTTCGACTCGGGATCCATGCCCTCGGCGCAGCACCACTTCCCGTTCGCCGACGACGCCACGTTCGAGTCGTCGTTCCCTGCCGACTTCATCTGCGAGGCGATCGACCAGACGCGCGGGTGGTTCTACTCGTTGCTCGCCGTCAACGCCCTCGTCTTCGACACCACCCCCTACCGCAACGTGGTGTGCCTCGGCTTCATCGTCGATGCCGACGGTCAGAAGATGTCGAAGTCCAAGGGCAACATCATCGACCCGTGGCACGTCTTCGACACACAGGGCGCCGACGCGCTGCGGTGGTACTTCTTCTCCGCCGGTCAGCCCTGGTCGGCGCGGCGCGTCTTCGAGGACGGCATCCGAGAGTCCACGCGCCAGACCCTGCTGACGCTCTGGAACGTCTTCTCGTTCTTCTCCACCTACGCCGACCTCGACGGGTGGTCCCCTCCACCAGCGTGGACGCCGACGTCGCCAGCGCCAGACGCCAGCCACGTGCTCGACCGTTGGATCCTCCGTGAGGTCGACGACGCGACGAGGGTGGTCACCGATGCCCTCGAGGGCTTCGACGCCCTCACCGCAGCCCAGCGGATCGCCACCCTCGTCGACGACCTGTCCAACTGGTACGTCCGCCGGAGCCGCCCCCGGTTCTGGAAGGCGTCTGACCCCCTCGCCCATGCCACGCTCCACCACTGCCTCGTGCGCACCGCACAGCTCCTCGCACCGTTCACGCCGTTCCTGGCCGACGAGCTGTGGCGCTCCCTCACCGGCGAGCTGTCGGTGCACGCAGCCGACTGGCCCACGCCCGCCCCCGACGGCGACGAGCGCCTCGGCGAGGAGATGGCCGCCGCTCGAGCCCTCGTCGCCCTCGGTCGTGCGGCGCGGACCGACGCCAAGGTCCGCACCCGCCAGCCCCTGCGCCGAGCGCTCCTCCTCCACCCTGGCGCGACCCTCTCCGAGGAGGTGCGGGCCGAGATCGCCGACGAGCTCAACGTCAAGGTGCTCGAGGACGTCGACACGCTCGGCAGCCTCGTGAGCTGGACGGTGGTCCCGAACTTCCGTGCCCTCGGCCCTCGCCTCGGTTCGAAGGTCAACGACGTCAAGGCGGCCCTCGCAGCCGCGGACGGGTCGGCGTTGCAGCGCGCCCTCGAGGACACCGGCGAGGTCGAGGTCGCCGGCGTCATCCTCACGTCAGCGGAGGTCGAGGTGCGGGCCACGGCCCACGGGGATCTCGCCCTCGCCCAGGACGGGCCCGCAGCGGTGGCGCTCGACCTCGAGCTCGACCACGACCTCCGGGTCGAGGGCACGGCGCGCGAGCTCGTGCGCCTCCTGAACGACCTGCGCAAGGAGCAGGGCCTCGCCATCGCCGACCGGGTCGAGGTCGAGGTGAGCGGTCCTGGCCTGGTCACCAGCGCCGTGGAGGTGCACGGCGGCTGGATCGCCGGCGAGGTGCTGGCGACCAGCCTCGCTGTCGGCGACGACGCAGCCGCCGGTTCGACCTCACTCGAGCTCGATGGCGAACCCATCTCGGTGCGCCTGACCCGCACCGGAGCAGGGCGCGCCGAGCGCCCGTCGATCGAGGCGAGCTAGCGCTTCGGGCTCGGGGTGCGCTTGGCCGGTGACCGCGTGGCCGACGCCTTCTTGGTCGCCGCCTTCGCCGAGGCCGCCTTCTTGGTGGACACCGCACCGCGTCCGGTCCCTGTCGTGGTGCGCGTTGCCGCTGCGACCTTCTTGGCTGCCGCGACCTTCTTGGCCGGAGCGGCCTTGCTGGGGCGAGCACCTCGCTGCGGGACGGGTGCACGCTCGTCGAGCTGGCGGTCGATGGCTGCGAGCACCATCTTGCGACTCGAACCGGCGACCTCACGAGCCCGCACCTGACGCAGCTCGTCGTCGCTCAGGGTCGGCAGCAGGTCGCGCACCTCGCCCACGCGCATGTCGTCGTAGTCACCGATGAAGAAGTCGTCGGTGTCGGCGGCCTCCCACTCGTCGTCAGCGGCGGCCCACTCGTCCTCGATGACCTCAGACGTGGTCACGCCTCCGACGCCGGTCGCGACCTCGTCGTCCGTCGCAGCCCCGGCTCGCAGCGCCTGGAGGCGGGTGATGATCGACGACCGGTTCTTGCCGGCCCGCTCCCGAGCCTCGACAACGTCGAGCTCGTCGGCGTACAGCTCGGGCAGGAGCGGCACGATCTCACCGACCCGCAGGTCGTCGTAGTCGGCGATCGGGAAGAAGTCGGCGTCGTCCTCGAAGGTGTCGTCCTCGGTCTCGTCGTCCTCGAAGACGTCGTCGGCCAGCATCGGCTCGGGCGCCGGCTCCACCACAGGAGCGGGCGCAGCCACGACCGGCACCACGGCCGTGACCGGCTCGGCCGAGATCGGCGCCGAGGTCTGCGTCGGCGGGGGCGGCGTCGTGGACGCTGCTGCTGCTGTCGAACCGCTCGCTCCAACCAGCTCGGTCTCCTGGTCGGCAGCGCCGGACGACGGTGCGGCGCCCGCCGTCTTGGGCCGAGCCACCTTCACCGCCACGCCGAGGATGACGCCGGCGGCGATGCTGCATGCGATCGAGATGTAGATGAGGGTGGCCCCATCATCCTGCAGCAGGCCGACCACCAGCAGGCCGGTGGCCACGAGGACCAAGACGAAGCTGATCAGTACAAGCACGGTGGGGCTCTCCATCTACGGTCGACAGGACGCGGCGCATCCTAGGTTCGGTCAGCGCGAGCCGTCGCAACGATCGACGGCTGTCGACCTATCGTCGGCGACGGCGTCGGAACACCGAGGACGACAGATCGTCGTCAGGGTCTTCGCCGTCCGCGTCGCCCTCTCCTGCCTCGTCGTCGTGCTCGTCGTACGAGCGCTCACGCGGTCCGAGTGGCTCATCGTCGGTCACGGCACGCCGCAGCTCGGCGAGGAACGGGTCATCGACGGCGGCAGCTGCGAGGGCACCGCCCTCACCGTCGTCGTCTTCGGCGAGCGCGTCGTACAGGCCCGTCGCATCGGCGTCGTGCGCAGCGATGCCACCGGTGTCATCACCGACCGGCTCGCCCCACGACCCTGCGTCGTCGAAGGCGGACCCGCGCGTGTCGGGTGCATCGTCGACCAGCACCTCACCCCCCGGCTGGTCGTCGAGCGCGTGGTCCGACCGCTCGGGCGGCTCGGACGGCGCCGGCAGCTCCATCGCCAGGACATCAGGAGGTTCGGGCAGCGCAGACTCGCCGCCTTCGAGCCACGCGAGCTGCTGGCGCAGCTCGTCGACCATCCGGGCCCGGATCTCGGCTGCCCACCCGCGCAGCGCCTCCACGTCACCTTCGAGTGCATCCCGCTGGGCGAGCAGCGGAGCCAGCTCAGAAGCCACTCGGCCTTCTGCCTCGCCCACCACCGCAGCGGCGACCTCGTCGGCTGCTCGGCGCACGTCGGCAGCGTGTGCCTCGGCCTCAGCGGACACCACGGCAGCTTCCTGGCGGGCTTCCTCGAGGGCGGCATCAGCGGTTCGCTGCGCGAGCACCAGGGTGCGGCGCAGCTCCCCCTCGTCACCCGAGCCCTCGATGACTCGACGCTCCGCCCGGTTGGCACGGTCGACGGCGTCGCGGAGCTGGTCCTGGAGCTGGCCGAGCGCGACGGCGAGGCGCTCGAGGAAGTCGTCGACCTCGTCGGGGTTGTAGCCCCGCCACTGCTCGCGGAACTCGACCTCCCGCAGGAGCTTGGGAGACACGTCCATGCGCTGAGCCTACCGATGCGCTCATCGCCGACCGGGGATCCCGACTGCGGGCGCCGTCCGTGCGCGCTACAGGTTGCAGAGCAGCGGCAGGACGAGCAGCTGCATGCCGAGCACGACGATGATCGGCGACATGTCGAGTCCCATCCCGCCCATGCGCAGCGCAGGGATCGCTCGGCGGAGGGGCCCGAGCACGGGCTCGGTGATCGTGTAGAGGAAGCTCACGACGGAGGCGAACGCGCTGCCGGGCTGCACCGGGAACCAGCTGACGACGATCCTGGCGAAGATGGCCAAGAGGTAGAGGTTGCCGATCGTGCAGAGGATGTTGCCGCCGAACACTCAGCGACCGCCGTGCTGGAGCTTGCGACGTTCCTCGGCGGAGACCTCGACGTTGGACGGGGTGAGCAGGTACACCGAGGTCGTCACCTTCTCCATCTGCCCCTTCATGCCGTAGCAGAGGCCGCTGGCGAAGTCGACGAGGCGACGCGACAGCTCGCGGTCGACCCGCTCCAGGTTCATGATGACGGGGGTGTTGGCCATGAACTTGTCAGCCACCTCCTGGGCGTCGTTGAACGACGCCGGTGCGACGGCGAAGGGCTTCGAGCTCGACGGGGCGGCGGTGAGGGGTCGGACCACCCCGGTGCGGCGCACCGCGGAGACGACGGGCGGCTCCGGCGGGGCCAGGTGCTCGCGCGGGAGCGGCCGGACCGCGCCACCCGGCTGCTCGGGCGGCTCCGGCGGCGTGTACCTGCCCACCGATGCGACCTCTCGGTCGTCGACGTCGTAGTCGTCGTACTCGTCGTCGGGGCCGAGCCCGAGGTAGAGCATCGCCTTCTTCCACATGGTCGTCATCGTGCGCGAGACCCTCCTTGGCCGTGACCCTAGTGTCGCAGCCCGGTCGCCCCGCCACGCGGACCAGCGCGGGGCGCAGGGCGGGCGCCGAACAGCGCCGTGCCCACGCGCACCATCGTGGCGCCCTCTTCGACGGCAGCCTCGAGGTCGCCGCTCATCCCCATCGAGCACTCGGCGATGCCGAGATCGTCGGCGAGCGCATGCAGGCGACGGAAGCCAGGACGAGCGGCCGTCGGCCCACCCGGCGCCCCGACGCACATGAGCCCGGTGACCTCCAGCCCTCGGGCGCCGATCTCGGCGACGAGCTCGGGCACCGCCGTCGGTTCGCACCCCCCTTGCCCGGGCGCACCGGTCACGTTGACCTGGACGAGCACGGTGGCGCCAGCGGCGTGGCGCGCGAGCGCGTCCACCACGCTGCGCCGATCGACGCTGTGCCAGAGGTGCACGACGCCAGCGAGGCGGCGCACCTTGTTCGACTGCAGCCGACCGACGAAGTGCCAGCGCACCTCGGGACCAGCCGACTGCGTGGCGAGCGCCTTCGCCGCGAGCTCAGGGGCGTAGCTCTCCCCGAGGTCGTGGACGCCCGCAGCGAGCGCAGCAGCGACGGCATCGGGGCCGAAGCCCTTCGTCACGGCCACCAGCCGCACCCGGTCGGGATCGCCGGCGCGTGCGATGCGAGCGCGCACCTCCTCCACCCGCTCGGCAACAGCCGACGGGTCGACGGCGGGTGACGGGCCGACGGTGTCGCTCACGTCAGCCACGCCACGCCAGCCTGGCGCTCGGGCTCGGCACGGGCGCGGTGCGACCAGTGGCGGTCGACCTCGCACGAGGTGCACCTGGTCGCAGAGGTGTCGAGCTCGACGTCCACCGCTGCGAGCGAGGCGGACACGGCGGCGGGGACGTCGAGTGCCAGCTCTCCGCTCGTCGTCGTGCCCGCCACCGTCGCACCGACTGCAGCGGAGACCGACGCGAGCGCAGCGGAGCCGAACTCGTAGCAGCAGGGATGGATGCACGGGCCGAGCAGGGCGTGCACCTCGCTCGCGCCGAGCGACCGCATCGCCCGGACGGTCGCAGGGAGCACGCCGGCTGCGAGGCCCCGCCATCCGGCGTGGGCCACACCGACGACGTCGTCGGCGAGGAGCACGACCGGTGCGCAATCGGCGGCCTGCACGGCGACGACCGCGCCCACCACCGACGTGACCGCAGCGTCGGCTTCGGCGCCGGCGTGCTCACCCGGCGCACGCACCGTCACCACCCGCGCGCCGTGCACCTGTCGCAGCCAGGTCCACGGTGCAGCGACGATCGCCGCTCGTCGCCCCTCGACCCCCGGGCTCGAGATCGCGAGGTCTCCCTCCCGGCGCGAGGTGAACCGGTGGTGGGGCGTGGCGCGGCGCGGGGCGGTCGACCCGGCCGGCGCCGGCACCACCCCGGTGCCGGTCCTACTTCAGGAACGACGGGACGTCGAAGTCGTCGTCACCGAGGTCGAGGTCACCGTCGTCATCGTCGCCGGACGGGGCGAAGACGTCGCGACCGGCCCCGGAGCGGACCTGCTCGCGCTCCTTGCCCTCGTCCCAGCGGTCGAAGCCGGCGGCGATGACCGTGACCCGCACCTCGTCACCCATGGCGTCGTCGATCACCGCACCGAAGATGATGTTGGCGTCGGGGTGGGCGACGCCGTGGATGATCTCGGCAGCCTCGTTGACCTCGAAGAGACCGAGGTCACTGCCCCCGCTGATGCTGAGGAGGATGCCGCGCGCGCCCTCGATCGAGGCTTCGAGCAACGGGCTGGCGATGGCCGCTCGGGCCGCGCTCACGGCGCGCCCCTCACCGGAACCGAAGCCGATGCCCATCAGGGCCGAGCCGGCGTTGGTCATGATCATCTTCACGTCGGCGAAGTCGGTGTTGATGAGGCCGGGGGTCGTGATCAGCTCGGTGATGCCCTGCACGCCCTGGAGCAGCACCTCGTCGGCCATCTTGAAGGCGTTCAGGACCGAGGTCTTCTCGTTGGAGACCGTCAGGAGGCGGTCGTTCGGGATGACGATGAGGGTGTCGACCTTCTCCTTCAGCTTCTGGATGCCCTGCTCTGCCTGCACCGAACGGCGCCGGCCCTCGAAGGCGAACGGGCGGGTGACCACGCCGATCGTCAGGGCGCCGATGCTCTTGGCCACCTCGGCCACGACCGGCGCGCCGCCGGTGCCGGTCCCGCCTCCCTTGCCTGCGGTGATGAAGACCATGTCGGCGCCCTGGAGGGCCGCCTCGATCTCGGCCCGGTGATCCTCGGCTGCGGTGCGGCCGACCTCGGGGTCGCTGCCGGCGCCGAGACCGCGCGTCACGTCCTGTCCGATGTCGAGCTTCAGCTCGGCGTCGCTCATGAGCAGCGCCTGGGCATCGGTGTTGATCCCGATGAACTCGACGCCCTTCAACCCTGCGTCGATCATCCGGTTGACGGCGTTGACGCCGCCGCCACCGATGCCGACGACCTTGATCACCGCCAGGTAGTTCTGCGGGTGAGCGGCCATGTGGGGGTTCCTCCTGGCTGAACGTGGAAAGGGCCGGGCGCACCCTGGAGGGTTCACCCGGCCTTGACCTCATCTTGAGGTCGAGATGTACATCAACCTGCGGTTGTGGTCGAGATGGTACGCACTCGAGCCCGGCCGGTCAAGCATCACCTGCGCGTCAGCGCCGGCGCGCTCGGGACGGCAAGGTCGATCGTGGCGAGGTCCTCGAGCGCCACGCTCGCCACCACGGTGGCAAGGGCCGTCAGCTTGGCCCCGAGGTCGTCACCATCGTCGAGCAGCACGACGGTGGGCTCTTCGCCCTCGACGAGGACGAGATCGAGCTCGAGGGTGCCGTCGGTCCCGACCCGCAGCGCGTCGGCCTGGGCGAGCAGCGTGGCAGGGAGCCCGGATGCGACGGCGAGCGCCTGGCGCCCGCTGCGATCGAGGACCGAACCCGGGGGCCCGGGCTCGGGCAGGCCGACCACCTGCAGCACCTCCGTCGCCTCTGGAGCCACCTCGGCGAGGACGCGCCCCTCCCCGTCGACGAGGGAGGCCCTGCCGTCCGCCCGCACCAGCGCAGCCACCGGTTCTCGCTCGACCACGGTGATGGCGACGGTCCCGGGCCAGACCCGTTCGACGACCACCGTCTCGACCCAGGGCAGCGACCGGACGCCGGCTGCCACGCCTCCGGCATCGAGGGCCACGAGCGGGTCACCTCGCTCGATCCCCGCCGCTCGCTCCACCGCTTCCTCCTCGGCGCGGACCGCGCCGACCACCAGCACGTGGTCGACGTCGAAGGCGGGCGAGAGCGCGAGCCCCACGACGGCGACCACGACGGCGGTCACCACGGCGCCGGCGGTGAGGAGCCTGAGCCGGCGCCTGCCCTCGTGGCGCTGCACGGCGATCCGTCGGGCGCGGATGCGAGGGTCGATCGCCGGCACCGGCCGTCGCCGGTCGGTGCTCGACCGCCCGGTCGTCGTCGGAGCGCTCAACCCTCGACCTCGACGTGAGGCTGAGCTTCGAAACCGACGAGGCGCACCTCCGTGCGCAGCTCGACGCCGCTCGTGTCGGAGACTCGACGAGCCACCTCGAGGAGCAGCGCGAGCACGTCGTCGGCCCTGCCATCGGGGTCGGCCTGGATGAAGTTCGCGTGCTTGGGTGACACCTGCGCCGTGCCGTGGCGCAACCCCCGGCACCCGGCAGCGTCCACCAGGCGACCGGCGGCATCACCCGGTGGGTTGGAGAACACCGAGCCGGCGTTCTGCCCGCCTGGCTGGTGCTCCCGCCGCCACCGGACGATCTCGGCGACCGCCGCGGTCGCGGCCTCGGCGTCACCGGCGACGAGCTCGAAGGTGGCGTCGAGGACGACCATCGTCGAGCGCACGGCCGATCGCCGGTAGCCGAGATCGAGAGCAGGTGCCGCCACCGGTCCATGGTCGCCGGTGCGGAGGTCCAGGGCGTGGATCCCGACGAGGTTCGCTGCGACGTCCGAGCCGTGGCCCCCTGCGTTCATCCGCACGCCGCCGCCGACGGTGCCGGGGATGCCGACCGCCCACTCGAGGCCGGTCAGGCCGGCGGCTGCGGTCCGTCGGGCGAGCACCGGGAGCGGGGCCGCACCACCTGCGGTCACCGCGGTCCCGTCGATCACCACCGCCTCGAAGGCCGGTCCGAGGACCACGGCGATCCCTGGGAACCCGTCGTCGGCGACGAGCAGGTTCGATCCTCGTCCGACCACGAGGGTGGGGAGGTCGCTGGCAACGACCGCCGCCGCCACCCTGGTGAGGTCGTGCACCGACGACACCTCGACGAGCACCGCTGCCCGTCCACCCACCCGGTAGGTGGTCCGTGCCCCGAGGGGGGCGTCGAGCTGTGCGAGGTCGCCGAGCACCGCTGCGGCGGCTGCGGAGCCGGCCGGTGCGCCCGTCGTCACGATCGCGCTCGGTCGCTGCCTCCGAGGAGGGCGACGAGCTCATCGGGAAGGGTCGTCAGGTCGCCGGCACCGAGGGTGAGGCACAGGTCACCGGCTCGCAGCTCGGGACCGAGGAAGGCGAGCAGGTCCGACCTCGTCGGGAGCCAGGCGACCCGGCGCCACGGGTGCGCGCCGAGCACGGCGTCGACGACCAGCTTGCCGGTGACACCGGGGATCGGTGCCTGACCGGCGGCGTAGACGTCGGTGACGCAGAGCACGTCAGCACCCTCGAACGCATCGGCGAACGCAGGCCACAGGTCGCGGGTGCGGGTGTAGCGGTGCGGTTGGAACACGCACACGACGCGTCGCCAGTCGCCCGCTCCGGCTGCGTCCAGGGCGGCGACGACCTCGGTCGGCAGGTGGTCGTAGCTGTCGATGAAGGTCACGCCTGCCGCCTCGCCGCGGTGCTCCCACCTGCGACGCACACCTGGGAAGGTGGTGAGGGCGTCGACGACGGGTCCGAGCTCGGCCCCGAGCGCGAGCGCCGTGACGACGACGGCCGCAGCGTTGCGGGCGTTGTGGAGCCCGGGCAGCGCGACCTCCACCCGGCCGAGCCCGGCACCGGCGTGCTCGAGCGTGAAGCTGATGGCGGCGGCGCCGGCGACGACGTCGACCATCCGGTACGTCGCACCAGGCGAGGTGCCGTAGGTGAGGCAGTCGAGGCCCTCCGCCAGCGACGCCGCCACCGGGTCGTCGGCGCAGACCACCCGCGGTCCGGTCGCCTCGGCGAGGAACCGGCGGAAGCCGGCCTGCAGCGACTCGAAGCTCCCCCAGTGGTCGAGGTGGTCCGCCTCCACGTTGGTCACCACGACCGCCTCGGCACCGAGCTCGAGGAACGTCCCGTCGCTCTCGTCCGCCTCCACCACGAACCACCCGCCACTCCCCCACGACGCCCCGCTGCCGAGCCCCCGCACCTCGGCGCCCACGATGAACGACGGCTCGAGGCCTGCGGCCCGCAGTGCCAGCGCCAGCATGGCCGTGGTCGTCGTCTTGCCGTGCGTGCCGCTCACCGCCACCGTGCGGCGGACACCGCAGATCGCTGCGAGCGCCTCAGCCCTGCGCAGGACGGGCACACCTGCAGCCCGTGCCGCGGTGACCTCCGGGTTGGTCGGCGAGATCGCGGTCGAGCAGGCGACGAGGTCGGCACCGGCGACGTGGGCAGCATCGTGACCGACGGCGACCTCGACCCCGAGGGAGCGGAGGTGCGCGAGGACCGGGGATGCGACCTGGTCGCTCCCCGTCACGGTGTGGCCCATCGTGGCGAGGACCTCGGCGATGGCGCTCATCCCCGACCCGCCGGCACCCACCACGTGGATGTGCCGGGGCACGCTGAGGTCCAGCGGCGTGGGGTCCTGCAGTGCGTCGATGGGATCCTCCCGGCGGGTGACGACCTGAGCGGCGAGGCTACCCAGCGGTCGTCTGACGATCGTCGAAGGTGCGGTGCAGCAGTGGCAGACTGAGCCACTCCATGGCCGGCGGACCCACCATCGTCATCGCTGCCGGCGGCACCGGCGGCCACATCTACCCCGGCCTGGCCCTCGCCGCCGCCATCCAGCGGGCCGCCCCTGGCGCTGCCGTCTCCTTCGTGGGCACCGCTCGTGGCATGGAGGGCGACCTCATCCCCGCCGCCGGGTTCGCGCTCGAGCTCGTCGACATGGTCCCGTTCAACAACCAGGGCTGGAAGAAGGCGCTCGTGCCCCTCGCCCTCGCCAAGGGCACGTGGCAGTCACGCTCGCTCCTCTCCCGCCTCGGTGCCGACGTCGCCGTCACCATGGGCGGCTACAGCGGCGTGCCGCTGATGCTCGCAGCTCGGCTGGTGGGCA
Organism: Acidimicrobiales bacterium; assembly: GCA_038255685.1. Lineage (GTDB taxonomy): Bacteria > Actinomycetota > Acidimicrobiia > Acidimicrobiales > CADCSY01 > CADCSY01. The sequence goes on along the minus strand of JBBSLC010000065.1, from coordinate 575 downwards.
CCCCGGGTCTCGTGCACGAGCCGGGCTCCGTCCCCGGGCAGGCGAACCGCTTCGCAGCGAGGTTCACCCCCAACGTGGCGACGTCGTTCCCGCAGACGCGCTTCCCCGGGCGCGACGTCCGGTGCACCGGGTACCCGCTGCGCCCCGAGATGACGTCCTTCGACCGAGACGCACTGCGACCGTCGTCACGAGCGGCGTACGGGATCCCGGAGGGCACTCGCATGATCCTGGTCAACGGTGCGAGCCAGGGGTCCCTCGCCCTCAACCGCCTCGCCCTCGGCCTGGCCGAGCGGTGGGCGGGGCGCAGCGACGTCCGCATCGTGCTCAAGGCCGGCGCCAGGACCCACGCCGAGATCGAGGCAGCGCTTGCGACGAACCCCGGCCGCCACCTCGTCGACCTCGTGGGCTACATCGACCGCATGGACCACGCCTATGCCGCAGCCGACATCGCCATCGGGCGGGGCGGTGCCGGCACCGTCACCGAGCTCGCCGTCGCCGGCGTCCCCGCGGTGATCGTGCCCCTCGCCATCCACGAGCACGACGAGCAGCGCCACAACGCACTGCCGCTCGTCGAG
>JBBSLC010000064.1:0-16157 GCA_038255685.1 Acidimicrobiales bacterium | reverse complement strand
TGGCCGACATGCGCCCCTCGGGTGTGTAGAGGATCTGGCCCTGTGCGTCCTCCCCCATCACGAAGCCGCGATGGGCGCCGTCGACGGTGTAGTCCCAGTGGGTGAGCTCCCACGAGCCCACGAGGTCGGCGGCCGACGTCACGAGCTCGAGCCGTTGCCCGACGAGTCGCCGCTCTTGGCGCTCGCCGCTGCGCCGGTGTTGGTCATGGCCGAGTCCTTCTGGTCGAACGACACCCGCACCCCCGTGGCGTTGAACATCCCGACGCAGTCCCCGTCGGCCTGCAGCGTGCACTCCGCCCACATGAGCAGGCGCCCCGACTTGATCACGGTCGCCTCGGCCCGGAGCACCTTGATCTTCTTGGCGCTGATGGGCTTGAGGAAGCGGGAGAACAGGTCGGCGGTCGTGACTGCCGACACCCGCATGTCGTCGTTGGTGAGCATGGTGGTGGTGGCCATCGCCATGGCGGCATCGGCCAGGATCGAGGCGATCCCGCCCTGGACCATGCCCATCGGGTTGGCGTGGTCCATGCGCACCGGCAGCTCGTAGGTGGCGCTGCCACGCCCGAAGTCGACGAGCTGCATCCCCACGAGCTTCTCGACGGGAGACTCGAGCTTCCCCGTCTTCATCGCCTCCATCATCTTGTCCACGTACGTGTGGCTCATGACTCGTCCCCCCGGATCGTCGTCTTCTGGCGCTGCACCTCTGCCCCCGACCGTCCAATCCGACCCTCGCCCCGCCGCAGGGCCGCCAGGTCACCCGGGCGAGCGCCACATCGAGGGCGGTCGTAGGGTCCGCACATGGACATCGACGACGTAGACGTGCTCGACCAGCTGCTCGACGCAGACGACGACGTGCTCGACGCCCTCCCCTTCGGCGTCATCGGCATGGACGACGATCACCAGGTCGTGCTCTACAACCGAGCGGAGTCCGCCCTCTCCGGCCTCTCGCCGGAGCGCGTGCTCGGCCGGCACTTCTTCTCCGAGGTGGCGCCGTGCACGAACAACTTCATGGTGGCCCACCGCTTCGAGGAGGAGGAGACCCTCGACGCCTTTGTGGACTACGTCTTCACGCTGCGCATGAAGCCGACCCCCGTGCGCCTGCGCCTGCTCCGACGGACGGGTGCCGCCCGCCAGTACCTCCTCGTGCAGCAGACCTGACGTGGACGATGACCTCGAGCGGCTCTACGAGCTGCTCTACCTGCTCCCCGTCGGCGTCGTCTCCTTCGACACCGAGGGCACGGTCGAGGCGGCGAACCCCCTCGCCGTGCAGCTGCTCAACCCGTTCGTCGAGCCGGGGGCAACTGGTGATGCCTTCCGGCTGCTCGCCCCCCTGGTGAGCGACCTGGCCACGCTGCTCGACGAGCGGGCCGGGGAGAAGGTCGTCCTCGCTCGGCAGCGGACCACCTTGCGTCGCCCGGACGGCCCGGTGTCGACGGTCGAGCTCGCCATCCACCGTCCCCGGCCGGGTCTCCACGTCGCCGTGCTCAGCGATGTCACCGAGCTCGTGCGCCAGGAGCAAGAGCTGCGCCGGGAAAGGGATCGCATCCGCGTGATCGTCGAGACGGTGCGGGAGTACGCGATCTACGCCCTCGACCGCGACGGTCGTGTCGACTCGTGGAACGCATCGGGCGAGCGTCTCTTCGGGCTCAGCTCGGTCGATGCGATGGGGCAGACGCTCGCACAGCTCGTCGTGCTCGAGGACGAGGGCACCGAGCGGGCGCTCGAAGAGGCCGTCTTCGCCGGCTGGCGACGCCTCGAAGGCTGGTCGACCGGCGCCGACGGCGTTTTGTTCTACACCGACACCATGATCTCGACGCTCGTCGACGGGTCGGGCCACCCCGACGGCTTCGTCGTCATCACGCGCGATGCCACCGAAGCGCGCCTGCGGGAGGAGAGCCTGCGGCGCGAGGCGGACACCGATCCGCTGACCTCACTCGCCAACCGTCGTGGCTTCGACGCCCGAGCCGTGCGGCTCGTCGCTGCCTGCGAGGTGAACGGGGTGCCCGCCTCGGTGCTGATGCTCGACATCGATCACTTCAAAGCGGTGAACGACACGTTCGGCCATGACGGCGGTGACATCGTCCTGCGGGCCTTCGCCGAGACGGTCGCCGCAGCGGTCCGCTCGCTCGACATCGTCGGCCGCCTCGGCGGGGAGGAGTTCGCCGTCTTGCTCCCCGGAGCCGACGTCGACGCAGCGGCCCGGACAGCAGAGGCCATCCGGGCCAAGGTCGAGCAGCTCCACATCGAGGTGGCACCCGGCACGAGCGCCCCCGTCACCGTGAGCATCGGGGTGGCGCCGCTCGACGGTGACCTCGCCGGCGCGCTCGGACGAGCCGACGACGCGCTCTACCGGGCGAAGGCCGGCGGCCGGAACCGGGTCGTGCTCCACACCGACACCGGGGACGTCGACCGGACGGGCTGAGATGGCTCCGCCACCGCCCGCCTCGCGCGCCGCTGGATCGGCGACGGGGGCCGCCTTGACCGATCGCAGCGGGTCCGCGGTAGACCGAACCGGTGCCCCCGACGCAGCCTCGCCACCCCGACGTCGACGCCAGCGGCGTGCTCGCCCACCTCGAGGACGGCGCCGACCTCATCGTGCCCCTGGCCAACGGGGAGCCAGTGAGCGTCATCGACGCCATCGAGGACGCCGCAGCTGCGGGCGACGTGGATGGCCTGCGCGTCCACCAGATGCACGCCCTCCACGACCGGCGCTCGATCAGGGGCGAGCTCGGTGGCCGACTCCGTCACGTCAGCTACTTCCTCTCACCGGTGACCAGGCCCGCCTTCTTGGCTGGCCAGTGCGACCTCGTGCCCAACCACTTCAGTGAGGTCCCGGCGATCCTCCAGCAGTGCACCAAGACATCGCTGGTGCTCGCCGCCGCAGCACCGATGGACGCCCACGGCTACTTCAGCCTGGGGACGAGCTGTGACTACGTGGGGCCCCTGATCGGGAAGGCGCCGTTCTACCTCGAGGTCAACGCCCAGATGCCACGCACGTTCGGCCGCAACCAGCTGCACGTCAGCCAGGTCGCCGGGTGGGTCGAGGTCGACCGGCCCCTGGTCGAGCAGGCTCCGGCGACGGCCAGCGACGCCGACCGTGCCATCGCCGCCCTCGTCGCCGAGCGCATCCCCGACGGTGCAACCCTCCAGGTCGGCATCGGTGCCATCCCCAACGCCCTCCTGGAGTCGCTCCGCGACCACCGACACCTCGGGGTGCACACCGAGCTGCTGTCCGACGGGATCGTCGATCTGGTGGAGCGGGGCGTGGTCACGGGCACGCGCAAGCGGGTCACGCCCCACAAGGTGGTGACGACCTTCGCCCTCGGCACCCGGGCGCTCTACGACTTCCTGCACGAGAACGCCGCGGTCGAGCTCCGGCCCGTCGACTGGGTGAACGACCCCCGGGTCATCGCCAGGGAGCCCGACTTCGCCTCGATCAACGCCACCCTGGAGGTCGACTTCCTCGGTCAGTGCGCGTCGGAGACGAGGGCCGGACGGTACTGGTCGTCGAGCGGCGGGCAGGCGGACTTCGCCAGAGGGGCGATGTACGCCGACGGGGGCCAGGGCTTCATCGCGCTGCGGGCCGCCACCAACGACGGGCGCCTGTCGCGCATCGTGCCTCGCCTCGCCCCGGGCTCGGTGGTGACGACGCTGAAGAACACCGTCGACAAGGTCGTCACCGAGTTCGGGGTCGCCGAGCTGCGGGGCCGCACCATCCGTGACCGGACGACCAACCTCATCGCCATCGCCCACCCCGCCTTCCGCGACGAGCTGACCGCCGAGGCGAAGACCATGGGGTTCATCTAGCGCGCTGCACCAGCGTCAGACCGCCGCTCATCACCGATCTCTGTCGCGCAGGTCATCGTCGGGGTGACCTGCGCGACAGAGATCGAGCGGATGGCTCCCGAGGCGTCGAGGGTCAGACGGCCTCGGTCGGACCGGTCCACGTGAAGCGAGGCGGGCGGCGCTCGGCGAACGCCGCTGCGCCCTCGACCTGGTCGGGGCTGGCGGCGACCTCGGCCGCCCACCGGCGGGTGAGCGCAGGGTCGATGCCACCATCGCGCACGACCGCATCGACGAGCTGCTTGCTCGCCTGCTGGGTCAGCGCCGAGCGCTCGGTGGCGAGGAGCGTGGCGAACGTGACGAGCCGCTCCTCGGCGGCGCCGACCTCGTGCACCTCGTCGACGAGGCCGATGCGCAGCGCCCGGTCGACGTCGATGAGCTCGGCGGAGTACAGCAGGTGCTTGGTCGCCGAGGGCCCGAGGAGGCGCACCGCCCGCTCGATGGCGAAGCTCGGGTAGACGATGCCGAGCCGGGCCGGCGTGATCCCGAACCGAGCGGTCGTGTCGGCGAAGCGCAGGTCGCACGCGATGGCGATCTCGGCGCCGCCGCCGACGCACGAACCGGTGACGAAGGCGATCGTCGGTTGCGGGAGGCCGTGGATGCCGCCCTCTGCTGCCCGGGTCGCGTCGAGGTAGGTGCCAGCATCGATCGTGCCCCGCTCCCCGATGTCGGCGCCGGCGCAGAAGTGGTCGCCGACGCCACGGACGACGACGACCCGGACGTCTCGGTCCTCGGCGAGCGCTGCGCAGGCATCAGCGATCCCTCGCCACATGGCGTGGGTCACGGCGTTGCGCTTCGCCGGTCGGTTCAACCAGAGCGTGGCGATGGCACCGTCGCTCGTGACGACGATCTCGTCCTCGGACTCCGGTGGACCTGCGTCAATCGAGGGTTCTTCCACGCCGGGCACGGTAGGGGTCCGGACGCGCGGGGACGACGAGGAGGTGATCAGGCCGGGACGACGAGAGGCGCGCGCCCGTCTCGTCAGCCGACGCCGTCGAGCGAGCCGATGGCGGCGAGCACCTCCGCGCCGACCTCGTCGGCCCTGGGGTCGTGGGTGACTACGGGCGGATGCCGCCCGGCACATCGACCTCGCGCTCCATGGCCTCGACCTGCTGCTGGGGCTGCGACCGGTTCGTCTTCGTCGCCTGCCTCGGGACGCCCTGCCTGGTGGCGGCGTTGGACTTGTAGCGCTTCCAGAGCCAGCGACCGACGGTGGGAGCGATGAACATCAGGATCCTCGGCATGGACGCCCTCTACCCCGATCGCTCGTCAACCCACGCCGAGGCGGGAGGCGACGACCTCGATGCGGTCGTCGGGGACGACCATGGCGAGGCGCACGTAGCCGGTGGCATCGGGCCCGTAGAACTCGCCGGGGCTCGCCAGGCAGCCGGCGTCGGTGGCGAGGCGCTCGGCGAAGCCCCACGCGTCGCCTCCCGGCGCCGGCGCCCACAGGTAGAGCCCACCGCCGGGCAGGGGGACCTCGACGTCGTACGCCTCGCGCAGCACCTGTCGCATGCGCGTGAGGCGCCCCAGGTAGCGGCGCGCCTGCTCCTCGACGTGGGCGTCATCGGCGAGCGCCACTGCAGCGGCGTGCTGCGCGGGACCGGGGACCATGAAGCCGGCGTGCTTGCGGAGCTCGGAGAGGTAGGTGACGAGGACCTGGTCACCTGCGTAGAACCCGACCCGCACGCCGGCGAGGTTCGACCGTTTCGAGAGCGAGTGGACGGCCAGCATCCCGTCGCTGCCGGTCTGGAGCACCGACCGGCGCGGCCCGTCCCAGGTGAACTCGGCGTAGCACTCGTCGGACAGGATCGGCACGCCGTTGGTGCGCCCCCACGCGGCGACGGCCTCGAGGTCATCGAGCCCCCCGGCAGGGTTCCCCGGGGTGTTCGACCACAGGCACAGCGCTCGTGCAGCGTCGGACGGGTCGATGGCGGACACGTCGAGCCGCCACTGCTCGTCGACCGGCACGGGCACGGCACGGCACCCCGCGAGGGTGGCACCCATCTCGTAGCTCGGGTAGCTGACGGCCGGGTACAGGACCGTGTCCTTGTCGGGGGTGCGCAGCTTCAACCAGTGAGGGATGCCGGCGACCAGCTCCTTCGACCCGATGCAGGCGGCGATCGCGCTGGGTGCAACGTCGACCTCGAGCCGTCGCCGCAACCACGCCGAGGCCGCCTCCCGCAGCGGGCCGGAACCGATCGACGGTGGGTAGCCCCGCTCGGCCCCCGACGACGCGAGCGCTTCGATGACCGCGGCGGGCGGTGGGTCGCCGGGCGTGCCGATGGACAGGTCGACGATCCCGCCCGCGTGGGCGCCGGCCACCTTCGCCAACGGCGCCAGCCGCTCGAACGGGTAGATCGGGGGCACGAAGCCGGTCGCCATCGCGGCACCGTAGCGCCCCCGCCCGACCCGCTTTCTGGACGCTCACCCCGCTGCACCGGGACCAACGTCCACAGAGCGCGCCGCACCGATGCGGCCGCCGCCTTCTGGACGCTCCACCACCGGTGCGGTGGTCAGGCGTCCAGAAAGCGTCGGTGGGTCAGCGCCCGGGGACGATCCACTCCTGGTGGCGGGAGGCGGTGGGTGCGTCGAGGCGGGCACGGATGCGGGTGGCCTGGTCCTCGTGGGCCTCGACGAGGACCTCGCCCTCACGGTGCAGGGCGGCGACGACGTCGCCCCGGTCGTAGGGGACGAGCAGCTCGACGACCTGCTCCAGCGCCCGGAGCCGCCCGGCGACGACCTCGAGCAGGTCGGTGACGCCTTCGCCGGTCAGAGCGGACAGCCCGATCGACCCAGGGTGGGTGGCGAGGAGGGTCTTGGCGTCGACGCGCTCGTCGTCCGCCGCCCGCTCCTCGTCGCTCGGGAGTCGATCGAGCTTGTTGAAGGCGAGCAGCTCGGGCACGTGGTCGGCGCCGATGTCGGTGAGCACGGTGCGGACCGCCTCGATCTGGCCGTCCGGATCCGGTCCCGAGGCATCCACGACGTGGATGAGCAGGTCGGACTCGGTGACGATCTCGAGCGTGGACTTGAACGCCTCGACGAGCTGGTGGGGCAGCTTGCGCACGAAGCCGACGGTGTCCGACAGCAGCACCGCCTCGCCCCCGGGCAGGTCGAGTCGGCGGACCTTCGGGTCGAGCGTGGCGAAGAGGCGGTCCTCGACGAGCACGCCGGCGTCGGTGAGCCGGTTGAGCAGGGTCGACTTGCCGGCGTTCGTGTAGCCGACGATGGAGACGGTCCGGTTGCCGGCGCGAGCGCGGCTCTTCGCCTGGGTGCGCCTCGTCCTGGCCAGCGACTTCAGGTCGGCCTCGAGGCGAGAGACTCGGCTGAGCAGTCGCCGGCGGTCGACCTCGAGCTGGGTCTCACCCGGCCCACGGGACCCGATCGGGGCCTTGGCGCCACCCGCACCCATCGCACCCGCCTGGCGGGAGAACGCCGTCCCCCGCCCTCGCAAGCGCGGGAGGCGGTGTCGGAGCTGGGCCAGCTCGACCTGGGCACGGCCCTCGGCGGTGCGGGCGTTCTGGGCGAAGATGTCGAGGATCACCTCGGTGCGGCTGATCGCCGTCCGGCCCAGGATCTTCTCGAGGTTGCGCTGCTGGGCGGGTGAGAGGTCCGAGTCGAACACGACCGTGTCGGAGTCGACCTCGAGGCTCACCTCCCGCAGCTCCTCCGCCTTGCCCTTGCCCACGAAGGTGGCCGGGTCCGGCGTCGTCCGCCGGGCCAGCACGCGCGCGAGCACGTCGGCACCGGCGGTGTCGACCAGCAGCTCGAGCTCGTCGAGGTGGGCCTCGGTGTCGTCGGGGCGCTCCGGCGGGATGGTCACCCCGCACAGCACGATGCGCTCTCGGAAGGACCGTTCGATCAGCGCCATGCGGTCACCTCCATGCGAGCGTGTCGTCGTCGACCACGCAGTCGGCCACGTGGACCGCCGGACCCGAGAGGGTGAGCGTGTCGCCGATCGAGACCTGCACGTCGCCACCTGGCAGGTGCACGGTGACGCGCTCCCCGACCAGTCCCCACTCGTGGGCGGCGTGCGCGGCGGCGACCGCTCCGGTGCCGCACGCCTCGGTGATGCCGGCACCCCGCTCCCACACCCGCAGGTCGAGGGCATCGGCCTCGTCGGCGACAGGGGCGACGAAGCCGACGTTGATGCCGTCACCGAACTGCTGCTCGGCCACGGGTCCGGCATCGGCCAGGTCCACCGCTGCTGGGTCGTCGACGAGCACCACGAGGTGGGGGTTACCCACGTCGAGCGTCGAGATCCCGGGGTACTCGCCCTCGGGCCCCTGCAACAGCCGGGCGGTGACCGGGAGTGAGAGCCAGCCGGTGTCGGGTTCGGGACCCGGGCGGGCCTTGCCCATCTCGACATCGACCTCGGCGGTGCCGGGGATGCCGGGACGGAGGACGACCGAGCGGAGGCCGCCGCCGGTCGCCACGGCGAGCTCGAGCGCGTCGACGCCTCGATGGCGAGCGACGGCGAGGGCCAGGCAGCGGATGCCGTTGCCGCTCATCTCCGCCAGCCCACCGTCTGCGTTGCGCAGCGTCATGGTGACGTCAGCGCCCTCGGTCCCCGGCGACACCCGGATGAGCCCGTCCGCGCCGATGCCCCGCCGTCGATCGCACAGGGCGACCGCGAGGCGGGCATCGATCGGTCGGGTGTCGTCGAGATCGAGCAGCACGAGGAAGTCGTTGCCGAGGCCGTGGAGCTTTGCGAGGTGCATCAGCTCCAGTCTCCCAGCACGGCGGCGGGATCGGGAAGCGGGTTGCCGGTCGTGTCCACCCACCGGATGCGGGGATCGCGCCGGAACCACCGGACCTGGCGGCGCGCGAAGCGCCTGGTGCGCCTGACGGTCTCAGCGACCGCCTCGTCGAGCGAGCACCGGCCCTCGAGGTGGTCGAGCACCTCGGCGTAGCCGAGTGCCTGGCGTGCCGTGCGCGACACCCCACCCGGTCGGGCCGCGAGGCGGGCGACCTCGTCGACGAAGCCGTGAGCCACCATGGCACCGACCCGCTCGGCGATGCGCCGATCGAGGGCCTCGGGCGGGAGGCGCAGCCCGACCTGGGCGATCGGCGAGGGCGGGTGCGCCTCGAGGCCCGGCCCGTAGGACGAGAACGGCCGACCGCTGCCCACCGTGACCTCGAGCGCGCGCACGATGCGCCGCCGGTTGGACGGCTCCATCCGGCCTGCGGCGACGGGGTCGAGGGCGGCCAGCCGAGCGTGGAGGACACCGGTGTCCGGCTCGGACTCGATCTCATCGCGTGCGTCGGCGAAGGTGCCGGGCACCTCCAGGTCGTCGACGATGGCCCGGACGTAGAGCCCGGTGCCGCCGACGAGCAGCGCCCGACGCCCCCGACCGGCGATGTCGTCGAGGGCCGCTCGGGCAGCGGCCAGGTAGCGGGCGAGGGAGAAGTCCTCGTCGGGGTCGGCCACGTCGAGCACGTGGTAGCGGACCTCGGCTCGCTCTGCCGGCGTGGGCTTGGCCGTCCCGATGTCCATGCCCCGGTACACCTGCATGGAGTCGACGGTGACGATCTCGGTGTCCCCGGCGGCGAGTGCGGCGAGGTGGGCGAGGGCCGACTTGCCCGATGCGGTCGGCCCCACGAGGGCAGTCGCGATCCGGTCATCGCCGCCTCGGCCGGTCACGCCCACCGGGCCGGCCAGCGGTCGGGCTCACGTCGTCGACGGTGCCCGTCTCGGCACGTCCTCGACCGGGTCCCGGTTCGAAGCGTGCCCAGACCGGGGTGAGCCCTCGCCGTCACGGCGACGGCTGCACCACCACGGCATCCCCCTGCGCGACCTCACCGGGCTCGCGGACCCAGGCGTACCAGCGCACGCCAGCGGGACGCACCTCGTGGGCGAGGCGGGAGAAGTCGCCGTCGGAGAACCACCGGGCCTGCTTGGCACAGGGGACGGCAGGCAGCGAGATCTCGGCCAGCGCAGTACCGATGCGAAGACGGGCTCCCGGTCGCAACGACGCCCAGTCGACGCCCTCGAGCGTGAGGTTCTCCCCGGCAGACCCGGCACCGATCGGGTGGCCCTCGGCGACGAGACCGGCGATCACCTCGCTCGACCACAGGCACAGCGCCTGGAACGGGCGGCCGTGGTGCTTCGTGTCGTGCTGGCGGTCCCCCTCCACGCCGCGGTGCCCGATCGAGGCGCGATCGATCGCGAGCTTGGGCACACCGCCCCCCGACGCGCTGACCTGCGCCACCCGACCCTCGTGGGTGGGCGTCCCGACGCCGAGGGCGGCGAGCCCTCGACCGACATCCATCTGGTGGTGGGTCACGTCGTGGACGGCGTGGACCAGCAGCGCGTGGGCCTCGACCGGGACGCCAGCTGCGCTGCCTCGGTGCGCCCAGGCTGCTTCGTCGGCTGAGCGGGCGAGGGCAGCCAGCGCACGTCCCTCTCGGGCAACGGCGTCGAGGATCTCGGTCGGGTCGAGCACCGCAGGAACGTCGTCAGGCGCAGCGTCGGCGACAACAGGGGGCGCGGGGAGCTGGACGCCGTCGCTGGCCAGGACCCGCTCGATCCCCGCTCGCAGCACGGCGGTGACAGACGCTGTGTGGACGCCGTACTCGAGCGCCGACCACACCCCCGGGGCAGGACGGGCAGCGAGGTCGGCGGCAGCCACGCCGTCCGTGGCCAGCTGCCACCAGAAGCCGGCCGCATCGAGGATGGTCACGGCGTCACGGACCCGCCATGCCCCGGCATCGAAGCCGCACTCCTCGCACGTCTCGGTCGTGAGCCCGTCCACCGCCCCAGCATGCCCGCTCGGTGCTGGTGGTCGGTGCCGGTGGGCGGTGGCGGCGTCGGCCAGTCGGCGGTGCTCGTCGGTGCCGAACGGTGCCTGCTCGACGCGAGACGGAAGGCACGGCACCCGCTCCGTTACGTTCGCCTCATGCGCCGACGCTGCGTCGCACTCCTCGTCACCTTCGCCGTGCTGGCAGCGTGCTCCGACGGCGACGGCAGCGCAGCGCCATCCCCTGCTCCCACGACCTCGAGCACCACCACGACGACCACCTCGCCGCCCCACCCGCTCGACGACGAGCTGCGGCTCGACCAGGTCCAGGCTCTCGGGACGCACAACAGCTACCACGTCGAGCCGGCAGCCGAGCTGGCCGAGGTGCTCGCCGGCTTCGACCAGGCCCTCGCCGACTCCCTCGCCTACACGCACCGGCCGATCACCGAGCAGCTCGACCAGCTCGGGGTCCGTCAGCTCGAGCTCGATGTGTTCGCTGACCCAGACGGCGGGCGGTGGACGACCCGCGCCCTCTTCGACGCCCTCAGCATCGAAGGTCCTCCCGTCGACCCGGCCATGGACGGGACCGGGCTCAAGGTCTTCCACGTGCAGGACATCGACATGACGAGCACCTGCCCGACGTTCACCTCGTGCCTCGAGGAGATCCGGGACTGGTCGCTCGCCAACCCTGGTCACGTACCGATCCTCGTGCTCGTCGAAGCGAAGGACGCCGAGATCCCTGACCCCCTCGGCGTGTTCACCCAGCCGCTGCCCTTCGACGCCGTCGCGCTCGACCTCCTCGACGCGGAGGTCCGGTCGGTGTTCGACGAGGAGCACGTCCTCACCCCCGACGACGTCCGTGGCGATGCCGACACGCTGGAGGCAGCCGTGCTCGAGGGGGGTTGGCCCACACTCGGTGAGGTCCGGGGCAAGGTGCTCCTCGCCCTCGACAACACCGACGCCAAGCGGGACCTCTACACCGCCGGCCATCCGAGCCTCGAGGGCCGGATGCTGTTCACGAGCGCCGAGCCCGGCCAGCCCGAAGCGGCCTTCTTGAAGCTCAACGACCCGATCGCCGACGGGCCTGCCATCACCCAGGCCGTGCGGGACGGGTACCTCGTGCGCACCCGTGCCGACGGCGACACCGCCCAGGCGCGCACCGGTGACCGGACCACCGCAGACGCTGCGCTCGCCAGCGGCGCGCAGTACGTCAGCACCGACTACCCCGAGCCCGACCCCGACCTCACCGACTACGTCGTGGCGATCCCCGACGGGATGCCCGCCCGCTGCAACCCGGTGTCCGGGTCTGCGGCCTGTCGCCCCACGGACGTCGAGGCACCAGAGGCGCCCGGCGGTCCCTAGGGGGCGGCGACGGTGCCCTCGACGAGCCCCGTCGGGGCTGCGACGACGGGGGCGTGCCGGGGTGATGGCGCTGGCCGGACCGCGTGCTGGATGAACGCGCGCTGGCGTGAGTCGACCGAGCAGCACCTCAGCCTCGACTGCTCACCTGGGGCGAGATGCGCGTGAGTCGGTCCCGCCATGGGTGCAGATCACGCACCACGTCCCGCGGGTTCGGTGTCTCACGCAACGCACGGCGACGCTGTGGCAGCATCGCTCGCGTGGACGACGACCCTCGCGTGCAGCTCGTGCGGCGCTACTGGGAGGAGGCGTGGTCGGAAGGTCGCACGGAGGTCCTGAGTGACTTCTACGCAGCGACGTACCGCGAGAACGACGACGAGTTCACGCCTGCGTCCTTCGCCGAGCACCTGCTGCGCTGGCGTGAGAAGTTCCCGGACTTCCGGGCCGAGGTCGACCGGGTGTGGACCACGCCGGAGACCGTCACCACTCGAGTCATCTACTCCGGCACCCACCGGGGCGACTTCACCTTCCTCCCCGCCACCGGTCGTGCCGTCCGGGCCAGCGGTCTGGACGTCTTCGAGTTCGACGCGTCCGGCAAGGTCGTGCAGCACTGGCACGAGACCGACCACTGGGAGCTGTTCGAGCAGCTCGGGGTCGAGATCGGCCATCGCTAGCGGCGCAGCCCTCCGCGGGTCCAGACCGAGGACGTGACCCCGCTCCCCCGCTCACCGCTGATCGGCGGTCCCTAGGCAGCGGAGACGGGGATCCGGGTCTTGTGGCGGGCGCGGGCGACGACCTCGACCAGGTCGCCCCGCAGGTGGTGGGGCGCAGCGCTCGTGACGGCGACGGTGGCGACAGTGCCGGCGCCGAGCGCGGTGAGCGACGCGAAGTGGAGAAGCTTGTTCTGGCGGGTGCGGCCGGTGAGGACGGCCGGGTCCTTGCGGGAGGGGCCCTCGACCACCACCTCCTCGGTCCTGCCGACGCGTGCCTCGTGCTTGGCCAGGCCGCTGCGCTCGACCACCACCCGGAGACGCTCGAAGCGCTCGGCGACCACGTCGGCAGGCACGTAGGCGTCGGCCATGTCGAACGCCTCGGTGCCAGGTCGCGGGCTGAAGATGAAGGTGTAGGCGCTGTCGTAGCGCGCCTCGGCGACGACCTCGAGGCTGCGCTCGAAGTCGTCGTCGGTCTCGCCGGGGAAGCCGACGATCAGGTCGGTCGTCACGGCGAGGTCGGGGATGGCGGCCCGAGCGGCGGCGAGGCGCTCGAGGTAGCGCTCCGCTGTGTAGCCCCGGTGCATGGCCGCGAGGGTGGCGTCGCTCCCGCTCTGCAGCGGGAGGTGCAGGTGCTCGCACACCGCTGGTGACTCGGCCATCGCCGCGATCGTCTCGGGCCGCAGGTCCTTCGGGTGGGGGCTCGTGAAGCGGACCCGGCTGATGCCCTCGACCCCGGCCACTGCCCGGAGGAGCTCAGCGAAGAGGGGCTGGACCCGACCGCTGCCACCGGCCTTGCGGGCAGCGAGGGTGAGGTCGCGCCCGTAGGAGTTCACGTTCTGGCCGAGCAGCGTGACCTCGAGCGTGCCTGCGGCCGCCAGCTGGCGCACCTCGGCCACCACGTCGTCGAAGGGCCGGCTGATCTCCACACCCCGGACCGACGGCACGATGCAGAACGCACACGCGTTGTCGCAGCCGATCTGGATGGTGACCCACGCCGAGTGGGCGAGGTCACGGCGCACCGGCAGGGCGGAGGGGAACGCCTCGGACTCGGCGAGGATCTCCATGAGGGGGCCGCTCGCAGCCGCCTCGTGGAGGAGGTCGACGGCACGGCCCACGTTGTGGGTCCCGAACACGACGTCGACGAAGGGGGCCCGACGCTGGATGGCGTCCTGGTCCTTCTGGGCGAGGCAGCCGGCGACGGCGATCTGCATGCCGGGCTTCGCCGCCTTGAGCGCCTTGAGCTCGCCGAGGTGGCCGTAGAGCTTGTTGTCGGCGTTCTCCCGGATGCAGCACGTGTTGAGGACGACCACGTCAGCTGCGTCGACGTCGGCGACCTCGGTCAGGCCGTCGGCCTCGAGCAGGCCGGCGATGCGCTCGGAGTCGTGCACGTTCATCTGGCAGCCGTAGGTGCGCACGGCGTACGTGCGCGCCGGTGCGGCATCGCTCGGGCGCTCCGTGGTGCTCACCCCCTCAGGCTACGGGCTGCGAGCGTGAGGCTCAGTCGGCGGCGAGCACCTCGGGCGGCTCCCCGAAGCCGGCGAGCGCCAACAGGTCGGGATCGGCCAGGCGTCCCTCTCGGTCTTCGATGCGCAGGCGGATGGCGGTGCGCCGCTCGCCGTCGATCTCGATGTCGGCGAAGGTCGGCACGCACACGAGGTCGAGGCCCGCAGGCGCCAGGTAGCCCCGTGCGATGGCGAGGGCCTTGATCGCCTGGTTGAGCGAGCCGGCACCGACGACTTGGACCTCGACGCAGCCGGTCCGGCGGATGACGCCGGCCAACGCCCCAGCGACCGCGTTGGGGCTCGACTTCGAGGAGACCTTCAAGATGTCGACGTGACCCCCCGGGGTCTCTCGCAGCTCGACCACTGCAGTGACGTTCGACACCGGGCCGGGACCCTCCTGCCGAGAACCGCTCATTTCACCTCAGACCGGATCTGCGAGGCGGCGGCTCACGCAGACCAGGTCTCACCTCGAGATCCACGGGTGCTCCTCTGGTTCGGGTCGTTCGTGCAAGGCGGGGAGCCCCGCTCCCATTCCATCGTCTGGCCGGCCGGAGATCCAGTGGTGCAAGGCTGTGCTCGTGGAAGACGAGCGAGGACCGGTGGAGCGGATCAGCGCAGTGACGTTGGCCTGTCACGACATGGCGGCGTCGGTCCGCTTCTACACGTCACTCGGCTTCGAGATCCTGTACGGAGGACCGGATGCAGCCTTCACGAGCCTCGAGGTGGGTTCCGGCTTCGTCAACCTCCAGCTCCATGCGGACATGGCGCCTGTCGATGGGGCGTGGGGCCGCATCGTGCTCTGGGTGGACGACGTGGACGCCATGCACACCCGGGCGATCGCTGCTGGCCACTCGCCCTCGACCGAGCCGGCCGACGCGCCGTGGGGCGAGCGCTACTTTCACCTCCGTGACCCCGACGGTCACGAGCTCAGCTTCGCCCGACCCCTCTCCCGCTGAGCCCGCCCACCGGACCGGTCCAGCGTGGAGCGTCCTTGGCACGATCGACCCAGAACGTGGGCCAGACGTGCCAGAGACGTCCCGCTGACCCCAGGGCAGCGGCGCGGGCCGCTGCCCTTCCGCCTCCGTCCTGGATCAGTCCAGGCTGATGGGGAGGTCGTCGGGGTCGAGCGCGTCCTCGTCGACGTCCGACTCGGGCGGGAGCTCACCGTCGCCGAGGCCGATGCCGACCTGGCTACGGATCTTCTCGTCCATCTCCATCATGAGCTCAGGGCTCTCGGAGAGGAACGTCTTGGCGTTCTCCCGGCCCTGGCCGAGCTGCTCGCCCTCGTAGGTGTACCAAGCGCCCGACTTCTTGGCGATGCCGAGGTCGACGGCGATGTCGAGCACCGAGCCCTCGCGGCTGATGCCCTTGCCGTACATGATGTCGAACTCGGCCTGCTTGAACGGCGGGGCGACCTTGTTCTTGACCACCTTGACCCGAGTGCGGTTGCCGACGATCTCGACCCCGTCCTTCAGCGACTCGATGCGGCGGATGTCGAGGCGGACCGAGCTGTAGAACTTGAGCGCCCGCCCACCGGGCGTGGTCTCGGGGCTCCCGAACATGACGCCGATCTTCTCGCGGAGCTGGTTGATGAAGATGCAGATGGTGTTCGACTTGTTGAGGTTGGCGGTGAGCTTGCGCAGCGCCTGGGCCATGAGCCTGGCTTGGAGGCCCACGTGGGTGTCGCCCATCTCACCCTCGTTCTCGGCCGGGGGGGTGAGGGCGGCGACGGAGTCGATGACCACGACGTCAAGGGCGCCGGAGCGGATGAGCATGTCGCAGATCTCGAGCGCCTGCTCCCCCGTGTCCGGCTGGGAGATGAGCAGCTCGTCGATGTCGACGCCGATGGCGGCTGCGTAGGCCGGGTCCATGGCGTGCTCGGCGTCGATGTAGGCGCAGATGCCCCCGTTGCGCTGCGCCTCGGCCACCACGTGCATGGCCATGGTCGACTTGCCGGAGGCCTCGGGGCCGAAGATCTCGACCACCCGTCCACGGGGCAG
>JBBSLC010000063.1:0-16338 GCA_038255685.1 Acidimicrobiales bacterium | reverse complement strand
GACCTGCTCGTGGTCGCCTCGGAGCTGTGCTCGAACGCCGTGCGCATGGCGAGCGGCGCTGCTCGTGGTGTGGTCCTGCGTGCCCGGGCGGAGGGGGATGCACTGGTGGTCGAGGTCCAAGACGACGGCGTCGGCTTCTCCGGCGCCCTGCCTGCAGCGGATGAGGTGCCGGCGCTCGACAAGGACGACGGTCGGGGCCTGTTCATCGTGCAGGCCATGGTGGACGAGCTCGACGTCGTGACGAGCTCGGCCGGCACCATGATCCGGTGCGTGAAGCGGTGCCTGTTCCCCGAGACGGATCCCGATCCGGCACCGGCACCGGTGCCGTCGAGCGGAGCCCGGGCGTGACCGGGCTGCTCGGACCCGAGAGCTTCGGCGTCGACGTGACCCGCCACGGTGCCCGGATCGAGGTGACCCTCAGCGGCGAGCTCGACGCCTACTCGGCGCCCCGCCTGCGCGAGTGCATGTCCGAGCTCGGTGAGATCGCCGGGCGACACGTCGTCGTCGACCTCGGCGCGGTCGGCTTCGTCGACTCGGCCGGACTCGCCGCGATCGTCTCGACCCTGCGTGCCGTGAAGGAGGCTGACGGCGCGGTGTCCCTGCGGTCGATGACCCCCCAGCTCCACAAGCTCTTCGAGATCACCGGCCTGTCCCGGCTGTTCCCCGCCGAGTAGCGGGTCACATGGTCTCGGCGAAGCTCACCTCGCCCTCGCCCCGCAGGACGTTCTTGAGCAGCTTGCCCGAGGCGTTGCGAGGGAGCTTGTCGTCGGTGCGCTCGACGTAGGCGGGCACCTTGAAGTTGGCGAGGGTCTCCGCCACCCAGCTGCGCACCTCGTCCTCGGTGATCGAGGCGCCCGGCTCGACCTGCACCACTGCCTTGACCTCCTCGCCGAGCGTGGGGTGGGCAACCCCGACGATGGCAGCGTCGGCGATGGCGGGGTGCTCGACGAGGCGGTTCTCGATCTCCACGCAGTAGATGTTCTCGCCACCCCGGATGATCATGTCCTTGGCCCGGTCGGTGATGAAGAGGAAGCCGTCCTCGTCCCGGTGGCCGACGTCGCCGCTGTGCAGCCAGCCGTCGGTGATGCTCTCGGCGGTCGCCTCGGGCTTGCCCCAGTAGCCGGGCATGATGATCGGCCCCTTGATCCAGATCTCACCGGTCTCGCCGGTCGCCACGTCGTTCCCGTCGGCACCGACGATGCGCAGGTCGACCACCGGCATCGGCTTGCCCACCGAGTCGGGGCGGTCGAGCGCGTCCTGACCGGAGATCACCGTTGCGACCGAGCTCGACTCGGTGAGGCCGTAGGCGTTGCCGATGGTGGACACGTTGGGGAACGTCTCCTGGATGCGGCGCTGGAGCTCAGCCGCCGAGGGCGAGCCGCCGTAGGCGATCGAGGTCACGCTGGAGACGTCGTAGTCGTGGCGGGCGGGATGCTCCACGACCCGCCACACCATCGTCGGCACCGTCGCCCACACGGTGATGCCCTCCTCCTGGATGAGGCGGAGGGCGGTCTCGGGCTCGAAGCGACCCTCGGGGATGACGAGCTTCAACCCGGCCAGCAGCCCGACGACGAGGCCGGAGTGGCAGCCCGACACGTGGAACAGCGGTGAGGTGAGCAGGCTTGCCGGCGGCGGGCCGTCCCCGGTGGGCATCACCCCGCCGCCACCCGACATCGCCCCTGCAACGGCGTTGAACATGGTGTTCTGCAGGTTGGCGATCATCGATCCGTGGGTGGAGATCGCTCCCTTCGGCTTGCCCGTGGTGCCGCTCGTGTAGAAGATCACCGCGGGGTCGTCCTCGGCGATGGGCGTCGAGGGTGCACGGGGTGCGGCCGCCTCAGGTGTGCCTCCGTCGGGCGCATGGTCGGTGGTGAGCTCGGCGAACGAGCGCAGGCGGGGGTCGTCGCCGATCTCGGAGGGCTCGGCGTCGATCAGGTAGATGGCCTCGAGGGCCGTGAGCTCATCGAGGCGCTCGGCGATGCGGGCGATGCGGCCCTTGTCGGCGACGAGCACCTTGGCACCCGAGTCGGCCAGGCCGTAGACGATCTCGTCGGCCTTCCACCAGCCGTTCAGGCCGACCAGGATGGCACCGAGGTTGACGGTGCCCCAGAAGGCGAGCGTCCACTCCGGGTTGTTGGCCGACAGCACCGCGACACGGTCGCCGTGGCCGACGCCGGCGTCGGCGGCAAGGCGTGCGGACACGCCGTCGGCCAGGGTGGCGAAGGTCCCGAAGCCGTAGCGCCGCTCGCCGTGGACGAGGAAGGTCTGGTCGTCTCCCCGGGCGGTGCCGAGGGCGAACACCTCCCGCAGCGAGCCGAGGCGGTCCTTGTAGACCTTCATCTCGACGCCCCTCACCGACCCGGTGACGACCTCGAACATGCCCCCCGGCCCCACGAGCTGGGCCTCGACGTCTGCGCGATCTGCCATGCGGAGGAGTCTGCCTGACGCGTGCGGGTGGAGGTCGCGGGAGAGGTCGGGTGGCGCTCGGACGATCTCAGCGCCAGGCGAAGACGGGTTGCTCGTAGTCGGCGACCCGCTCGGACACCCCCTCGATGGCGACCCGCCGGAACTGGAGGAGCACGGCACCGGTCGGCGCGTGGAGCAGGTCCCCGCCGATGGGGAGCTGGACGACCGGCCGGTCCGATTCGGGGATCGTGACGAACCGGGGGGAGTCGGGGCGGCACAGCTCGCGGAACGAGATCCGGTGCACCGAGCGCACCTCGGCCGGATCCGGGACGAGGGTGGGATCGGTGCCGCCCCACAAGACGAACGGGGTGATCACGTAGCCGGAGCGGGTGGGGTAGTCGTCGAGCATCCCGAGCACGTCGTCCTCGCCGAGGTGGAGGCCGAGCTCCTCGTGCAGCTCTCGCCGGGAGGCCGCTTCCGCCGCCTCGCCCTCGTCGACCCGTCCCCCGGGCAGCGCCCACTGCCCGCCGTGGGCGCGCAGCGTCGCGGCCCGACGGGTGAGGAGCACTGCAGGTCCGCCGGCGGTGCCTGCCACGCTGCCGGTGAGGACGAGGCCCTCGGCACCGGGGATGGCGAGCATCCGGTCAGGCGGTGCCGGATCGTCGTCACGACCGTCGCGCACGGCATCGCTGCCGACGATCACGACGGCCACCGCTGCGTGGCGCCGCCCGTCGAGCGGGAGGGCCAGTCGCTCGTGGCGGTCGAGGTGGGCGGTCACCTGCGCGCGGAGGGCGTCGTCCACGCCGTGGTCCCCGCCTGGTTGCGCCTGGCCCGTCACCACAGCGGCTGAGAGGGCTCGATCGTCGCTCGCACCCGTGCATCGTCGTTGCTCGTGACCGGAGATGCGAGCTCGACGGTTGGAAGAAGCAGGAGATGGGCGCGTCGGTCGTGAAGTCTTCACGGTGATGTGGAACAGGTGCAGGTGGGTCGCGCTCACGATGGTGCTCGTCCTCTCGGCCTGCTCCTCCGCTGCCCCCGAGCCGGTCGCGCTCCAGCGGGACGGTGGTTCGACCACGCAGAGGTCGGACGCGACGAGCGCGCCCTCGACCACCGACCCCCCCGGGTCAACGACCACGACCTCGACCTCGGTGGTGGCGGTCGCAGGACCCGACCTCTCCGCAGCCGAGAGCGATGGCCCAGCAGCCTCGCCGCCGTCGGGGTCGGTGAGCGCCGCCCAGGACCCCGTGCCCACCGGGGCGCAACGGCCCCGGAGCGCAGCGCCGGCCCCATCGACCTCCCGCCGCAGCGGTCCCGAGGTGACGGGCCACATCGAGATCCCGGCGATCGGGCTCGCCCACGACACCTACGAGGGGATCGATCTCGCCACGATCGACCACGGCCCGAGCCACTGGCCCGGCACCGCCATGCCGGGCGAGCGGGGCAACACCGTCTTCCCCGGCCACCGCACGACCAAGACCCGCCCGTTCTTCGACATCGACCGGCTCAGGGTCGGCGATCGGGTGATCTTCTCGAACCCGTCCGGGCGCTTCACCTACGAGGTCCGCCGGACCTTCGTGGTGGACGACAGCGACACCTACATCGTCGACCAGACCGACGGCCCGACGTTCACGATCTTCGCCTGCCACCCCAAGGGCAGCGCCCGCCAGCGCTACGTGGCGCAGGGCGATCTGGTCGAGAGCCAGCGGACCCCGCCACCGCCCTCGTCACCCCCGCCGAGCAGCACCACGACGACCGCCCCGCCACCCGACGACCCGGGCGTGGTCGGCGGCCTGCTCGACTGAGCGACCCGCCGGGGCCGTTCCGTCAGAGACGCTCGACGACGTGGTCGATGCAGGCGGTGAGGGCGGCGACGTCAGCAGGGTCGACGGCGGGGAACATCCCCACGCGGAGCTGGTTGCGGCCGAGCTTGCGGTAGGAGTCGGTGTCGAGGATGCCGTTGGCCC
The DNA here is from genome assembly GCA_038255685.1 of Acidimicrobiales bacterium. Lineage (GTDB taxonomy): Bacteria > Actinomycetota > Acidimicrobiia > Acidimicrobiales > CADCSY01 > CADCSY01. Next base: position 11,968 of record JBBSLC010000063.1, on the reverse strand, counting down.
GGAGGACGTCGCTGACCGTCGTCGCCGTGATCGCCTCGTCGAGGTCGATGGTGCCGACGACCGGTGATCGCATGGCCTCGTTTTCGACGAACGGCGTCGCCCATGGACGCGCGCTCGCCCAGCCGTAGAGGGTGGCAGCGGAGAGATCGGACCGGTTCGCCGCCCACGCCAGACCGCCGTTGCCGTTGAGCCACCGCAGCTGCTGGTCGAGGAGGATCAGGGTGGCGACTGCGGGGGTGTTGTACGTCTGGTCCTTGCGGCTGTTGTCGAGCGCCGTGGCGAGGTCGAGGCTGGCCGGGATCCAGCGACCGCTGGTGGCGATGCGACCGATGCGCTCGATGGCGGCGGGCGAGCAGGCGGCGATCCAGAGGCCGCCGTCGCTGGCCAGGCACTTCTGGGGAGCGAAGTAGTACACATCGGTCTCGGCAGGGTCGAAGCGCACGCCGCCGGCCGCCGACGTCGCGTCGACGAGCACGAGGGCGCCCGGATCGATCCCCTCGGGGCGGAGCAGCGGCATGACCACGCCGGTCGAGGTCTCGTTGTGGGTCAGCGCGTAAGCGTCGACCCCGCTGCTGGCCTCGGGCTCGCCGTGGGTGCCTGGGGCCGAGTCGATCACCTCGGGCTCACCGAGGTGGGGGGCGGCAGCGACGGCGGCGGCGAACTTCGAGGAGAACTCGCCGTGGACGAGGTGCTGGCTGCGGTCGTCGACCAACCCGAACGTGGCGACGTCCCAGAACACGGTGCTGCCCCCGTTGCCGAGCACGATCTCGTAGCCGTCGGGGAGCGACAGCAGCGCCGCCAACCCGTCGCGGACGGAGCGGACGAGGTCCTTGACCGGTGCCTGGCGGTGGCTCGTGCCGAGCAGCGTCCGGCTCGGGTCGGTGAGCGCCTCCACCGCCTCGGGACGGATCTTGGACGGCCCGCACCCGAACCGGCCGTCGGCCGGGAGGAGGTCGGTGGGGATGCGGATGTCGGGCGTGGTGTCGCTCATCACGTGCCACTATCGCGGCGGAACCCCCGAGGAGCGAACCCGAACCATGCCTGCACCGACGCACCGGATCTCAGCCCGCATCGCGGCCATCACCGAGTCGGCAACCCTCGCCGTCGACGCCAAGGCCAAGGCGCTCAAGGCCGCCGGCGAAGCGGTGATCGGCTTCGGCGCCGGCGAGCCGGACTTCCCGACGCCCGACCACATCGTCGAGGCGGCGGTGGCGGCGTGCCGGGACCCGAAGAACCACCGCTACAGCCCGGCCGGCGGCCTTCCCGAGCTGAAGGAGGCGATCGCCGCAAAGACCCGTCGCGACGCCGGCCTCGAGGTGTCGCCGGCGCAGGTGCTCGTGACGAACGGTGGCAAGCACGCCGTCTACAACACCTTCGCCGCCCTGCTCGACCCGGGCGATGAGGTGCTCCTGCCGGCGCCGTACTGGACGACGTACCCCGAGCCGATCGCCCTTGCCGGCGGGGTGACGGTGACGATCCCGACCGACGTCGCGTCCGGGTTCAAGGTCACCGTCGACCAGCTCGAGGCGGCCACGACCGACCGGACCAAGGTGCTCGTGTTCGTCTCGCCGTCGAACCCGAGCGGCGCGGTCTACGCACCCGAGCAGGTCGAGGCCATCGGGCGGTGGGCGCACGAGCGTGGCATCTGGGTCGTGACCGATGAGATCTACGAGCACCTCACCTATGGCGAGCACCGGCACGTCTCGATGCCCGTCGTCGTCCCCGAGCTGGTCGATCGCTGCGTGGTCCTCAACGGGGTGGCCAAGACCTACGCCATGACCGGCTGGCGGGTCGGTTGGATGGTCGGACCCGCCGACGTCATCGCCGCAGCGACGAACCTCCAGAGCCACCAGACCTCCAACGTCGCCAACGTCTCGCAGCGCGCCGCGCTTGCTGCCCTCGAGGGCGGCCTGGACGACGTCGCCCGCATGCGGGAGGCCTACGACCGGAGGCGTCAGGCGATGCACGCGCAGCTCTCGGCCATCGACGGCGTCACCTGCATGGAGCCCGAGGGCGCCTTCTATGCCTTCCCGGGGTTCGAGGGTGTGCTCGGCCGCACGCTCAGGGGGCGGCGCGTGGAAGACACCCTCCAGCTGAGCGACGTGCTGCTCGACGAGGTCAAGGTCGCGATCGTGCCCGGCGAGGCGTTCGGCACGCCCGGCTACGCCCGGCTCAGCTTCGCGCTCGGCGACGACGACCTCAGCGAGGGCATCGCCCGCATCGCAGACCTGCTCTCGGAGTAGCGACCACCTGGTCGGGCGCGCACATCAGCCGGCGAGGAGGGCGTCGGCGGCAGCGATGCCGGACAGCCAGGCGCCCTCGATCTTCGGTCCGGCGAACGCGTCGCCGGCGAGCAGGACGGGACCGCTGTTGGTCCTGGCAGCGAGGCACACCGGCTCCGGCCACGTCGTCGTCGGGGTGGCGTAGCGCCAGCGCTTGACCACCGCCTCGACGACGGTGGCGCCGCCGATCCAACGAGCGGCCTCCGGCACGAGGACGTCGAGGATGGCCGCATCGGCGTCGTCGTAGCGCTCCTCGGAGAGCGCCGCCCGCAGGTGGAGGGTGAGCGCCGGCGCAGCGGAGGCTCCCTTGGCGACGTTGTCGACGACGATCTCGAACGGTCCCTCGGTCGGCTTGCGTGCCCCCGGCGTGGGCACCGCAGCCGGGCGGTCGAGCACGAGCAGCAGCGCGATCGTCTTGTCGTAGGTGATGGCGCGCAGGCCCGGCTCGACCTCGGGGAGCAGGGCCGTGCCGCCGGCGTCGAGGAGGCCGAGCGACTGGGGGACCGGTGCGGTGAGCACCACCGCACCGCTGCGCACGACGCCCTCTGGCCAGCGGACGTCCCAGCCGTCAGCCGTGTCCGCGACGGTGGCCACCTGCACGCCGACCCGCACGTCGGCGAGCGGCTCGGCGAGCTGCTTCGCCAGCGTGTTGAAGCCCCCAGCAGCTGCGTAGCGCGGATGGCCGTCCCCGACCTCGTCGAAGCCCCTGCACCACTCGTGGACCACCCCGCCGGCGAGCCAGCGGTCGACCTCGGCGCGGAAGGCATCGGATCGGACGGTGAAGAACTGGGCGCCGTGGTCGAGCGAGGCGCCACCGAGGCGGCGTGTGGCGAGCCGTCCACCGACCGACCGCCCCTTGTCGAGCACCACGACACGCCTCCCCGCCTGCTGCAGGCGTGCGGCGGCGGCGAGACCGGCGAGACCCGCCCCGACGACGGTGACGTCGGCGTCCGGTGAGGGGAGAGGGGTCACCTCGGCGAACCTACTGGCGTGCCCCGACCTCGGTCGGACGATGTGCGATCGGGTTTGGATGGTCGGCGGTCGGCGGCCACGATGGGGCCATGGCCCGCATCCTCGTGACCGAGAAGCTCGCAGACGCCGGCCTTGACGACCTCAGGGCCGCCGGCCACGAGGTCGACGTGCAGCTCGGCTTGTCCCCCGAGGCGCTCGTGGCAGCCGTCCCCGGCGCTGCTGCTCTCATCATCCGCAGCTCGACCACCGTCACCGCCGAGGTGCTCGCCGCCGGCACCGACCTCGTGGTCGTCGGGCGGGCCGGTATCGGCCTCGACAACGTCGATGTCGTCGCCGCCACGACGCGTGGGGTGATGGTCGTCAACGCGCCGCAGTCGAACATCCTCACGACCGCCGAGCACACGATGGCGATGCTGCTCGCCCAGGCCCGCAACATCCCCCAGGCCCACGGTGCGCTCAAGGCTGGCAAGTGGGAGCGCTCGAAGTGGGAGGGCGTCGAGCTGCACGGCAAGACCCTCGGCATCGTCGGCCTCGGTCGGATCGGGACCCTCGTGGCCCAGCGGGCGAACGCCTTCGGCATGCAGCTCGTGGCCCACGACCCCTACGTCTCAGCCGACCGGGCACGTCAGCTCAACATCGAGCTCCTGAGCCTCGAGGAGCTCGTCGGCCGTGCCGACTTCGTCACGCTCCACCTCGTGAAGACGCCCGAGACGGTCGGCCTCTTCGGCCGGGAGCTGTTCGCCACGGCGAAGCCGGGCCTGCGGATCGTGAACGTCTCCCGGGGCGGGATCATCGACGAGGACGCCCTGGCGTGGGCCATCACCGAGGGCCACGTCGCCGGTGCCGCGCTCGACGTCTTCGCCGCCGAGCCGACGACGGAGTCCCCGCTGTTCGACCTCCCGAGCGTCGTGGTCACCCCCCACCTCGGCGCGAGCACGGCCGAGGCCCAGGACAAGGCGGGCGCCACCATCGCCGAGCAGGTCCAGCTCGCGCTCGCCGGTGAGTTCGTGCCCTTCGCCGTCAACGTCGCCGCCAGCGAGGCATCGGAGACGGTGCGGCCGTTCCTGCCCCTGGCAGAGCGCCTCGGCGCCCTGTTCGCCGCCCTTGGCGAGGGCGCGCCCACCACGCTCGAGGTCGAGTACCAGGGCCAGCTCGCCGACGCCGACACCCGCATCCTCACGCTCTCGGTGCTGAAGGGCTTGTTCAGCGGGGCGGGCGAGGAGTCGGTGTCCTACGTGAACGCACCGCAGCTCGCAGAGGAGCGTGGCGTGGAGGTGCGGGAGACGAAGACCTCGGCCGCCCACGACTTCGTGAACCTCGTCACCCTGCGGGGCGGCGACCACTCGCTGGCAGGGACGCTCGCGGGCCTGAAAGGCGAGCCCCGCATCGTCATGCTCGACGACCACACCGTCGAGCTGCCGCCTGCCGACCACATGCTCGTGGTCCGCAACGACGACCGCCCGGGCATGATCGGCCTCGTCACCACCTCGCTCGGCCAGGCGGGCGTGAACATCTCGGACCTCCACCTCGGTCGGTCACCCTCGGGCGAGATGGCCCTCATGGTGCTCGCGGTCGACCAGCCCGCCCCGGCCGAGCTGCTCGACCAGCTGCGCGCCGCCGACGGCATCGCCACCGTCCACGCCCTCAGCCAGGGCTAGGCGGACGGGCTCGAGCGCTCACCCGTCAGCCCTCGACGGTGATGGCCCCTGTGGGGCAGAGCTCTGCGGCCTCGGTGACCGAGGCCCGCAGCTCCTCGCCCGGCTCCTCCTGGAGCACGTAGAGGTAGCCGTCGTCTCGGAGCTCGAAGACCTCCGGGCAGGCTCGGGCGCACGAGCCCGTGCTGACGCAGCTGTCGAAGTCGACGGTGACCTTCATGTTCATCCTCCTGCTCGGCCGATCGCCGTCCCAGCCTGCCCGACGCGCGCCAACGCTGCAGGGAGGCGTCAGCGCTTGGCCGCTCGCAGCCCGTCGGTCTCGGCCGCAGCGGCGTCGACGTAGCACCGGTCGGGGTTCGTGCGGTCGTAGGCGAACATCCCCGGCAGGTGGAAGATGCGGCTGGCGAGCTTGCCCTTCACCGGGTGGCTTGCGGGACAGGCACCGCTCTCCGGCATCACCCAGGGCTCGGTCACGACTGCCTTGGGGGCAGCCTTGCGAGCCGTTGCCTTGCGAGGCGCAGCCTTGCGCGGCTCGGCGGGCTGTCGAGGTGCGGCAGCCTTCCGGGTCGCGCCTGGCGCGCTCTTCGGTGCCCGCGAGGCGGCGTCGCCTGCAGGACGTGCGCTCGTGCGGCGCGGTGCCGGCCGCTTGGGGACCGCGAGGGCTTCCTCGGGCTCGGGTGCGACCGGCGTGGCGACCGGCACCTCGGACACCGCGGCGGTCGCGGGGTCAGGAGCGGTGCCGTACGTGGGCTCGGGGGCAGGCACGTGGTCGGGAGGCGCGAGCGCCGGCTCCTCGGGCGCATCGGCGACCGGCAGGGGCGGTGGCGGCGGGGCCGTCGAGATGGGGGGCGGTGGCGTCGTGACCACCGGGGGAGGTGGTGGTGGAGGAGGCGGGGGCGCTGGTGTCGGCGCAGGCGGGACGGGAGCGAGCGGGGGCCAGTCCGTGCTCGGTGCAGGCGCGGGCGGGAAGGACGCCTCTCGGTGACCCTGCAGCGCCTTGGCCACCGCTGCTGCGGCGCCGCTCAAGAGGCCGAGGGCGATGCCCATCCGGAACGACGGTCGATTCATCGGTGCGGGGTCCCCTTCATGGGTCGATGAGGCTCCGCGCACCCTACCCTCGGTGCCCTTCGCGGCTCCTGTCCGGGTGGCGTCCCCGTGATCGCCTTGACGGCGCCGGCCCCCGGTGGTTGGGTGGAGGTGTGCACCGGCACCGCGATGGCCTTCTCTGCAGCGCTGTCCTCCTGCTTCTCTGAGGCAGGCACCCGCCCGGTGCCTGCCGTCCGCCTCCTGCGCCTCTGGCCAGGAGGTTTTTTCTTGCCCCTGGGCGATCCGAGCGAGACCCACCCGAGCACCTGACACCGACGAGCACCCGAGACCGAAGAGAGAGTGTGGTCATGGCCCCCGACGCCGCGAAGCCCAGGCAGATGCCGTTCGAGAAGTACGTGCCGTTCCGACCGCTCCCGCTCGCCCTCGCCGACCGCAGCTGGCCGAACGTCCAGCTGGAGGCTGCGCCCCAGTGGTGCTCTGTCGATCTCCGTGACGGGAACCAGGCCCTCATCGACCCGATGGACCCCGCTCGGAAGCTGAAGATGTTCGAGACCCTCGTGGTCATGGGCTTCAAGGAGATCGAGGTCGGCTTCCCCTCGGCGTCCCAGCCGGACTTCGACTTCGTGCGCCGCCTCGTCGAGGACGACCTCATCCCTGATGACGTCACCATCCAGGTGCTGACGCAGTGCCGCCCGGAGCTGATCGAGCGCACCTACGAGGTCCTCGTCGGTGCGCCCCGTGCGATCGTCCACTTCTACAACTCGACCTCGGTCCTCCAGCGCCGCGTGGTGTTCGGCCTCGACAAGGGAGGCGTGACCCAGATCGCCGTGGACGCCGCCCGTCTGTGCCGCAAGCTCGAGGACCGCCTGCCCGGCACCGACGTGCGCTACGAGTACTCGCCGGAGAGCTTCACCGGCACCGAGCTCGACTACGCCGTCGAGATCTGCGCCGCCGTCATGGACGTCGTCGAGCCCGCTGCTGACCGTCCGATCGTGCTCAACCTGCCGGCGACGGTCGAGATGTACACACCGAACATCTACGCCGACGCCATCGAGTGGTTCTGTCGCAACGTCCCCCGGAGGGACAGCGTCGTGGTGAGCCTCCACCCCCACAACGACCGTGGGACCGCCGTCGCCGCTGCGGAGCTCGGCGTGATGGCCGGTGCAGACCGGGTCGAGGGCACGCTGTTCGGCAACGGCGAGCGCACCGGCAACGTCGACCTCGTCACCCTGGCGCTGAACCTGTTCAGCCAGGGCATCGACCCCGAGCTCGACCTGTCCGACATCGACGCCCTGCGCCGCACGGCCGAGTACTGCAACCGCCTCCCGGTCCACCCCCGCCACCCGTACGTGGGCGACCTCGTCTACACGGCCTTCTCCGGTTCCCACCAGGACGCCATCAAGAAGGGGATGGACGCGCTCCCCGACGACTACGACGTCTGGGAGGTCCCGTACCTGCCGATCGACCCGAAGCACGTGGGGCGGAGCTACGAGTCGGTCATCCGGGTCAACAGCCAGTCAGGCAAGGGCGGTGTGGCCTACATCATGAAGGCCGAGCACGGCCTCGACCTCCCACGCCGCCTCCAGATCGAGCTGTCGAAGACGATCCAGACCATCACCGAGGACACCGGCACCGAGATCTCACCGGCAGACCTGTGGGCCACGTTCGAGCGGGAGTACCTCCCCGAGGATCCGGGCGTGCAGCTGCTCACCCACGAGACGACCACGAGCGACGATGGCTCGCGCGTCACCGCACAGCTCCTCGTCGACGGCGAGCACCGCACGGTGAGCGGCCAGGGCAACGGTCCCATCGCAGCCTTCGTGCACGCCATCCAGACCGACCTCGGCCTCGACGTCGAGGTCGTCGACTACGCCGAGCACGCGGTCACGGCCGGCGCCGACGCCGGCGCCGTGGCCTACGTCGAGGCGCGCGGTGCGGACGGCATCCGTTGGGGCGTGGGCATGGACCCGAGCATCACGACGGCATCGCTGCGAGCAGTCCTCGGCGCCGTGAACCGCCTCCGCGCAGCAGGAGAGTGAGCGGCGAGCTCAGGCGGACCGGCGCTTGATGGCCTCACCGACCGGACCGGTCGGCGTCTCCCTGCCCTCGGCAGCGGCGGCCAGCCGGGCGGCGAGGCGGCCGAAGATCAGCGCGTGGAAGGGGAGCAGGGAGTACCAGTAGAGCCGTCCCCACAGACCGCGCGGGTGGAACCGAGCCGACTGGAGGAGCCGGCTGCCGGTCCCGTCTGGCTCGATGGCCCACTCGAGCCACGCCGTGCCGGGCACGAGCATCTCCGCTCGGAGTCGCACGAGCGCGTCGGGGACGAGCGCCTCGACCCGCCAGAAGTCCACCGGATCACCGACCCGCAGCTCGACGGGGTGGCGACGACCTCGCCGCATGCCGACCCCGCCCATGAGCTGGTCGAGGATGCCCCGCACGCTCCACAGGAGCTCGGCCACGTACCAGCCCTGCGTGCCGCCGATGCCGGTGACGGTGGCGTACACCGCCGCAGGGGAGGCGTTGGCGTGCACCTGCTTCACGTCGGTCAGGACCACGCCGCCCGACCAGTCCGGGTCGGTCGGCATCGGGTCGGCAGGGGAGCGACCGGACAGCTCGGCGCCTGCCCACGTGGTCGCCACCTCGAGCTCGCGCATGCGCTCGAGCGCGCGCTCGATCGCGTCGCGGAACGGCATGGCGGTGTGCTCGACGACATCGTCGATGCTGCGGTCGCGGACCACGACCTCGTTCACGAGGCTCTCGACGAGGGGGCGGGCGAGGCCGGTGGGGATCGGCGTGACGAGCCCGATCCAGTGGGAGGAGAGCCCGGGTGTGAGGACCGGCACGGGGATCACGCGTCGGCGCTTGAGGCCGGCGACCTCGGCGTAGACGTCCATCAGCTCCTTGTAGGTGCAGATGTCGGGGCCGCCCACCTCGAGGACGCGGCCCTTCGCAGCGTCCTGGCCGAGCACCCCGACCAGGTAGGCGAGCACGTCGCGGATGGCGATCGGCTGGCAGCGGGTGCTCACCCATCGCGGCGTCACCATGACGGGGAGCACCTCGGTGAGGTGGCGGAGCATCTCGAAGCTAGCGCTCCCGGAGCCGATGATGATCGCCGCCCGCAGCTCGGTCACCGCCACGGACCCCTCCGCAAGGACCCGGCCGACCTCGTGGCGCGAGGAGAGGTGGGGTGACAGGTCGGGGTCGTCATCGACCCCCAGGCCACCCAGGTAGACGATCTGGTCGAGCCCGGCCTCCGCGGCGGCGTCCCGGAAGGTCTCGGCCAGGCTGCGGTCCCGGTCGGCGAAGTCCTCGTCGCCGCTCGTCCCCATCGAGTGCAGCAGGTAGTAGGCGGCCTGGCAGCCGGCCATCGCCTCGACGATCGAAGCCCGGTCGGCTGCATCGGCCTGCACCACCTCCACGTCGTCCCGCCAGGGGAGCGAGTCGAGCTTGGCCGGGGTCCTCGCCGCGCAGCGGACCTCGTGCCCCGCCTCGAGCAGCTCGGGCACCAGCCGACCGCCGATGTAGCCCGTCGCCCCGGTCACCAGCACGCGCATCGTCACCACAGCAGTGTGCCCCTCGTCGTGCGAGCATTGGCAACGTGGGGTGTGACGGGCTCGACCGGGAGCACGTGCGGGAGATCGTCGACGAGGTCGCGCTCGAGGAGCTCGAGCGGCGGGTCGACGCCGTGCTCGCCGTGCTGGGCGGGGCCGAGGCGGTGGACGTCGCCGCCGCCACCGGGGTCGCACCCGCCCTCGTCGTGCGGTGGGTCGAGCTGTTCCTGGGGGGTGGTCGTGCGCGGATGGCGGGGCGCGAGCAGCGTCCTCCCACCGAGGACAGCGAACGGTTCCTCGCCATGGCAGCTCACGAGTTCCTCACGCCCATCACCATCATCAGGGGCTGGACGACGCTGCTGGCGGAGCAGGACGTCGACCCAGCGGTGTCGGCCCAGGCACTGCGAGCCATCGAAGCGGCCGCCGGCAAGCTCGAGCGCATCTCCCGCGACGTGCTCGACTCGGCTGCGGTGGCGATGGGTCGCTTCCGGGTCGTCCTCTCCCTCCTCGACGCCCGGGCCGTGGTCACCGCCTCCGTCGCAGCCCTCGCGTCGGAGCGCTTCGATCTCCGACCGGGGCCTCCGGTGTGGGTCACCGCCGACGAGGGTCGACTCGGCCAGATCGTCGACAACCTGCTGCGCAACGCGCTCGTCCACGGTGGGACCGAGGGCATCGACGTCGACGTCGTCACGGCCGGCGACCACGCGGTGCTGACCGTGGTGAACGGCGGCGAGCCACCGACCTACGAGGCGGCAGCGCACCTCTTCGAGCCGTTCGTGCGCAGCGACATGTCCCGCGGCGCCGGGCTCGGGCTCTACGTCGTGCGCGCCCTGGTCGTGGCCCACGGCGGCACGATCGGGGTGGACGTCGGTGATGACCGCAGGACCCGGTTCTGGGTCAGACTGCCGGTCGCGGGCCCCACGTCGAGCCTGCTCGTCACCGGCACGCCTCGGGATCGACCGATCCCGCCCCACCAGACCACCTCGGAGGTACCACCATGAGCTACTCGATCGCCTGTGGCGACGTCATGCCCGGCTGTGCAGCGACGTTCAGCGCCGACACCAAGGATGAGCTCATGGGCCAGGTCGTCGCCCACGCCGGAGCCGACCACGGCGTCACCGACGTCACCCCTGAGGTCGCCGCCGCCGTCGAAGGGGCGATCAAGCAGTCTTGAGGGCGCCGAGTCCTGAGCCCTACGCCGGCTCCTGGACGGGGAGTGCCGGGCCACGATCGGCGGCGCGGCTCCGCAGTGCTCGGAGCGCGTCCGCCGTGAGCAGGCCGAGTGCGATCCACACCAGCACGAAGCCGGCGAGCCTGGCGGGTGGGAGCGGCTCGCCCAGCACGACGACCCCGCACAGCAGCTGCAGCGTGGGCGTCAGGTACTGGAGCAGGCCGAGCATCGAGAGCGGGATGCGCCGTGCTGCGGTGGCGAAGAGGAGGAGCGGCACGGCCGTGACGACACCGAGGCCGACGAGCAGCGCGTCCCTGCCTGCGCTGCCGTTGCCGAACGCAGCGTTGCCGCGGAGCTGCAGCACGATGAGCAGCGTGAGCGCGAACGGTGCCAGGACCGCCGTCTCGACGGCGAGCGACGGCACGGCTCCGATGCGGACCGCCTTCTTCTGGAAGCTGTAGCCGGCGAAGGTGACGGCGAGGACGAGCGCGATCCACGGCAGCCGGCCGTACGCGACGGTGAGGACGGCGACAGACGCTGCGCCGAAGCCGAGCGCCACGAGCTGGGCCCGCCTGAGCCGCTCGTGCAGCACCACGACGCCGAGTGCCACGGTGAGCAGCGGGTTCACGTAGTAGCCGAGTGCGGCCTCGACCACGTGCCCGTTGGTGACCGCCCAGATGTAGACGAGCCAGTTCGTCGACACCAGCAGGCTCGCGGCGACGAGGCGGCCGACCTGGCGGCGGTCGGCGAGCAGCGGGCCGACCCAGCCCCGAGGGCCACGCCACGCGAGGAGCGCGATCACCACGACGAGCGACCACACCACGCGGTGCCCGACGATCTCGAGCGACCCGACGTCATCGAGGAGGGCGAAGACGAGGGGGAACACGCCCCAGAGCCCGTAGGCGGCGGCACCGCTCAGGACACCGGTGCGCTCAGCGAGCGCGTCGTCGGTGTCGGCGTCGGTCACGCTCGGACGGTACCGGGCACCGCCCCGGGTGCCAGACGAGATCCGGCGCCTGTCAGCTTGACGCCGATGATCCGGCGCGTGTCAGCTTGACGCCGATGATCCGGCGCCTGTCAGCTGGGCGCCGCTGATCCGGCGCGTGTCAGCTGGGCGCCGATGATCCGGCGCTCGGAAGCCACGCCGGCCGGGTCGCCTCGTAGGTGGTGATGTCGGCCTCGTTGCGGAGGGTGAGGCCGATGTCGTCGAGGCCCTCGAGCAGGCGGTGGCGGGTGAAGTCGTCGATGGGGAAGGCGACCTCGATGTCGAGTGCAGGTGCGGAGACGGTC
>JBBSLC010000062.1:0-16614 GCA_038255685.1 Acidimicrobiales bacterium | reverse complement strand
GCTCGATCCGCAGGGATCCTCCGGGGATCGGGACCCCGATCGTCTCGGGATGCGACAGGACGAGGTCAGGCGGCAGGTACGCCATCCGCGCCGTGGCCTCGGTCTGGCCGTACATGACGACGAGGTCCCACCCGTCCCTCTCGCCCATCTCGGCGTAGCGCGCCACGTGGGCGGGTGCCATCCGCCCGCCGGCCTGCGTCACGAGCCGCAGGCTCGGGAGGGTGGGGGAGATGCCGTCGAAGCCGACCCGGTCGAGCAGGTCGAAGGTGTGTGGCACCCCGGCGACGGTGGTCACCCCTGTGGTGCGGACGAGATCCCAGAAGCACCGGTCGACGACCGACAGGTCGCTCAGCACGAGCCCGGCCCCGACGGTGAGGTGGCTGTGGAGCACGGAGAGGCCGTAGCAGTAGTGCATCGGGAGCGACGTGACCGCCCGGTCCCCGCCCACGATGCCCAGGGAACCTGCGATGGAGCTCGCGTTGGCCTGCAGGTTCTCAGCGGAGAGGCGGACCAGCTTCGGCGAGCCGGTGGAGCCCGAGGTGCTGAGCAGCAGTGCGAGGTCGGGGTGCAGGTCGTGACGTGGCGCGCCGCGACGCTCGACGGGCCGACCTGCGCACGCGCCGTCGAGGACGGCTGCGGGCTGCCAGGCGTCGATGAGCGCCTGCGCGACAGCGGGCTCCCCCGACGGGAGGAGGAGGACGGGATGACCTGCTCGCAGCGCGGCGAGGTAGGAGATCACGGCCTGCACGTCGTTGGCTGCGGCGACAGCCACGAGCCGGCGGCCGATGGGGAGCGCGCCGGCTGCGTCGTCGACCGCCGTGGCCAGCTGGTCGTAGGAGAGCGCCTCACCTTCGTGGAGCAGCGCGATGGCGTCCCCGTGCCGGCGTAGGTCTTCGACGAAGGCGATGCCACTGGGTGACCGCACGTGCACGGTCCCAGTGTATGAGGCGTCCCTAACAGGAGTCGAACGGGTCCCTGCACGCCGTGGTGAGCACGGTCAGGCGACCTCGGCTGCCGGAGCGGCGAACTGGGCGGCGTAGAGCGTGGCGTACGCGCCGCCTGCGGCGAGCAGCTCGGTGTGGTGGCCTTGCTCGACGATGCGCCCGGCGTCCATCACGAGGATCACGTCGGCGTCCCTGATCGTGGACAGCCGGTGGGCGATCACAAAGCTCGTGCGCGATGAGCGGAGCGCGGCCATGGCGTGCTGGATCGCGACCTCGGTCCTCGTGTCCACCGAGCTGGTGGCCTCGTCGAGGATGAGGATGGACGGGTTGGCGAGGAACGCACGGGCGATCGTGAGCAGCTGCTTCTCCCCAGCGCTGACGACACCTCCCTCGTCGTCGATGACGGTGTCGTAGCCGTCTGGGAGCGAGTGCACGAAGCGATCGACGTAGGTCGCTCGCGCCGCCTCCTGGAGCTGCTCCTCGCTGGCCTCGGGGTTCCCGTAGGCGATGTTCTCGCGGATGGTGCCACCGAAGAGCCAGGTGTCCTGGAGGACCATCCCCATCTGCGACCGCAGCGCGGTGCGGGAGAGCGCCGAGATGTCACGGTCGTCCACGGTGATGCGCCCGCCGTCGAGCTCGTAGAAGCGCATGAGCAGGTTGACGAGCGTGGTCTTCCCTGCACCGGTGGGCCCGACGATGGCGACCGTCTGGCCGGGCTCGGCGACGAGGGAGAGGTCACTGATCAGCGGCTGGTCTGGGTCGTAGGAGAACGAGACGTGCTCGAAGGCCACCCGGCCTCGTCCCGGCGGCGTCGGTGCTGCGGCTGCGTCGGTTGACTGCTCCTCGGCGTCGAGCAGCTCGAACACCCGCTCCGCCGAGGCGATGCCCGACTGCAAGACGTTCGCCATGGACGCGACGTGGGTGAGCGGCTGGCTGAACTGGCGCGAGTACTGGATGAACGCCTGCACGTCGCCGAGGCTGAGGGCGCCGGAGGCGACCCTGATGCCGCCGATCACGGCGATCAGCACGAAGTTCAGGTTGCCGAGCAGCATCATCGACGGCTGGATGATGCCGGCGATGAGCTGTGCGCCGAAGCTCGCCCCGTAGAGCTCCTCGTTCGTCTGGCGGAAGCGCTCTTCGACCTCGCGCTGGCGACCGAACGCCTTGACGATGGCGTGGCCGGTGAACGATTCCTCGACGATCGCGTTGAGCTTGCCGGTGTGGCCCCACTGCTGGACGAACTTGGCCTTCGACCGACGGGTGACGGTCCGCATCGTCCAGAGCGACACCGGGATGGAGATGATGGCGACGAGTGCCAGCAGCGGTGAGATCACCACCATCATCACGATCGTCCCGAGGAGGGTGAGCAACGACGTCAGCAGCTGGCTGAGCGTCTGCTGGAGGCTCTGGGCGATGTTGTCGATGTCGTTGGTCACCCGGCTCAGCAGGTCGCCACGTGGCTGGTCGTCGACGTGGCGGAGCGGCAGCCGGTGCAGCTTGTCCTCGACGTCGCTGCGGAGTCGCTTCATCGTGCGCTGGACGACTCCGGCGAGCAGGTACGACTGCAGGTACGACAGCCCCGACGCCGTGGCGTAGAGGGCGAGCACGCCGAGCAGCACGTTGCGCAGCGCGGTGAAGTCGATGTCAGCGGGTCCCGACTGCTGGAGGCCCCGGAACACGATGTCGGTCGCCCGACCGAGCAGGAGGGGGCCGAGCACCGTGAGCGAGACGCTGACGAGGGCGAGCACGACGATCGGGATGAGGCCGACCCGATCGAGGCGGAGCAGGCGCAGCAGCCGTCGAGTCGAGCTCCGCACGTCCCGTGCCGTCTCGACGGGCATGCCGAGGGCGCCCATGCGGCCGACCCCTGGTCCAGCGCTCGGCGGACCCACCGGGGGCTTCGTGTCGGCAGGCGTGCTGCTCCGAGCGGACGTGGTCGGATCTGCGCTCATGCGTTGGCCCCGGCCGTCGCCTGGGACTCGACGATCTCGCCGTAGGTCGGACACGTCGCCAGCAGCTCGGCGTGGGATCCGAGCCCGACGGCGACGCCGTCCTCGAGGACGAGGATCTGGTCGGCGTCGGCGATGGTCGAGACCCGCTGGGCGACGACGAGGACGGTGGCTTCACTCGTGTGCGGCGCGAGCGCAGCCCGGAGCCGGGCATCGGTCGCGAGGTCGAGCGCCGAGAAGGAGTCGTCGAAGAGGTAGACGTCTGGCTTGCGGACGAGGGCGCGTGCGATGGCGAGGCGCTGGCGCTGGCCACCCGAGACGTTGCTGCCTCCTTGGGCGATGGACGCGTCCAGGCCCCCGGGCATCGCCGCCACGAAGTCGCGTGCTTGGGCGACCTCGAGTGCCGCCCACAGCTCCTCCTCGGTCGCATCGGGCTTGCCGTACCTGAGGTTGCTGGCGACCGTGCCGGAGAAGAGGTAGGGCTTCTGGGGTACGACACCGATGCGCTGCCACAGGACCTCGGGGTCGAGCGCGCGCACGTCGACGCCACCGACCAGGACGGAGCCGCTCGTGGCGTCGATCAGCCGGGCCACCAGGTTGACGAGCGTCGTCTTGCCCGAGCCGGTGCTGCCGATGACGGCCGTCGTCTGCCCTGCGAGGGACCGGAGCGAGATGCCGGTGAGCACGGGCGCTTCCGCTCCCGGGTAGCCGAAGCCGACGTCGCGCAGCTCGATGGACCCCCGCTCGCGGAGCGCGCCGACCGGGTGATCGGGCACGAGGACCGAGGTCGTCGTGTCGAGCACCTCCTGGATCCGCTCGGCGCTCACCGCAGCGCGGGGCGCCATGATCGCCACGAACATGCCCATCATCACGGCGATCAGGATGAGCGTGAAGTAGCTGAGGAAGGCCACGAGGGAGCCGACCGTCATGTCGCCCGCTGCGATGCGGCCGGCACCGAACCAGATCACGGCAACGCTCGAGCCGTTGATGACGAGCATCACGATCGGGAACATGAGCGCCATCAGGCGCCCCGCCGAGAGCGACGTCGAGGTGAGGTCCTCGTTCACCCGCTCGAAGCGGACGGTCTCGTGCGGCTCCCGGACGAAGGCGCGCACCACCCGCATCCCGGTGATCTGCTCTCGCAGCACGCGGTTGATGGCGTCGATCCGCTCCTGCATCAGCCGGAACCGGGGGAGCATGGCGGCGACCACCAGGCCGAGGCTGACGGCCAGCAGCGGGAGGCTGACGGCGAGCAGCCAGGAGAGCCCGGGGTCCTGACGAAGGGCCATGAGCACGCCGCCGACGACGGTGATGGGGGCGGCGACCGCCATGGTGGCGGTCATGGCGACGAGGAGCTGGACCTGCTGCACGTCGTTGGTGATCCGGGTGATGAGCGAGGGTGCGCCGAAGGTCGCGACCTCACGCGCCGAGAACGCGGTGACCCGGTGGAACAGCGCGCTGCGGACGTCACGTCCGAACCCCATGGCGGCGCGGGAGCCGAAGTACACCGCGCCGACGGAGAAGCAGACCTGCACGATGGTGACGAGGAGCATCACCCCGCCGATCCGCCAGATGCGGCCGGTGTCCCCGGTCATGACGCCGTCGTCGATGATGTCGGCGTTGAGCGTCGGGAGGTACAGCGACGCCACCGCCTGCACGAGCTGCAGCGCCAGGACTGCGACGAGCAGCAACCGGTAGCGGCGGAGGTGGTCCCTGAGCAGGCGGATCAGCACGGCGACCCCCCCACGGAGGCGTCTGAGCCGGATCGCCGCCGGATGCCGTCGAGCAGCAGCGAGACGACCTCGGCAGGCGACATCGGCTCGTCGCCGTGCAGCGCGGCGTGGCTCACGGCAAGGGTCAGCGCACGGAGCTCACGTGCTGCGGTGGCGGGGTCGTGGCAGAGCTGGTCGCGCTGCGGCTCGAAGAGGGCGGTGAGGGCGACGAGCTCCGACGGGGGCTTGGGCCCGCCACCGAGGGCAGCGAGCCCGCCGAGGGAGGTGATGAGGCGCCAGATGTCATCGTGGCGGCGCTGCATGATGTCGACCGCAGCGGTCAGCTGGCGGTCGAACGGCTGGTCGCGGTCGATGGCGGTGATGGCCCGCTCCGTCGGCTCGGTGTCGAACGCACGCTCGAGGACGGCCTCGATCACGGCGTCTTTGTCCTTGAAGACGCGGAAGATGGTCCCCTCGGCGATGCCCGCCGCCTCGGCGATCTGTCTCGTGGTCACCGACGATCCCCGCTCGAGGAGGAGTGGGAGCGTGGCCTCGACGATGGCTGTCCGACGCTGCTCGGGCGGGAGGGCGCCCGCTCGTGAGGGCTTGTCGGCGCACGTCGACACCGGTGGGAGGGGCACGGTGGCACGCTACTGAGTGAGCGCTCACTCATCACACACGGGCTCGTGCCGACACCGCAGGCTGCGGTCGCTAGGTTCGAATGGCAACGTCCGACCAGCACCACGAGAGGCCAACCATGCGCGAAGCCGTCATCGTCTCCACCGCCAGGACCCCGATCGGCAAGGCGTTCCGGGGCGCCTTCAACGACACCCAGGCGCAGGCGCTCGGCGCCCACGCCATCGCAGCAGCCGTCGAGCGAGCGGGCGTCGACCCCGCAGAGGTCGACGACGTCGTGATGGGGTGCGCCCTCCAGCAGGGCTCGGCCGGGTTCAACGTCGCTCGCCAGGCGTCGCTGCGCGCCGGTCTGCCCAACTCCGTCGCCGGTCAGAGCATCGACCGGCAGTGCTCGTCCGGCCTGATGGCGATCGCCACGGCCGCGAAGCAGATCATCGTCGACGGCATGCAGGTGACCGTGGGCGGTGGTGTGGAGTCGATCTCCCTCGTCCAGAACCAGCACATGAACCGCTACCGCAACGCCGACCCGCAGCTGCTCGAGGAGACCCCGGGCCTCTACGCACCGATGATCGAGACGGCCGAGCTCGTCGCCGAGCGGTACGGCATCTCCCGAGAGGCGCAGGACGAGTACGGCCTGCGGTCCCAGCAGCGCACCGCCCAGGCGCAGGACGAGGGTCGCTTCGACGCCGAGATCGTCCCGATGACCACGACGATGGTCGTGACCGATCGGGAGACGAAGGAGACCAGCCAGCGCGAGGTCACCTGTGCGAAGGACGAGGGCAACCGCCCGCAGACCACCATCGAGGACCTGCAGAAGCTCGCCCCGGTCTGGAAGGGCGGCCACTTCGTGAAGGAGGGCAAGTTCGTCACCGCCGGCAACGCCTCCCAGCTCTCTGACGGCTCGTCGGCCGTGGTGCTCATGGAGGCCAAGGAGGCCGAGCGTCGTGGTCTCAGCCCCCTCGGCGCCTACCGGGGCATGGCGGTCGCCGGTTGCGACCCCGAGGAGATGGGGATCGGTCCCGCCTTCGCCGTGCCGAAGCTGCTCGCCCAGGCCGGACTCAGCGTCGACGACATCGACATCTGGGAGCTCAACGAGGCGTTCGCCAGCCAGGTCCTGTACTGCCGTGATGCCCTCGGCATCCCCGACGAGAAGCTCAACGTCTCCGGCGGGGCCATCTCGATCGGCCACCCCTACGGGATGACCGGGGCGCGCAGCACCGGTCACGTGCTCCTCGAGGGCAAGACCCGTGGCGCTCGCTGGGGCGTCGTCACCATGTGCGTGGGCGGCGGCATGGGCGCTGCCGGCCTGTTCGAGATCTTCTGAACCGGTCGTCGATCGACGCTTCGCTGCCCGGGCCGGAACGCCCGACCCGGGCAGCAGGGGCTACCGGAAGCTGAGGCCTTCGAAGTCGCCCGAGCGCCGCCAGGCATCGAGGTACTGGAAGTAGGCGGTGGCTCCGTGGGGGTAGCCGACGGCGAGCCGAGCGGCGGGACCCGGGTCTCGGCCCTCGTTGTTGTAGTAGCCCGGCGTGCAGTCGGGCGAGCCGAGCATGCGGCCGGCGCCGGTGAGCAGGAGCTCGATCCAGGCGTCTTCGGCCTCTTTGGTCACCTCGACCCGGTCGTGGCCACCGTCGAGGGCGTGCTTGACGATCGTGGCGATCGTCCTCCCCGACTCGGTGAGGTTGTGCGGGACGTTGGAGATGAGGTTCGCCCCCTGCGTGGGCTGGACGATGAACGCGTTGGGGAACCCGTGCACGTGGATGCCGTGCAGCGTCCGCATGCCTGCAGCCCAGTGCTCGGAGAGCTTCTCGCCGTCACGGCCGGTCAGGTCGAAGCCCGCTCGGCGGGTGAACTCGGTCCCGACCTCGAAGCCCGAGGCATAGATGATGCAGTCGACCTCGTACTCGGTGCCGGCGACGACCACCCCGGTCTCGGTGATCTGCTCCACGCCCTTGCCGTCGGTGTGGACGAGGCGGGTGCCGGGCTCGTTGTAGGCATCGAGGTACTCGTCGTGGAAGCACGGCCGCTTGCACAGCTGGCGGTACCACGCCTTCAGCTGCTCGGCCGTCTCGGGATCGGCGACGACGCTGTCGACGCGCGACCTGATCTCCTCCATCTTCTCGTAGTCGGAGTCCTCCCACGCCTCCATCATCTTCACGGGGGTCATGTCCTCAGGGGCGAGCTCCATGATCTTGGTGCGGATCCGGCGGGAGAGGTCGGTCCAGCCGTCCATCACCAGGTCCTCGTCGGTGCTGCCGCCGGTCTGGTTGGCGGTGAAGTTCTCCAGCCAGCGCTGCTGCCAGCCCGGCGTCGCGATCTCAGCGAACCACTCGGGGTCGGTGGGTCGGTTGTCGCGGACGTCGACCGACGACGGCGTGCGCTGGAAGACGAAGAGCTCCTTGCACGCCCGGGCGAGGTGGGGCACGCACTGCACCGACGTGGCGCCGGTCCCGATGATGGCGACCCGCTTGTCGGCGAGGTGCTCCATGGGTGCCCCCGACGGGTCGCCGCCGGTGTAGTCGTAGTCCCAGCGACTGGTGTGGAAGGAGTGGCCGGCGAAGGACTCGATGCCGGGGATGCCGGGGAGCTTCGGGACGTGCAGCGGGCCCGTCCCCATGCCGAGGAACTGGGCGGTGAGCTCGTCACCTCGGTTCGTGCGGATGATCCAGCACGACCTCGCCTCGTCCCACTCGAGGTCCTCGACCTCGGTGTGGAAGAGCGCCCCGTCGTAGAGGTCGAAGTGCTTCCCGATGCGCTGGCAGTGCTCGAGGATCTCGGGCGCGTGGGTGTACTTCTCCGACGGCATGTGGCCCGTCTCCTCGAGCAGCGGCATGTAGACGAACGCCGCCGTGTCGCACTGCGCACCTGGGTAGCGGTTCCAGTACCAGGTCCCGCCGAAGTCGCCGCCCTTCTCGATGATGCAGACGTCCTCGACGCCCGCCTCCTTGAGCCGGGCACCCGTCACGAGGCCGGCGAAGCCGCCGCCGATGAAGGCGACGGTCACGTGGTCGGTCCGGGGGGCGCGGGGCGTCACCGGCGTGTACGGATCCTCGAGGTAGTGCGCGAGCTGGCCGGTGAGTCGCACGTACTGGTCGTTGCCGTCCTCTCGCAGGCGCTTGTCCCGTTCCTCCAGGTACTTCTGGCGCAGCGCCACCTTGTCGATCGAGGTGCCGTCGGGCGATGTGGGACCGTCGATGTCCGTCATCGCGCCAGTTGACCAAACCTCAAGAGCGGTGACCAATCACCATGTCATGGCATCGTCACTGACAGTTCGTGTACCTTCATCGACGTGACCACCTCGATCGAGATCGTGCTCCTCGGCACGGGCAGCCCGATCCCCGACCCCCATCGTGCCGGGCCTGCGACCCTCGTCCGAGCCGGCGCTCTCAACCTCTTGGTCGACGCCGGGCGAGGGGTGCTCATGCGGGCGGCGGCGGTCGGGGTGGGACCGGGTGCGCTCGACGCACTGCTCCTCACCCACCTGCACAGCGACCACATCACCGACCTCAACGATGTCATCACGACCCGCTGGATCACGTCGTTCACCCCGTCGCCCCTGCCCGTCTACGGGCCGCCAGGGACCGCCGAGGTGGTCGACGGGATCCTCGCGTCCCTTCGGAGCGACATCGGCTACCGGATCGGGCACCACGACGACCTGACGTGGGAGCCGCCGGTCGACGTCGTCGAGGTCGTCGACGGCGTCGTGCTCGAGGCCAGCGGGGTCACGGTCACCGTGGCTCCCACCGACCACCGCCCGGTCGAGCCGACGAACGGCTACCGCGTCGACCACGGCGGCCGATCGGTCGTGCTCGCCGGCGACACCGTGCCGTGTGCCGGCCTCGACGCGCTCTGCGAGGGCGCCGACGCCCTCGTGCACACCGTCATCCGCGACGACCTGATCCGCGACATCCCGCTCCAGCGGTTCCTCGATGTCTGCGACTACCACTCGTCGGTCGCCGATGCAGCCCGGACGGCTGCGAGGTCGAAGGTCTCGACGCTCGTGCTCACGCACTACGTCCCTGCCCCCCTTCCGGGCGAGGAGGGCATCTGGCGTGACCTCGCCGCGGAGCACTTCGACGGCGTGATCGAGGCGGGCTCCGATCTCCACACCGTCAGGATCTGACCCGGCCGGTCGGCCTCAGCGCCCTCGCTCGGTGAAGTGGTGGGCCGTGGGCGCATGCGGGTCCTGGTCAGACTGGGCGCCCGGGCCCGTGTGGATGGCTGCGTGGGTGAGCCGACGCACCTCGTGCAGGAGTCGGTGGTGCGCGTCCTCGGCGATGGCGTGGGCAGCCCCGATCGTCAGGCCGGCGTCGGTGACGATGTCGACCTCCGCTCGCAGCTCGTGGCCGATCCAGCGGACTCGGACCGACTCGACCCCTTCGACGCCGGATGTGTCGGCGACGACGGCTTCGATCTGGTCGACCAGCCCGGGTTCCACGCTGTCCATGAGCCGTCGGTAGATGTCCCTGGCGGCGGACCGCAGCACGACGAGGATGGCGGCGGTGATGGCCAGGCCGACCAGGGGATCGGCGAGCTCGAAGCCGGCGGCTGCCCCGATCGCCCCACCGACGACGGCGAGCGACGTGAAGCCGTCCGTTCGGGCGTGGAGCCCGTCAGCGACGAGTGCCGCCGAGCCGATCTTGCGCCCGACCCGGATCCGGTAGACGGCGACCGCCTCGTTGCCGACGAAGCCGATCACCCCGGCTGCGAGGACCCAGCCGACGTTGGTGATCTCCTGCGGGTCGAGGAGCCGTCGAAACGACTCGTAGCCGGCGACGGCGGCGGAGAGGGCGATCATCGCCACGATGAAGATCCCTGCCAGGTCCTCGGCCCGGCCATAGCCGTAGGTGTAGCGCCGGGTCGGCAGGCGACGGCCGACGAGGAAGGCGATCCCGAGCGGGATGGCGGTCAGGGCGTCGGAGAAGTTGTGGATCGTGTCGGCGAGCAGCGCCACCGACCCGCTGATCGCGACGATGGCCACCTGGAACAGCGCTGTGGCGGCGAGGGCGAGCAGTGAGATCTTGAGGGCTCGCATCCCCTCTCGACTGGTCTCGAGTGCGGTGTCGATCGAGGCGCCCGCGTCGTGGCTGTGTGGCCGGAAGATCGAGGTGAACGCACCCCAGATCCCCGTTCGGTGCTCATGGGGCTGCTCGTCGTGCTGGTGCCCCTCGTCGTGGTGGTGCGCCTGGTCGTGCTCGTGCACCTCGTCGTGCTCGTGGGTGCTCACGAACGGATCATCCGCTCGATCGCTCTGGTGGCCTCGGTGACCATGTCATCCATGTCGCCCTCACCTGCGGTGGCGACGCAGTGGCGGACGTGCTGGTCGAGGAGGCCCACCGCCACCGCCTGCAGCGCCTTCGTGACCGCCGAGACCTGTGTGAGCACGTCGATGCAGTACGTGTCGGACTCGATCATGCGCTCGATGCCCCGCACCTGGCCTTCGATGCGGCGCAGGCGCTTCCCGTACTCGTCCTTGTCCATCGTGTAGCCCCGAGCGGCCATCGGCCCACCTCCTCCTGCGCATGGTACCGGTACGGGGTATGTGCGGGCGCCGTCGTCGCAGGGATCTACGGTCGGGAGCGCTCATTCGGACGACACGACGCCAAGGGATCCATGGACGCGTTCCTGCTCAGCTTCGGGATCATCTTCGTGGCCGAGCTCGGCGACAAGAGCCAGCTGATGGCGCTGACGTTCGCTGCTCGCTACCGGGCGCTGCCGATCCTCATCGGCATCACGATCGCCACCGCCGTCGTGCACGCCTTCAGTGTCGTCGTCGGTGCGGCACTCGGTGTGGCGATGCCCACGAAGGCGGTCAACGTCGTCGCCGGGTTGGCGTTCCTCGGCTTCGCTGCCTGGACCTTGCGGGGTGACGAGCTCGATGACGACGAAGCCAGTCGGGCGGACCGCAGGACACGCTCCGCGATCATGGCTGCGGCGGCGGCGTTCTTCCTCGCTGAGCTGGGTGACAAGACGATGCTGGCCACCATCACGCTCGCGACCAAGGAAGGGCTGTGGGGCACGTGGATCGGATCGACCGTCGGCATGGTCGCCGCTGACGCGCTCGCCATCGTCGTCGGTCAGCAGCTCGGTGCTCGGCTGCCAGAGCGGTCGATCCGCATCGGCGCGTCTGTCCTCTTCGTCGTCTTCGGCGTGGTCCTCCTCGTCGAAGGCCTCCGATGACGCGCGGGCAGGACTGGCAGACGCTACGAGCCGGAGCTCAACGCCCGACCAGATCCTCCATCAGGCACGTAGGTGCGGTCAGGACGCGGCGTCGAGATGGTGGCGGAGCGCGTCTCGGATCACATCCGAGACGGGGACGCCGTCGGCTGCCGCGCGGCGCGCGAGCTGTTCCTTCAGCTCTGGATCGAGCCGTACCGACTCCACCGTCGACGGGCCCGTTCCCAAGGACGGTCGTCCTCGCTTGCCTCGTCGGTCGAGGATCTCCTCGACCTCATACCCCTGCTCGGCTTCGTCAGCGAGCCCTTCGATGACTTCGTCGGTGAGAGGTGCTCCCGACTTGGTGTGTCCATGACTTTCAGTGCTCATCGTTCGAGGAGCCTCCGGTACTTCGGCCGCATCGGCATTGCATGGATGATGATCTCATCGCCCTCACGATTGAGCAGGACGACGAGCTCGAGGACATTGCCAGCTTTATCCGGCCCGAGGACCAGCCAGCGATCGGGATCTTCAGCGAGGTCGTCGACCACCAGCGAGTGCTCGACGGCATGGAGCATGTCTTCATCGGCGACATGATGACGATGCGCCGAGTCGTGGATATCCACACCGACATACCGTACTACGAAATACCGAATGCCGGTTCTTCTTGCATCAGGTCGAGCCGGATCGTTCTATGGCGGCGCGCCCGAGTTGGGGTTACGGAGCGCCGGTCGAGGAGCGGCGCGCCGTAACCCGCTGGTTCAGCGGTGGCCTGCCGAGGGTGCCGGGTCGACGCGGCTGGAGCCGTCGACGAAGGTGGCCACGATGTAGGTGGCATGCCGGTCGAGAGACTGGCGGGCGCGGTCGTAGCGCATGGTCGTCAGCGGGTCTGCGTTCAACGCCAGCAGTGAGCACAGCGCGTGGACACGAGGTGACGACAGGTCGGCGGCGACGAGGAACTCGCCGGGCTCGTTGCGGTCGAGCCCGACGGCGTGGGACTCCTCGTCGAGGCGAGGTCGGCGGACGTTGACAGCTGGGGAGTGCTCGATGACACCTTCCTCCGCTGCCTACCGATAGCCACGATCGAGGCCGACCTGGTCCGGGCGGAGACGATCGCGCTGCCGATCACCCTCATCCTGCTCGTGTTCGTCTTCGGCAGCCTGGTGGCTGCGGCGCTGCCGCTCGCCATCGGCGCCCTCGCCGTCGTCGGCACGTTCGTCGTGCTTCGCGTGCTCACCGGCTTCACCGACGTCTCCATCTTCGCCCTCAACCTCACCACCGCCCTGGGTCTCGGGCTGGCGATCGACTACAGCCTCTTCGTGGTCTCCCGGTACCGAGAGGAGCTCGCCGGCGGCCACGAGCCCGGCCTGGCGGTCATCCGCACGGTGCGGACGGCGGGGCGGACGGTCGCCTTCAGCGCCGCCACCGTCGCTGCCTCCCTCGCCGCCCTCCTCATCTTCCCGCTGGCCTTCCTCCGCTCGTTCGCCTACGCCGGCATCTCGGTGGTCGCCGTCGCCGCCCTCTCCTCGATCGTGGTGCTCCCGGCGATGCTGGCTGCCCTCGGCCACCGGGTCGACAGCCTGTCGATCCTCCGGCGCCGACCGACCGAGGTCGGCGCAGGGTTCTGGCCCGGGGTTGCGACCACGGTGATGCGGCGACCGGTCCCGATCGCCACCGGGGTCATCCTGGTGCTGCTGTTCCTCGGGAGCCCCTTCCTCGGCATCGAGTTCGGGCTCCCCGACGATCGGGTCCTGGCCGAGGGGAACCAGGCCCGGATGGCGACCCAGCAGCTTCGGGACGGCTTCACGTCGAACGAGTCGACGCCGATCAGCGTCGTCGCCACCGGGATCGGGGACGCGGCCGCTCGGAGCGATGAGATCGCTGCGTTCGCCACCGAGCTCTCGATGCTCCCCGGGGTCACCCGGGTGGACGCGTCGACGGGCAGGTATGCCGGTGGCACGGTGCTCCCGGTGCCCGGGGACCCGTCGCAGTCGACCGCTGACGCGACCTACCTGTCGGTCGTGGCCGACATCGAGCCCGTGTCTCCCGAGGGCGAGGCGCTCGTCGCAGCGATCCGTGACGTCGACGGTCCCTTCGAGGTGCGGGTCGGTGGCGCGTCGGCCCAGCTGGTCGACACCAAGGACGCCCTGTTCGGCTTGGTGCCGTGGGCCGGTCTGATCATCGCTGCCGTGACCTTCGTCGTGCTGTTCCTCATGTTCGGGAGCCTGCTCGTGCCGGCCAAGGCGGTCGTGCTCAACCTGCTCAGCCTCACCGCCACGTTCGGGGCCATGGTCTGGATCTTCCAGGACGGGAACCTCTCCGGCTTCCTGGACTTCACGCCGACGGGTGTGGTCGACACGACGACGCCGATCCTCATGTTCTGCATCGCCTTCGGGCTGTCGATGGACTACGAGGTCTTCCTGCTCTCGCGCATCAAGGAGGAGCACGACCTCGGGCACGACACCGTCGACTCCGTGGCGCGAGGTCTCGAGCGGACAGGTCGGATCGTCACGGCCGCCGCACTGCTCATCGCCGTGGTGTTCCTCGCCTTCGCAACCTCGGGGGTGAGCTTCATCAAGCTGTTCGGCATCGGTCTCGCCATGGCGGTCCTCCTCGACGCCACGGTGATCCGGGCCACGCTCGTGCCCGCCTTCATGCGCCTCGCCGGCGAAGCCAACTGGTGGGCGCCCGCACCGTTGCGCCGGTTCCACGATCGCTTCGGGTTCTCCGAGCACGTCGACCTCGACCACCCGGTCACCGCCGACGTGGCAGCTCCGGCGCAGACCGGGCACGCTGTGGGGGTGGGAGCAGCTGCGCAGCGCGCGTCGACCGAGGCGCACGACGAGGACGCGAGGGTCCTGTCGTAGCGAGCCGGAAGTCGCCGTCCGCCCCCTCCGCCCGGCCGCGCGCTCGACGGGGTGAGGGGGACCGGCTGCGCGAGGACATCCTGCTCGCCGCCGAGCGGCTCCTCATCCGGACCGGCGACGAAGATGCGGTGTCGGTGCGAGCCATCGCCGACGAGGTCGGCGTCGCACCCCCGTCGATCTACCTGCACTTCGCCGACAAGGCCGAGCTGCTCTTCGAGGTCTGCGAGCGGCACTTCGCCGCCCTCGACGAGGCGACCGAGTCCGCAGCACGGAGCGGTGACGGGCCCCTCGACTCGCTGCGTCGGCGGGGCGAGGCCTACATCCGCTTCGGCCTCGCGCAACCCGAGCACTACCGCATCCTGTTCATGGGCAAGACGTCGTCGACGCCGCCGGTCTGGCGATCGGAGAAGCTGGGCGACGCAGCAGCGTTCGGGCACCTCGTCACCGACGTGGAGCGCTGCATCGAAGCCGGGGTGTTGCGGGCGGGCACCGATGCGTTCCTCGCCGCCATCGGCCTCTGGATGAGCGTCCACGGCGCCGTCTCGCTCATGATCGCCAAGCCCGAGTTCCCGTGGCCGCCGGTCGATGTCGTCATCGACCACGTCCTGGCGACCCACGCCGCCGGACTCGCCAGCTCGCCTCGGTAGGGACGACGTCGGTCGGGGTGACCGCCGCAGAGGTGTAGACACGCGTGCTGTGGGTGCGACGTTGCTCTCCCGGCGCCGCTTCCGGCTTCGCCATCCGGCGCAGTTCGTGGTCGTCGGGTTCGCCGTCACGGTCGGCATCGGCACGTCACTGCTGATGCTGCCGATCGCAGCGAGCGGCCCGGGCGGAGCACCGTTGCTCACCGCCCTGTTCACCGCCACGTCGGCGACCTGCGTGACCGGGTTGATCGTCGTCGACACCCCCGTGTACTGGACCGGCTTCGGGGAGGGGGTCATCCTCCTGCTCATCCAGCTCGGCGGGTTCGGCATCATGACTGTCGGGTCGCTCATCGGCCTGCTGCTGTCGAGGCGCATCGGGCTCCGCCAGCGGATGACCGCCCAGGCCGAGCGCAACGCGCTCGACCTCGGTGGCGTGCGCGAGGTGATCCTGCGCGTCGCCGGGTTCTCCCTCGCGTTCGAGGCGATCGCCGCGACGATCGTCACGCTCAGGCTGTGGACCTCCTACGACGAGCCGTTCGGCACCGCTGCCTACCACGGGCTCTTCCACGCCGTCTCGGCGTTCAACAACGCCGGGTTCTCGCTGTACTCCGACAACCTCATCGGCTTCGTGACCGATCCCTTCATCTGCCTGACCATCGCCGCCGCCGTCATCCTCGGCGGCATCGGGTTCCCCGTCTTGAACGAGCTCAGGGGCAACCTCGGGGATCCGTCGCGGTGGACGCTGCACACGAAGCTCACGCTGAGCACCACCGCGGTGCTGCTCGTCGTCGGCACCTTGGCGTTCATCGCCTTCGAGTGGACCAACCCCGAGACCTTCGGGGACCTCGGCACGGCCGACTCCCTGCTGGCGAGCTTCTTCCAGGGCGTGCAGCCCCGCACCGCTGGCTTCAACAGCATCGACACCGCTGCGCTCAACGACTCCACGCTGCTTGTCTCGAGTGCCCTCATGCTCATCGGGGGCGGCAGTGCGTCCACCGCCGGCGGCATCAAGGTGACCACCTTCGCCCTGCTCGCCTTCGTGATCTGGTCCGAGACCAGGGGGGATCCGGAGGTCACGCTGTTCGGCCGTCGGACGCCGAACCACGCACAGCGCCAAGCGCTCTCCGTCGCATTGCTCGGCCTCGGTGCGGGCGTGCTCGGCACGTTCATCCTGCTCTCGGTGGCAGATGTCGGGATGGGCCGCTCGCTGTACGAGTCGTTCTCCGCCTTCGGCACCGTCGGGCTGTCGACCGGGATCACGCCGTTCCTCCCCGACGTCGGGAAGATCACGCTGATCGTCCTCATGTTCCTGGGCCGTGTCGGCCCCATCACCCTCTTCGCCGCCCTGGTGCTGCGCCAGCGCCAGCGCCTCTACCGCTTCCCCGAGGAAAGGCCGATCATTGGCTAAGGACAGCCGCTTCCCGTTCCGTCGCGAGACGAAGGCCACGAGCGCTGGTGGCACGCCGGCTCCCGGCTCAGAGGTCATCGTCATCGGCCTCGGGCGCTTCGGGACCGCCCTCGCCGACACCCTGGTGGAGCTCGGCCACCAGGTCCTCGGCGTGGATGCCGACGCGAACATCGTCCAGGACGCGCTCGGTCGCCTCTCCCATGCCGTCCAGATGGACGCCACCAACGCCAGAGCGCTCGAGCAGCTCGGGGTCAAGGACTTCCAGGTGGCCGTGGTGGCGATCGGGAACGACATCGAG
>JBBSLC010000061.1:0-16835 GCA_038255685.1 Acidimicrobiales bacterium | reverse complement strand
TCCCGCTGACCGAGGACGAGCACCTTCATCTCGGTGCTCGCCACCACGCTGGCCGAGCGCGGGCCCCGGTCGAGGATCGACAGCTCGCCGAAGTACTGGCCGGGGCCGAGGTCGGTCACCTTGCGGTTGTTCCGGCGCACGACGGCCGTGCCGTCGAGGATGAGGAAGAACTCGTGGCCCGTCCTCCCCTGTTCGACGAGGGTCCGCCCCGCCTCGATGGTGACCTCGTCGGACGCCTTCGCCACCCGTTGCAAGTCCTTCTTGGACAGCGACGAGAAGAGCGGCACGTTCGCGAGCTGATCGGCAGCAGACGTCTTGGTGAAGGCCATGTCGGCGCACGATAGTCACGTTGCGTGGTTGCCTGCCGGATCGACCACCGACGCCTGGTCGGACTCGTCAGGTTGTGCTCAGGTTGTGCTCGCACCGGACGATGTTCTTGGCATGACGATGACTGCTGGTTCGGCGGCCGAGGCGCCGCGCGCGTCGGGCAGCCACGTCCTCGTCGTCGACGACGAGGACAGCATCGCCGACATGATCACCTTTGCCCTGGAACGGGCGGGCCACCGTGTGAGCCGTGCGTCGAGCGGGCCCGATGCGGTCGCGGCCGTCGCGGCCACGGCGCCGGACCTCGTCGTGCTGGACCTGATGCTGCCCGGCATGGGCGGCATGGACGTGCTGCGCGAGGTGCGGCGGACCAGCCGGGTCCCGGTGATCCTCGTCAGCGCCATCGCCGACGTCGCCGAACGGGTGGTGGGGCTCGAGCTCGGCGCCGACGACTACGTGACGAAGCCGTTCTCGCCGCGCGAGCTGACGGCGAGGGTGCAGTCGATCCTGCGGAGGTCGGCTCCCAACGATGGTGACGACGTGATCGAGGCAGGCGACCTCCGAGTCGACGTCCGAGCCCGAGAGGTGCACGTCGCTGGTCGCGAGATCGGGCTGACGACCAAGGAGTTCGACCTCCTCGCCTTCTTGGTGGCGTCGCCGCGGGAGGTGTTCAGTCGGGAGCAGCTGCTGCGCCGGGTCTGGGGGTCGACGTCTGAGTGGCAGGACCCGGCGACGGTGACCGAGCATGTGCGACGCGTCAGGCTCAAGCTGGCGTCCGGTTCGGCGCCCTCTGACCGCATCGCGACCGTGCGTGGTGCGGGCTACCGCTTCGAGGGCTGACCGGCGGGCCGTCGTCGGCGTTCACGGGCCTGAAACAGCCAGGAAACGCCGCATC
Organism: Acidimicrobiales bacterium; assembly: GCA_038255685.1. Taxonomy (GTDB): domain Bacteria; phylum Actinomycetota; class Acidimicrobiia; order Acidimicrobiales; family CADCSY01; genus CADCSY01. The sequence goes on along the minus strand of JBBSLC010000061.1, from coordinate 15,616 downwards.
CGTACGGTCGCCAGCGATGGACGTCGTACTCGTTCGCTGGCCCTCCGAGCGGCTCCGCCGCGAGCGCCTGCGAGCCGCGGGCGACCCTCGGCTCCTGCTCGTCGAGCATGGCAGCGTCCCCCCGGCAGGGGGGGACCTGCTCGAGGACTGGATCAGGATCCCTGCCGACGAGCTCGACCTGCAGGTGCGCCTGGCTGGCCTCGAGGCACGCGTGCGAGCGGTCACGCCAGCCCCGCCCGAGCCGGTGCTCGACGGCGACGGTGTGCTCCGTGTGGGGGCGACCTGGGTGTCCCTGCCCCCCGTCGAGGCTCGCCTGACGTGCGCGCTGCTCGATCGCATCGGGCTGGTCGTGAGCCGTGACTCGCTTGCCCGAGCCGGGTGGCCAGATGGTGCGCCGGGTCGCAACGCGCTCGACGTCCACGTGCTGCGGTTGCGCCGCCGGCTCGATGCGGTGGACCTGGTGATCCGCACCGTCAGGTCGAGGGGCTACCTGCTCGAGCACGGGCCGATCGCCACTGCGGCACACGCGACAGAATCCCGTCAGGAAGACGTGCAAGAGGCGTAACACGCAGGCGACGGCCGGGAAACGGGCCGTCCCTAGGTTCAGGTTCGGTTCATCTCCGATGAGCGCCCCACCCCCGACCAGGAGGACCTACGTGCTGAGGAAGCTCGCACTCGGAGCAGGCATCATCGCTCTGCTCACCTACGTCATGGCGAGTCCCGCCGCCGCCCAGGAGCTGCCCGAGGGCGCTGCGTCCCAGGTGGTGCTGGACAACATCTTCGTGTTCTTCGCCACCGTGCTCGTGTTCTTCATGCAGGCGGGCTTCGCGCTCGTCGAAGCGGGCCTCACCCGGGCCAAGAGCGTCGGCAACATCATGATGAAGAACCTCATGGACTGCATGGCCGGCGTCCTCGCCTTCCTCTTCATCGGCTACAGCATCGGCTTCGGCGCCGAGGCCCTCGGCGGGTTCTTCAGCTGGGACGGCTTCGGCGTGCCCGGCATCGACGACCTGGCAGCGGCCCCCGCAGCGCTGAACCTGTCACCGGCGACCTTCTTCTTCTTCCAGGCCGCCTTCGCCGCGACCGCAGCCACGATCGTCTCCGGCGCCATGGCCGAGCGGACGAAGTTCAAGTCGTACTTCATCTACTCGCTCGTGATCACGTCGCTCATCTACCCGGTCATCCTGAGCTGGACGTGGGGCGGCGGCTGGCTCGCCCAGCTCGACATCCCGTTCTCCGACTTCGCCGGGTCCACGATCGTGCACGCCACCGGTGGCTGGGCGGCGATGATGGGTGCGATCATCCTCGGCCCCCGCATCGGCAAGTACGGCAAGGACGGCAAGCCCCGCGCCATCCCTGGCCACTCGATCGTCCTCGTGGTCCTCGGTGCGCTGATCCTGTTCATCGGCTGGTTCGGGTTCAACCCCGGCTCGGAGCTCGCCGCTGACGGGCTCGTCCCCCAGCTCGCGGTCAAGACGCTCGTCGCCGGTTGTGCCGGTGCGATCATCGCCATGCTGGTCAACTGGGGCCTCGACGGGAAGCCCGACGTCTCCATGGCCGCCAACGGCCTGCTCGCCGGGCTCGTGTCGGTCACCGCGCCCGTCGGAGCCATCGAGACCTGGGCCGCCGTGGTGATCGGCGCCATCGGCGGCGCCCTCGTGGTGTTCTCGGTGCGCATGTTCGACCGCAAGGGCATCGACGACCCGGTCGGGGCCATCTCGGTCCACGGCGTCTGCGGTACGTGGGGCACGCTCTCGATCGCCTTCTTCGCCACGTTCGACGACGCCTTCCTCGGTCGCGAGGACGCCGGGCTGTTCTACGGTGGCGGCATCGACCAGCTCAGCACCCAGGCGCTGTTCATCCTCGCCCACTTCGTGTTCGTCACGGTCACGACCGGCCTGCTCTTCCTTGCCATCAAGAAGACGGTCGGGTTGCGGGTCAGCGAGGAAGAGGAGCTCGCAGGGCTCGACATCATGGAGCACGGTGCTCCCGGCTACTCCATCGAGCAGGCCCACGGCACGGGGTACCCCGTCGCCGCGGGCATGCCGGTGGGCGAGAGGGTCTAGGAGGATCCCATGCAGCTCATCACAGCGGTCATCAAGCCCCACGCGCTCGACTCGGTGAAGGACGCCCTCAAGGCGATCGGCGTCAGCGGCCTCACCGTCACGGAGGTGCGCGGCTTCGGTCGCCAGGGCGGCCACACCGAGACCTACCGGGGGACGGAGTACACGATCGACTTCGTGCCCAAGGCCAAGGTCGAGGTGCTCGTCGACGAGGTCGATGCCGACAAGGTCGTCGACACCATCGCCGCGGCAGCCGGCACCGGCAAGATCGGTGACGGCAAGATCTGGGTCACCGAGGTCGGTCGCGCCGTTCGCATCCGCACCGGCGAGCAGGGGGCCGACGCCATCTAGCGCAGCTTGCGCGCATCCGATCGGCGGAGGCCGGGTCCGGCGGGGCCCGGCCTCCGACGCGCCCGTTCGTCGGTCGCACCGTCAGCGACGGCGACCGTCGGGTCGAGCCCGTCAGTCGTCGTCGTCTCGCTGGCGGCGGGCGGCCGCCAGCTCGTCGACCGTGGTCTCCGGACCCATCTGGTCTCCCGCTCGGTGGGCGGCGCGGCCGATCATGTGGGCGCCGAGCGGCGCGGTGATGAACTGCGCGGCGGCGATGACGAGGAGCTTGATCACGTCACCGCCGTCGGCGAGGCGCAGCGCAGCGGCGACCAGGATCAGCACGAGGCCGAGGGTGGCCGGCTTGGTCGCGGCGTGCATCCGAGCGAAGACGTCGGGGAAGCGCTGCAGGCCGATGCCGGCGAGCAGGCTGAGCGCCACGCCGGCGAGCAGCAGGAAGGAGACGACCACGTCGCCGAAGGAGGTGGCGAGGATCATGCGCCTCTCCGCTCGATGAAGCGAGCGACCGTGACGGTGCCGAGGAAGCCGAGCAGCGCGGCCACGACGAGCACGTCGAGGTAGGTGCCGTCGCCGGTCCTGGCGGCTTGCACCGCGATGCCGCTCACCACGACGATGAGCAGCGCGTCGAGGGCCACCATGCGATCGGCGAGCGAGCCGGGCCGGATGAGCCTGACCGCGCAGAGCACGCCGGACACCGCCAGACCGGCGAGCGCGATCGTGGACACGGTCTCGATCACGTGCGGTCCTTCCCGGTTGCGACGTCGGTGCTGGCCGAGCGCCTTCGTTCGTGGTCGGCGGCGAGCGACGCTCGTGCGGCGGCGGTGCCGAACGCCTGGATGGCGAGGTGCTCGAGGGTCTGCACCTCGTCGCGCACCTCTTCGATGGTGCGCAGGTGGAGCACGTGCACGTACAGGACGAGGGGGTCGACCTCGACGTCGAGCACGAGCGTGCCGGGGGTGAGGGACACGCAGCTCGCCACCAGCATGGTCAACCCGTCCGAGCACCCGTGCAGGGGGACGGCGACGACACCCTCGTTGATCTTGTTGCGTGGGGTCAGCACCTCCCAGGCCACGACGACGTTCGCCTCGACGAGCTTCCAGGCGAACCAACCGGCGAAGTGGAGGGCGCGCAGCGGGCGGATCTGGGCGCCGCCGCTCGTCGCCCTCCCGCGGTCGCCGGATGCGGGCAGGGCGAAGACGAGCGTGAGGGCGACGGCGATGCCGCTCGCGACGTTGGCGACGGTGACGTCGCCCCAGAGCGCGACCCAGACGATCGTCAACCAGAGCACCAGGATCGGCCGCGCCCGCCTCATCGGTCGAGCACCGCCCCGACGTAGCGGTCGGGGGCCATGAGCCCTGATGCAGCGTCGCTCGAGAGGTCGTGGAGCGGCCCGGCGCCCACGGCGATCCCGAGGCTGGTCACAACGAGCACCGCCGTCGCCCCGACCATGAGGCGCGGGGCTCGCAGCGGGCCCTCACCCCCCGCTCGATCTGACGCCTCGACCTCGGTCGGCTCGCCCCAGAACGCGCCGGCCCAGATCTTCGTCATCGAGAACAGGGTGAGGAGGCTCACGAGGAGGCTGACCCCGATCACCAGCCCCTGGCCCACGTCGAGGCCAGCCTGGACGAGCGCCAGCTTGGCGACGAAGCCCGAGAACGGGGGGATGCCTGCGAGCGACAGGGCCGGCAGCGCGAAGAGGGCGGCGACCACGGGCGCTCGCCTGGCGAGTCCGCTCAGGCGGCTGAGCGCACCGGTCCCCGCGCTCACCTCGACGAGGCCGCCGACGAGGAACAGCGTGGTCTTCACCACGATGTGGTGGACGATGTAGAAGATCGCACCTGCGATGCCAGCCACCGTGAACAGCCCCAGACCGAGGATCATGTAGCCGATCTGGCTGACGATGTGGAAGCTCAGGATGCGCTTGATGTCGTTCTGGGAGATGGCCCCGAGCACGCCGACGACCATCGTGAGCGCGGCGAGCACGAGGAGCACCGTCGATGCGCCGTCGGAGGGGAACAGCAGGGTCTGGGTGCGGATGATGGCGTACACACCGACCTTGGTGAGCAGCCCCGCGAAGATCGCGGTCACCGGTGATGGGGCGGTGGGGTAGCTGTCGGGGAGCCACGAGAACAACGGGAAGATGGCGGCCTTCACCCCGAACACCACGAGCAGGGTGAGGCCGAGGGCGTTGCGGATGGCGGGATCGATGCCGTCCAGCCGCCCGGCGAGGTCCGCAAGGTTCACCGTCCCGGTGGCGGCGTAGACGAGGGCGACGGCGGTCACGAACAGCGTCGAGGACAAGAGGCTGATGACCACGTAGGTCATCCCGGAGCGGACCTGCTCCTGTGACCCCCCCAGCGTGATCAGGACGTAGCTGGCGATGAGCATGATCTCGAACGCCACGAACAGGTTGAAGAGGTCGCCGGTGAGGAAGGCGAGCGAGACCCCTGCGGCGAGGACGAGGTAGGTCGGGTGGAAGAAGCGGCTGGCGTCATCGGTGGCCGGATGGCCGATCGCGTAGACGAGCACGGCGAGGAGCATCGCCGTGGAGACCGCGAGCATGATCGCCGCGAAGAGGTCGGCGACGAGGGTGATGCCGATCGGCGCCGGCCAACCGCCGACGTCGACCACCGAGATGCCGTCGGCGCGCACCTCGAGCAGGAGCACCAGCGATGCGACGACCACGGCGGTCAGCGTCACCAGGCCGAGTGCCCGCTGGAGCCAGCGGTGGCGGTGCAGTGCGAGGGAGGTGCCGGCCGCGAGCAGCGGCAGCACGACGGGAAGGGGCAGGAGGACGCGCATCAGCCCTCGTCCTTGCGGGCCGGGGGGTGCTGCTCGTGGGCGAGCGCGGCGATCCGCTTGTCCTCGGGGTCGTCCTCGACGTCGTCGTCGTGGGTGTGCTGCCAGCTCCGGTAGGCGAGGGCGAGGAGGAAGGCGGTGACCCCGAACGTGATGACGATCGCGGTGAGGGCGAGCGCTTGGGGGAGCGGGTCGGCAGCGCCAGGGGGAGGTCCGGCGTCGCTGACGAAGGGCGCATCGCCGGCACGGCCCCCGGCGAGGAGCAGCAGCACGTTGGCCCCGTGGCCCATGAGGGCGAGGCCGATCACGACCCGGGTGAGCGTCCGCTGCAGCAGGAGGTACGTACCCGTCGCGAACAGCACGCCGACGGTGAGCGCCAAGGTCACGGTCATGTCGGTCCCTCCCGCTCGGTGCCGAGGGTCGTGAGGACGGTCCCGACCAGGCCGACCACGACGAGGTACACGCCGATGTCGAACGGCAGCGCCGAGGTGACCTTCACGGCGCCGAGGAGGGGAGCGTCGAGCGTCGCCTTGCCGCTCTCGAGGAGCTCGCCGCCGAAGAGCCACGAGGCGGTGGCGGTCAGCACGGCGAGGGCGATGCCCCCGCCCAGCAGCGATGTCGGGTGGAACGGGAGCGGCCGCCCGCTGCGCCCCTCGGGGTCGGCGACGAAGCGCAGGACGAAGGCTGCGGCCGTCACGAGGCCGCCGATGAAGCCCCCGCCGGGCGCGTTGTGGCCGGCGAAGAGGAGGAAGACCCCGAAGAGCAGCACCGTGTGGAACACGGTGCGGATGCCGACGTCGAGCAGGAGGGAGCGCTCACCCAAGGGGGGTCCCTTCCCGGCTGATCGCCTCGGTGCGCGGGTGGTCCGCCGTGTGCCCGCCAGCTGGCACGGGCTCGTCGGGGTCGTGGGCCGCAGCGCCGGCCTCGCGAGAGGAGCGCCCGGACAGCACGAGGCTGGCGATGCCGAGTGCTGCGACGGCGAGCACGGTGATCTCACCGAGCGTGTCCAGGCCGCGGAAGTCCACCAGGATGACGTTGACCACGTTGCGGCCGCCGCCCTCGGGCAGGGCGCGGGCCAAGAGCTCACCGGAGATCGAGGGCTCGCGACGGGCGGCGCCGGCGATGACGGCGAACGATGCCGTGAAGACGCCGACGCCGGCGGCCACGGCGATCCGGGAGAGGCGCGAGAGGCGTCGGGGGGTCTCCGAGAAGCGCTCGGGGAGGTGGCGCAAGACGAGCACGAAGATGACGACGGCCAGGGTCTCGACGAGGAGCTGGGTGAGCGCGAGGTCGGGGGCTCCCTGGATCACGAAGAGCACGGCGACGCCATAGCCGACGCCTCCGAGGCAGAGGACGGCGGCGAAGCGGCGCCGAGCGCGTGCAGCTGCGATCGCTGCGCCGACGACGAGGACCGCCACGACCACCTGCAGCGGGTTCTCGGCGATCGGCAGGTCGGTGGGGATGCCAGGGCCACCGAGCAGCGCCACACCGGGCAGGGCGAGCAGGGTGACGAGCGTGACCTGCAGGTACCTCGGGAGCGAGCCGCTCTGGACCACGCTCGTCACGCGGTCGGCGAGGTGCAGCGTCCCGGCGAGGGTCGCCTGGTACACCTCGGTGCCCGACGACGTCCTCGGCAAGCGCTCCTGGGTGCGCGCCACTCGATCCCGTCCGAAGAACAGGGCGGCACCGACGGCGATGGCGAGGACCGAGAGGCCGAGGGCGACGGTGATGCCGTGCCACAGCTGCAGGTGGACCCCCTCGACCCGGGGGTCCAGCGAGCGGGCGGCCGCCTCGATCAACGGGTCGGCCAGCACCGGGAGCGCCCCGAGGACGACGGTGGCGACGGTGAGGGCGACGGCGGGGACCAGGATCGCCGCGCCGGGCTGGTCGATGGGGGTGGCGGCCATCGCCTTGCCAGCCGACCCGGCCTTGGTGGCGAAGGCCCCCCAGACGAACCGGGCGCCGTAGGCGACGGTCAGCGCCGAGCCGGCGACGATGCCGATCAGGACGGCTGTCGCGCGTGAGCCCTCGTGCAGCAGTCCCCCGAGCCCCGCCTCCTTGGCGACGAAGCCGAGGAACGGTGGCAGCCCGGCCATCGAGGCGGTTGCGACGACCGCCACGATGGCGACCGGCCGCAGCGACGAGTGCAGCCCGGAGAGCTGGCGGAGGTCACGGGTGTGGGCTGCGTGGTCGACGATGCCGACGGTCATGAACAGCGTCGCCTTGAACAGGGCGTGGGCGAGGAGCAGAGCAGCCCCGGCGAAGGTCGCCTCCTCCCAGCCGGCGCCGAAGAGGGCCACGAGGAACCCCAGCTGGCTCACGGTCCCGTGGGCGAGCAGCAGCTTGACGTCGTGCTGGCGGAGGGCCGACAGCCCGCCCACGAGCATCGTGGCGATGCCGACGCCGACCACGACCGGTCGCCACCAGATGACGATCGGCGCGAGCGCAGGGGCGAAGCGGGCGATGAGGTAGACCCCCGCCTTCACCATCGTGGCCGAGTGCAGGTACGCGCTCACCGGGGTCGGCGCCGCCATGGCGCCGGGCAACCAGCTGTGGAACGGCACCTGGGCCGACTTCGTGAACGCCCCGAGCAGGATCAGGGCGGCGGCGATGCCGACCGCGGTGCCCGAGGGCGGCGCAGCGAGGATCTCGCTGAACGTGTACGTCCCTGCGGCCTGACCGAGCACGATGAAGCCGGCGAGCATGGCGAGGCCGCCGGCACCCGTGATCAGCAAGGCGTGCAGCGCGGCGGCACGTGCGGGCGCCTTGGTGTCCTCGAAGCCGATCAGCAGGTACGACGTGACCGACGTCAGCTCCCAGCAGACGTAGAGCACGAGCAGGTTGTCGGTGAGGACGAGGCCGAGCATCGATCCGGCGAAGGCGGTGAGCAGCCCGGCGAAGCGCCCGAGGTCGGGGCGGGGCGAGAAGTACGTCGACGCGTAGGCGAAGATCGCCACGCCGACGCCGGACACGAGTGCGACCATCAGCAGCGCGAACCCGTCGAGGCGGAACGCCAGCTCGACGCCGAGCGACGGCACCCACGATCGTTGCTCGGTGACGGGGCGGCCATCGAGGACGTCCCCCGCCTGGGTGATCGCCCACACCACGGTCGCCGCGGGCGCGAGGGCGCACAGGAGCAGCACGCGCGGGCCGAGCCGACGCCCGACGACCGGAGCGGCACCGGCGAGCAGCGCGTGGAGTCCGAGCAGGGCGAGCAGGGTGGGGCTCCTCGAGGTGTGTCGGGGCGGTCAGGACGAGCTCGCCGACCAGGCTTCCCGGCACTCCGACGACGAGGCTACCGGTGCCTCACCGCAACAGCGGCGTCAGGCGGTGGCGGGTCCACCGCTCGCCTGGGCCGCGACGGCGGCCGCCGCTGCGGCAGCGGCGGCGGGATCACCGAGGTACCGGGCGTCGGTCGGGCGCAGGTCGTCGTCGAGCTCGTAGACGCGGGGGATGCCCGTCGGGATGTTCAGCTCGGCGATGTCGTCGTCGTCGATGCGCTCGAGGTGCTTCACGAGCGCCCGCAGGCTGTTGCCGTGGGCGGCGACGAGCACCACCCGGCCCTGTCGCAGCTCGGGGACGATGGCGTCGTACCAGTACGGCAGGACGCGAGCCACGACGTCGGCGAGGCACTCCGTCGCCGGCAGCTGCTCAGGGGCCAGCACGGCGTAGCGGGGGTCGTGGCGAGGGTGGCGCTCGTCGTCGACCTCGAGTGCCGGGGGAGGGGTGTCGTAGCTGCGACGCCACACGTGGACCTGCTCGGCGCCGTAGCGCTCGGTCGTCTCCGCCTTGTCGAGCCCCTGGAGGGCCCCGTAGTGGCGCTCGTTCAGCCGCCAGTGGCGCACCACCGGGATCCACGCTCGACCCGCTGCCGTGAGCGCGAGGTCGGCCGTGCGGATCGCCCGGACCTGCAGGGACGTGAAGCAGCTGTCAGGGAGCACGCCCGCCTCGGCCAGCAGGCGCCCGCCCTCGCGAGCCTCGTCCTCACCCTTCGGGGTGAGGTCGACGTCGTGCCACCCGGTGAACAGGTTCAGCTGGTTCCACTCGCTCTGGCCGTGCCGGAGCAGGATCAGGGTGGTCACGGGCCGGATGGTAGGGGATGTCTCCCGCTGCCCCCGGCCGGAGGGTCAGCCCTCGTCGCTCTCGTCCTCGGTGTCGACGTCATCCGGGGCGACCTCGTCGTCGGCGTCGCTGTGGTCCTCGTCCTCATCGCCGACGACGTCCTCGTCGGAGATCACCTCTTCGTCGACGATCTCGTCCTCGTCAGTCGTCCCGTGCTCCTCCTCGACCTCTTCCGGGCCGGCGACCTGGGCGATGGCCTCGAAGCCGAACGTCGCGGCGAGCAGACCGATGGTGACGACGAGACCGGCGATGACGGCCTTCCCTGTGTTCATGCCGCACACCTTCCCCGACGGTCGAACCCCGGCGCAACCCGGCGGCTCACCGCTCGAGGGTGACCTCGGCGCGCACGACCCCGGCGCGCTGGTGGCGGGCCTCGACCCGCACGACGGTCCCGGCCGGTGCCACCACGATCCAGTCGATCGTCGCCTGGTCGCTGGTGGGGTCGGCGCCGCCCCACACGGGGGCGCCCATCTTGTCGTTCCGACCGCTCAGCTGGCCCCGCTCGACCTTGGCCTCGCCGGCGACGTCGACACCGGCCGGGACGAAGATCTCTGCCTCGAGGGGCCGCACGACCTTGCGCTCGGTCGCCCGTGCCGTCACGTTCGTCGGGAGCCAACCACTGTTGCCGACGACGAGGCGGACCCGCCACGAGTCGCCGGCATCGCCGAGCGGTGTCGCCTCCAGCGACCGGAGCTTCAGCAGGGGGGAGATGAGCGCGTGCCAGATCGCCCACTCGCTGTGGGGGGCGACCTCGGCCTCGAGGAGCTGGGGCGGCGGGTTGCGCCAGCAGTGGGCGCTCCACCAGCCGCCGAGCTCCACGGGGCCGAGCTGGGGGTGGTCGTAGGGGTACCAGTCGACGTAGCCCTCGCCGCCGAGCGCCTCGTCGTTCCAGGCGAGCAGCTTCAGGTCGTCGTCGACGGGGTGGCGCTCGTACCAGCGGAGGAAGTCGAAGTCCTCGATCCCGGCCGCACGGAGCGGGCTCCAGAACTCGGTGGTCCAGGCGAACACGCCGAGGTGCTCGTAGGCCCAGTCGTCGGCGACGCCGGTGATGACGTCCTTCGGGTCGTAGCGGAAGCCGTGGAAGACCGAGACGGCTGGGTACCCGGTGCGCGCTGTCGCTGCCTCGCCGATGATCTCGTAGGCCCGGAGGTCGGCGGTGGGGAGCGACTCGTCCGCCTTCATCGACGACGGCCGCAGGTGGACGCCGGACTGCGTGTGGTAGGCGATGTAGGCGCAGATGTTCGGTCGGTCGACGATCGCCTGCACCGCAGCTCGGACCTCGGGCTCCGACGTCGGGAAGTCGCCGGCGCCCGGCTGCTCGCCGTTCGGTCGCCAGTCGATCGGCCAGTTCCGGTTCATGTCCAGGCTGCGCAGCTGGGGAGCGACCTTGATCGTCGCACCGTCGTAGCCCTGGATGCGGCCCTCGGGGAGCACCCGGTAGTACGGCCCGGGACCGTCCTCGTGGGGCTCGCGGGCGACGAGGATGCGGGGCTCGGAGGGGAGGGCCTTCCACGGGCCGTCCGGGTCCTCGATCCGCATGGTGAGGATGCGCCCGTCACCGTCGAGGTCCTCCCGGATCAGGCCGTCCTGCTGGTCGGTCCGCGGGTAGGGGCGCGTCGAGGACCGCAGCTCGACCGGGCGCTCGGCCATGGCCAGCTCGGCGCCGTCGGGGTTCAGGCGGGGCACGATGTAGAACGCCCGCGTCTCGAGCGCCCGGGTCACGTCGGGATCCGTGCCGTAGCCGGTGACCAGCCGGTGGGCGAGGTGCAGCGCGGCGACGCTGCCGGTCAGCTCGGTGGCGTGGATGTTGGCGTCGACCCACAGCGCCGGCTTCTCGGCGGCTGGCCCGGTCCTGCGGTCGGTGACGGTGAGCAGCCAGATGTCTCGGCCCTCGAAGGAGGGGCCGATGGAGCTCACCTCGAGCAGGTCGGGGTGCTCCGCAGCCAGGGAGGCGAGCAGCTCGGAGAGCTCGGCGTGGCGGACGAAGCGGTCGAACGGGAGCACGGGCACGATCGGGAGCCTACGGGGGCGCTCGACGGCAGAGTTGAGTCGGAGGGACTCAACTTGCCTGTGCGAGATGAGCACCACCTCGCTACACTCGTCTGGCACACCGATCGCAGCGACACCGCTCGAACCCCCTCGGAGGACCACATGGCAAAGGCCGTCGGCATCGACCTCGGCACCACCAACAGCGTCGTCAGCGCCCTCGAGGGTGGTGAGCCCGTCGTCATCCCCAACGCCGAGGGCGGGCGCACGACCCCCTCGATCGTCGCCTTCGCCAAGAACGGCGAGGTGCTCGTGGGCGAGGTGGCGAAGCGTCAGGCGATCACCAACCCCGACCGCACGATCCGCTCCGTCAAGCGCCACATGGGCACCGACTGGAAGACGGGCGACATCGACGGCAAGCAGTACACCGCGCAGGAGATCAGCGCCCGGACGTTGCAGAAGCTCAAGCGCGACGCCGAGGCGTACCTCGGCGAGACGGTCACCCAGGCCGTGATCACCGTGCCCGCGTACTTCAACGACGCCGAGCGCACCGCCACCAAGGAGGCGGGCCAGATCGCCGGCCTCGAGGTGCTGCGCATCATCAACGAGCCCACGGCAGCAGCTCTCGCCTACGGCCTCGACAAGGAGGGCGCCGACCAGACGATCCTCGTGTTCGACCTCGGCGGCGGCACCTTCGACGTGTCGGTCCTCGAGATCGGCGACGGCGTGTTCGAGGTGAAGAGCACCCACGGCGACGTCCACCTCGGCGGTGACGACTGGGACCAGCGGGTGATCGACTGGCTCGTCCAGGAGTTCAAGGCCAAGGAGGGCATCGACCTCGGCGTCGACAAGATGGCCGCCCAGCGCCTCAAGGAGGCGGCGGAGAAGGCCAAGATCGAGCTGTCGACCACCCAGTCGACCCAGATCAACCTGCCGTTCATCACCGCGACCCAGGACGGCCCCAAGCACCTCGACGAGCAGCTCACCCGTGCGAAGTTCCAGGAGCTCACGGCAGATCTGCTCGAGCGCTGCCGCACCCCCTTCGAGCAGGCCGTGAAGGACGCCGGGCTGTCCCACGGTGAGCTCGACCACGTCATCCTCGTGGGGGGCTCCACCCGCATGCCCGCCGTCGCCGAGATGGTGCAGTCGATCACCGGCAAGGAGCCGAACAAGGGCGTGAACCCCGACGAGGTCGTCGCCCTCGGTGCCGCCATCCAGGCCGGGGTGCTCAAGGGTGACGTGAAGGACGTCCTGCTCCTCGACGTCACGCCGCTGTCCCTCGGCATCGAGACCAAGGGCGGCGTGATGACCAAGCTCATCGAGCGCAACACCACGATCCCGACCCGGCGCACCGAGGTCTTCACCACCGCCGACGACATGCAGCCGAGCGTGGAGATCCACGTGCTGCAGGGCGAGCGGGAGATGTCGATGTACAACAAGACGCTCGGCAAGTTCCAGCTCGTCGACCTGCCGCCCGCCCCCCGTGGCGTGCCCCAGATCGAGGTCACGTTCGACATCGACGCCAACGGCATCGTGCACGTGTCGGCCAAGGACCGGGCGACGAGCAAGGAGCAGTCGATGACCATCACCGGTCAGAGCTCGCTCGACAAGGACGCCATCGACCAGATGGTCCGAGACGCCGAGTCCCACGCCGACGACGACCGTCGCCGCAAGGAGGAGGCCGAGGTCCGCAACAACGCCGACAGCCTCGTGTACCAGACCGAGAAGGTCCTCCGCGAGCACGGCGACAAGGTGTCGGGCTCAGAGAAGGAAGCCGTCGAGGCTGCGCTTGCCGAGCTCAAGGAGGCAGTTGCCGGCGGCAGCGGCGAGGCCGACATCGAGCGGATCCGCAAGGCGACCGAGGCCCTCATGGGCGCCAGCCAGTCGTTCTCCCAGAAGCTCTACGAGTCGGCTGCGGCCGAGTCGGGTGGCGCTGGTGCGACGGGTGGCACCGAGGGCACGCCGAGCGATGACGACGTCGTCGACGCCGAGATCGTCGACGACGAGGAGGGCCGCTCGGCATGAGCGACCGGACCGAGCGTGGCCCGAGCGGCCCGGCCGCAGGTCGAGAGCGGACGACATGAGCGACCCACACGTCGAGGTCGGCGGGGGGACCGTGCCCGGTGGGTCGGCCCCCGCCGGCGAGGCGCCGCTGCCCGAGGAGGTCGACCCCGACCTCGTGGGGGACGACGTCTCCCCTGGTGACGGCGGCCTGCCGTCGGTCGAGGACATCTTGAACGACCTCGAGCGGGTCACCGGCGAGCGCGACGAGTACCTGGCGCTCGCGCAGTCGAAGCAGGCCGAGCTCGAGAACATGCGCAAGCGCATGGTCAAGCAGCAGGCAGACGAGGTCGCCCGGCGCAGCGCGCGCGTGGTCGAGAGCCTGTTGCCCGTGCTCGACGCGTTCGACTACGGGATCGGCCACGGGGACGAGTCGCTTCGCCCGCTCCAGGGCCAGCTGCTCGGCGTCCTCGGCTCCGAGGGCCTCGAGCGCCTCGGCGAGGTCGAGGCGCCGTTCGACCCCGAGCAGCACGAGGCGGTCGCCCACGAAGAGGGCGACGGCGGGCCGCAGGTCGTCGCTGAGGTGCTGCGCGCCGGCTCCCGCTGGCAGGGCCACCTCGTGCGACCCGCCATGGTGCGGGTGCGGGGCTGAGCAGCCCGGGCGTGCAGGGACGGCGCGGGGCGGGAGAGCGAGCGGTGGGAGAGGAGGTCGGCTGACGTGGCTCCACAGCGAGATTGGTACGAGAAGGACTTCTACAAGGCGCTCGGCGTGGACGCGTCGGCCGACCAGAAGGCGGTCACCAAGGCGTACCGGAAGCTGGCGCGCGAGACCCACCCCGACACCAACCCGGGGAAGGAGGAGCGCTTCAAGGAGGTCTCCGCCGCCTACGACGTGATCGGAGATCCCGAGCGGCGCAAGGAGTACGACGAGGTCCGCAAGCTCGGCCCCGTCGCCAACCCCTTCGGCGGGGGCGGTGGCGGCGGTGGCCCCTTCGGGGGTGGAGGCTTCCGGGTGGAGGACCTCGGCGACCTCGGCGACGTGCTCGGGGGGATCTTCGGCCGGGGCCGGGGCCGTGGCGGCGCGCCGCGCCCGACGGGACCGCAGCGGGGCGGTGACCTCGAGACCGAGCTGCACCTCTCCTTTGCAGAAGCGGTGAACGGCCTCACGACGAGCGTCAACCTCACGAGTGACGCGCCCTGCTCGACGTGCTCGGGCTCGGGCGCCGAACCGGGGACCGCTCCCGTCACGTGTCCGGTGTGCAACGGCCGCGGCGTCACTGACGACAACCAGGGGCTGTTCAGCTTCTCGGCGCCCTGCACGCGCTGCGCCGGGCGGGGGACCGTCGTGGAGCAGCCCTGCCACACCTGCCGGGGCACCGGCACGGAGCGCCGGCCCCGGGCCGTCAAGGTGCGGATCCCTGCCGGCGTCGAGCACGGCCAGCGGATCAGGCTGAAGGGCCGCGGCGCGCCCGGCCGCAGCGGTGGCCCCGCCGGCGACCTGTTCGTCGTCGTGCTCGTCGGGAGCCACCCGCTGTTCGGGCGCAAGGGCAAGGACCTCACCCTCGCGGTCCCGATCACGTTCCCCGAGGCGGTGCTCGGGGCTGACGTCACCGTCCCCACCCTCGACGGGCCGACCGTGACCCTCAAGGTGCCGCCCGCCACCCGCTCCGGACGGACGTTCCGGGTGCGCGGGCGCGGTGTCCCGGTGGCGTCGGGGGTCGGCGACCTCCTCGTCACCGTCGCGGTGGCGGTCCCCTCGGCACTGAGCGACGCCGAGCGCGAGGCGGTCGAGGCACTCGCCACGGCGTCCGCCGCCGCTGGCACCTCTCCCCGAGACCACCTGAGCACCGGAGGCTAGGACGTGCCCTTCGACGAGCGCCCGACCAGGGACCGCGACCACGCCGTGTTCGTCATCTCCGTGGCTGCGGAGCTGGCGGGCGTCCACCCCCAGACGCTCCGGATCTACGAGCGGCGCGGCCTCGTCGACCCTGCCCGCACCGGTGGTGGGAGCCGCCGCTACAGCGAGGTCGACCTCGACCGCCTTCGCCGCATCCAAGACCTCACCAACGAGGGCCTGAACCTCGCCGGCGTGAAGCGGGTGCTCGAGCTCGAGGCCGAGCTCGCTGCACTGCGGGCCCGCCTCGCCGAGACCGAGTCCGAGGCCAGCGCAGCGGTGGAGCGCACGACGCGCCGGTACCGCCGAGACCTCGTCCCGCTGTCGCAGGCGGTCGAGGTGTTCGGGCGGCCGTTCCCCTTCCGAGGAGACCGGTGAAGTTGAGTCACCCACCATCAACTTT
>JBBSLC010000060.1:0-16864 GCA_038255685.1 Acidimicrobiales bacterium | reverse complement strand
GGCGCTCGTTGTGGCGCTCGCCGACAGCGCGGTCTGGCGGGCCCGGGCGCGAGACGAGGGGTGCGTGCGCACCCCTCGTACCTGGGACTTCGTGGTCGGGCTGCCGGGATTTGAACCCGGGACCTCTGCGTCCCGAACGCAGCGCGCTGCCAAACTGCGCCACAGCCCGATGCTGCGGTCGCAGATCCTACCCGACAGGTTCGGCAGTGGACGCGGTGCCGGGTGAGACGGTGACGGGCGGGCGTCCCGTCTCGTCGTGGTACTCGCCGCCCTCGAGGAGCAGCCGGGCTGCCTTGCGCAGGCGGATCGGGTCGAGCGGCTTCATGATCCAGCCGTCAGCCCCCGACCGGCGGGCGAGGAAGACGTCGGGCCTGCGG
Source organism: Acidimicrobiales bacterium (assembly GCA_038255685.1). Lineage (GTDB taxonomy): Bacteria > Actinomycetota > Acidimicrobiia > Acidimicrobiales > CADCSY01 > CADCSY01. The sequence goes on along the minus strand of JBBSLC010000060.1, from coordinate 16,487 downwards.
TCGAGCAGGACCAGCACCGGGATGTGGTCGATGCGGTCAGCGCTCTCCTCGAGGCGGAGGTGCAAGCTGCACGCCATGGCTCCCATGTTGCCGATCTGCTGGTCGAGCACGACCAGGTCGGGGAGTCGGTCGAGGGCAGCGGGCAGCACGTCGACACCGGCGCGCACGACCCGGATGACGGTGTCGACACCGCCGATGGCGGACTCGACCTCGTCGACGACGGCCGGGGAGTCGCTGGCGATGAGGACGTCGGGCACGGCGGGATGCTAGCCCGACCCGTCGTCGACGTGATCGGGTCGGCGGAAGTGGCAGCCGGCGAGGGAGGGGTAGCCTCGGCGGGCGTTCCGCCCCCTTTGGAGGTCCTGTGCTGGAGATCAACGTCGATGAGAACGACGGTCACACCGTCTGCCGACCGGTCGGTGAGCTCGATGCGTTCACGGTGGGCCAGTTCCGTGAGGCCCTGACCGAGATCGGGGGGCCGACGCAGCTGCTGATCGATCTGTCGGGCGTGCCGTTCCTCGACTCTGCAGGCCTCGGCGCCCTGATCGGCGGTGTCCGCCGGGCTCGAGAGGCAGGCGGTGATGTCGCTGTCTACGGCGCGCGCCCTGCCGTCGCTCGGCTGCTGCACACGACCGGCTTCGACCGGGTGGCGACCGTCTCGGACACCGAGGAGGATGCGGCGCAGGCCCTGGCAGAGAGCGCTGCCGAGGCCTGAGCGCTGCCAAGGCCTGAGCGCTGCCGAGGCCCGAGCACCTGGGTCGAGAGCCGACGCCGACGGCGCGGTTGCGACCTCAGCGATCGAAGAGGTGGGCGGCGATCTGCTCGAGGGTGGCGAGGTCGTGCACGTCCTCGGCGAGGAACGGCACCCGGACGACAGGTGCAGGCGCCACGCTGCCGGTGAGCCCGGCGATGTGGGCTTCCTCGCCGTCGGCCATGTCCCGGAAGTCGGCGAGGTTGGCGTAGAGCGTCCCGATGGGCGAGCCAACCAACGTGCGGGCACGCTGGCGGTCGGCTCCGGGCGTCCCCCCACCGAATCGAGGGTGCATCCGGTTCACCACCAGCCCGGCGACGGCGAGGTCGCTGGTGCGCAGCTTGTCGGCGAAGAACGCAGCCTCCTCGACCGTGTCGCGCCGGGGTGACGCCACGAGGACGAACGACGTCCCGTCTGCGCCGAGGAGCGCCTGGACGTGGGCGGCTCGTTCTCGGAACCCGTCCTCCATGCCGTCGAAGGCGGTGAAGAACGAAAGGGCGTCGTCGAGGACCTCGCCGCCCACGACCCGTCCGACCGTGCGGATGAACGCCTGGGCGGCGACGTTCACCGCCTTCATGTAGGCCCGAGTCGGGGCCATCAGCATCTTGTAGACGCGGTGGTCGAGGAAGCTCGTCAGCCGGCGTGACGCGTCGAGGAAGTCGAGTGCGTTGCGGGTCGGCGGCGTGTCGACGATGACCAGGTCGAAGCGCGTCCGGACGCCATCGGGCGTCTCTGCCCCGAGCTCGTGCAGCTCGTAGAGCTTCTCGCCCGCCATGTACTCCTGGGTCCCCGACAGCGCACCGGAGATGTTCCGGTAGAAGCGGTTCTCGAGGATGCGCTTGGCCTGTGCGGCATCGCCGGCGTAGGTGGCGATGAGGTCGTCGAAGGTCGACTTCACGTCGAGCATGAGCGCCCACAGCTCTCCCGGCCAGTCGCCTTCGATCTTCGTCGCCTGGTTCGACAGCGATGCGATCCCGAGCGTGTCGGCGAGCCGCTTGGCCGGGTCGATCGTGACCACGACGGCCTTGCGGCCCTGGCGGGCTCCCTCCAGCGCGAGCACGGCCGCCGTCGTGGTCTTGCCGACGCCGCCCGAGCCGGCGCAGACGATGACCGACTGCTCGGCGACGAGCTGGCTCAGCGTGCGCTCCGTCACGAGCGCTCGATCACGGCGCGCTCGATCACGGCGCGCTCCGCGACGGCTCGGGGACGGCGATGACTGCGGCACGGAGCGCGTCGGCGAGCAGGTCGACGTCGGCGAGCCCGAGGTCGGACCGGAACAGGAAGGGGAGGTGGAGCTGGGGGAGGGGCAGGGCCTCGGCGAGCCGCCCGAGCTGCTCCGCCTGCAGGGTCTGGCGGGCGGACCGGAACGCCGCTGCTGCTGCCAGGGCCTCGCCTTCACCTGACCTGAGCGTCGTGTCACCTGACGCCGCTGCCTCGACCGGGTCGACGTCGAGGTCGCCGAGCACGGGGTAGACGCCGTTCACCACCACGGGGCCGAGGCTGACGCCGACCCGGTCCTCGAGGTGGAACGCCGTCTCGACGAGCTCGTTCACGGGCGTCTCCTCGGGCAGCGTCACGAGCACGACCTGGCACCGCGCCGGATCGGTGAGGAGCTCGAGGACGTCCCTGGCCTGGGTGCTCACGGGACCGACCCGCACCGCATCGAGGAGGCCGCGTGCCGAGAGCAGGAACGAGATGGCGTGGCCCGCAGCCGGGGCGTCGAGGACGATCAGATCGGCGGGCGCGGTGCCGTCCGGCGCGACGGTGCCCGCGTCGCCCGCTCGCTCGAGCTGCTTGACCTTGCCCAGGAGCAGGATGTCCTTGATGCCGGGGGCGGCGGTGGCGACGACGTCCATCGCCCCGGTGGCGACGAGGCGCCTCGACACCCGCTTGAGGCCGTGGTCCTCGAGGTACTCGAGGAGTGCGTCGTCGGGCGTGAGCGTCCGGCCCCTGACCTCGGCGGCCCCGTCGCCGGAGGGGCACAGGACCACCTCGTCGTAGGTGAGCGCAGCCTTCTCGAACAGCCCGGCGATCCCGCTCTTGCCCTCGACCTCGAGCACGAGCGTCGACAGGCCCTCTCGAGCCGCCATGCGGGCGAGCGCTGCGGTCACGGTGGTTTTGCCGACGCCGCCCTTCCCGGCCACGATGACCACTCGGGATGCGTGCAGGAAAGAGGCCGGATCCACAGGTTCCTCTCTGGAGGGGGCCGTTGCGCAGGTTACCCATCGTGTGCGTGCTCGTGACCACCCTCGGGCTCCTCGGCGCCTCGTCGGCCGGCGCCCAGGACGGGGCTGACGACGGCGTCGTGCCCTTCGTGGACGTGGTCCAGGTCGCCGGCTACCTCGATCCCGTCGTGGTCGACTTCCTCGAGGGAGCGGTTGACGACGCCGAGCGCGGCGGTGCCGAGGCACTCGTGATCCAGCTCGACAGCCCGGGCTCGCTCGTGCCCACCGCCCGCCTCGACGAGCTCATCGCCACCATCGCCGATGCCGAGGTCCCCGTCGCCGTGTGGGTCGGCGACTCCGGCGCGCAGGCGCTCGGTGGCGCCGGGCGCCTCGTCGTCGCTGCCCCGCTGTCCGGCATGGCGCCGCGTGCCGAGCTCGGTCGCCTCCGTCGGGCCGAGCCGCCCGGCTGTCCCGTCGGCATCGACTGCGAGACCCCGCCCGACGCAGTCCGGACGGGCACCGTCGGGCCAGGTGAGGCACTCGAGCTCGGCCTCGTCGATCTCAACGAGGAGGAGTCGGCGATCCTCGGCACCTTCATCGCCGCCCTCGACGGGCGCGAGGTCGCCGGCAGGGAGCTCGCCACCGCGAGCTTCGCCGAGCAGGAGGACGGCCCGCCCACCGCCACGCTCGACGTGCAGGCGCGGCTGGCCAAGCTGCCGCTCCTCTCCCAGCTCCTGCACACCGTGGCGAGCCCACCGGTCGCCTACCTCCTCCTCACGATCGGCCTCTCGCTGCTCGTCTTCGAGCTCTTCACCGCAGGCGTCGGCGTCGCCGGCCTCGTCGGCGCTGGCTCGCTCGTGCTCGCGTCCTACGGGCTGACGGTGCTGCCGACCCGGCCGCTCGGCCTCGCCCTGCTGCTGATCGGGACCTTCGGCTTCGCCATCGACGTCCAGACCGGCGCGCCGAGGGTCTGGACCGGGATCGGTGTCGTCGCCTACGTCGTCGGGTCGCTCGTGCTCTTCGAGGACCCGGTGCGCCTGGGCTGGCTGCCGCTCGTCGCCGGCGTGGTGGCCATGGTGCTGATGATGTTGGCTGGTCTGCCCGCGACCATCCGCAGTCGCTTCTCCACCCCGACGATCGGTCGCTCGTCGATGGTCGGTGAGCTCGGAGAGGCGGTTGCCGACGTCCGCCCGGACGGCGTGGTGCGTGTGCGCGAGGCGCTCTGGCCGGCGTTCGCCAACCGCTCGACCCCGATCGCCGTGGGTGACGTCGTCCGTGTGATCGGGATCGATGGCACCCGCCTGGAGGTCGAGCCCGAGGCCGGGGGCGCACGAGACCACCGGGAGCGCCGACGACCCTCTTGACGCTCTGAGCAGCACCTTTGCTGTCCAGCGCCAGCGTCGCGCTCGCGAAAGTTGACCCTTGTGACGGATGTCTCCCCCCGTTATGGTCGGCCTGGACGAGCCAGGGGGCGGCATGACCGTTGAGCACGAGGGGTTGGTGGTCCGATGAGCGCGATGCGCGCGGACGACATGCGCACAGAGGACCTGTGGCAGCTGAAGGCAGCGTGCCGGGGACCGCAGGCGGCGGTGTTCTTCCCGCCGACGTCGTTCGAGAAGAAGGACGAGAAGGCCGAGCGAGAGGTGCGGGCCAAGGCCATCTGCGCCCAGTGCTCGGTGCGCCAGACGTGCCTCGACTACGCGGTGAAGATCCGCGAGCCGCACGGCATCTGGGGCGGCCTCAACGAGAACGAGCGGCGCTCGCTCCTGTAGCCCCGCCCGTCCCAGAGGGGCGCATCAGCGTTCGCCGCGCGCAGGCAGACGGGGTCCCCCGATGCGGAGATCACCCCGCCGTCGTGTGACGCCGGTGGCGTCGAGGATGCCGAGGAGCGGCAGCAGGAACTTCCGTGACGTCCCCAGCGAGTCGCGCACCTCGGCGACGGTGACACCGTCGGGCTTGTCGGCGAGCAACCCGGCCACCATCGAGGCGGCGGCGTCGACGGCGTCGGCAGAGAACCAGGTCCCGTCAGCGGCGACGACGAGGCCGCGGCGCACGAGCTCGCGCACCTCGCCCCGGTCGACGCCCTCCGGTGGTGGTGGTGAGAAGGGGGAGGCATCGAGGGCAGCGAGCCACGGGTGGCCGGCGAGCGGATCCGGCGCCTCAGCCCGCGATGCCCGACCACCGACGACGACGACGTCGGCGAGGGAGGTGAAGGGGCCGCAACCGGCCTCGTGATCCCCGGCAGGCGCGTCGGGCCCGGCGGCGGCGGCGAGCACGGCTCGACCGCGCTCCCCGATGGCAGCGACGTCGAGGCCGAGGGGCCCGGCGGCATCGACGGCAGCGGTGAGGTCTGTGACCGCAGCGGTGAGGGCATCGGGGGCGACGACGAAGCGTCCGACCGTCGGCGGCCGCCGGGCCCCGGTCAGGCGCTCGAGCTCGTCCACCTCCACCCAGCCACGCTCGGCCACGACGCGCTCGATGGAGCGGTCAGGCTTGGCCCGGGACGCGGGCAGCACCGGTGCCACGTCGAGCACCTCGCCACCGCCCACCGTCTCGCCACGCCCCGACTCGCGCAGCACGTAGCGATCGCCGGGGAGGAGGGGGAGCGACCTCGGCAGGTGGAGGCGCACGAGGCCGGTCGCCCCCGGCGCGATGGCGTCGGGGGCGAGGACCCGCACCCGAACCGGGTGCTCACCGGCCCCGATGTGGGCGACGTGGGCACCGCGACGGCTCACGTCGTGGTCCAGGGCGTCGAGGACGGTCAGGCTGGCGTCGACGACGCGCGTGGGGTGCCACTGGTCCGTCCGCACGAGCGCCTGGCCACGCCCCACCTCGTCGTGGCCGATGCCGACCAGGTTCACGGCGACCCGCCGACCCGGACCCACGGCTCCCACGGCCGCCTGGTGGCTCTGCAACCCCCGCACCCGGACCGTCGCACCTGGGGGTGAGACGAGGAGCTCGTCGTCGACGGCGAGCGAACCCCCGGTGAGCGTGCCGGTGACCACCGTCCCCGAGCCTCGGGCAGCGAAGGACCGGTCGACCCAGAGGCGCGGCCGACCGAGGTCCGGTGCTGTCGGCGTGGTCGCCAGCAGCCGGTCGAGCGCCTCTCGCAGGGCGCCGATCCCCTCACCGGTCAGCGCATCCACCATGACGACGTCTGCGCCTTGGAGGAAGGTCCCCGCCACGTGGTCGGCGACCTCCATGGCGGCCAGCTCGGCGTGGTCGCCGTCGACGAGGGCGACCTTCGTGAGGGCGACGATGCCGGCTCGAGCGCCGAGCAGCTCGAGGATCCTGAGGTGCTCCTCGGACTGGGGCTTCCAGCCCTCGGTGGCAGCGACCACGAACAGGCAGGCGTCCACCGCGCCGACACCGGCGAGCATGTTGGAGAGGAAGCGGACGTGGCCAGGCACGTCGACGAAGGCGACACCTCGGCCTGATGGCAGGTCTGTCCAGGCGAAGCCGAGGTCGATGGTGAGGCCCCGTGCCCGCTCCTCGGCGAGCCGGTCGGGCTCGATGCCGGTCAGCGTGCGCACGAGCGTGGACTTCCCGTGGTCGACGTGGCCGGCGGTGGCGACCACGTGCACGCCGCCAGGCTAGGTGCGACGACGCAGCCCGGTCCCGTCCGCCACCGAGGATGTCGCGCACCGAGATGCACGATCTGCCAGGATCACGGCGCTCGTGGCGTGCGGATCGCGCCCGGCAGGAGAAGGGACCCCACACATGAGAACACGATTCCGTTGGCTGGCGGCGCTGGCCGCCTTCTCGTTGCTGGCCGGCGCGTGCGCCGACGGCGACGAGACCGATGAGGCGACCACCGACACGACCGAAGCAGAAGACGACTCCACCGAGACCACCGAGGCCACCGACGACGAGGCAGACGCCGACTTCGAGGGCCTGCTGTTCGAGACCGACCAGTGCGGCGCCGAGGACTACACCGGCAACTTCGAGCGCATCGAGGCGGTCGACGCCCAGACCGTGACGTTCTCGCTCTGCAACCCTGACGTCGCCTTCCCGTCCAAGGTCGCCTTCTCGGCGTTCGGCATCTTCCCCGAGGAGTACATCGAGGAGACCGGTGGTGGCCTCCAGCTCTCGGAGGAGCCCATCGGGACCGGGCCCTACCAGCTGGAGGAGTGGGACCGCGGCAACGAGCTCGTGCTCTCCCGTTACGACGACTACTGGGGTGACGCCGCCAAGAGCGAGACGGTCGTCTTCCGCTGGAGCGCAGAGGCCGCACAGCGACTCGTCGAGCTGCAGTCAGGCTCGGTCGACGGCATCGACAACGTGGGCACCGAGGACTTCGAGACGGTGCGAGGCGACGACAACCTCCAGCTGCTCGAGCGCGACCCGCTCAACGTGTTCTACGTCGGGTTCAACGTCGACATCGCCCCGTTCGACAACGAGCAGGTGCGCCAGGCCGTGGCCATGGCGATCGACAAGGAGCGCCTCGTCGACAACTTCTACCCGGCTGGCTCGCAGGCCGCCGAGCAGTTCCTCCCCGACGCCATCCCCGGCGCCGTCGAGGGCTTCGAGGGCACGACCTACGACCCCGAGGGCGCTCGCGCCCTGCTCGCCGAGGCCGGTTTCCCGGATGGCTTCGACGTCGACCTGAGCTTGCGCGACGTGGTTCGCGGGTACCTGCCGAACCCGGTGCCGGTCGCCACCGACATCCAGGCCCAGCTCGCCGAGGTGGGCATCAGGGTGAACGTCGACGTGCAGGAGTCGGGGACGTTCATCGACAACGCCAACGCCGGGACGCTGCCCTTCTACCTGCTGGGCTGGGGTGCGGACTACCCCGACGCCACGAACTTCCTCGACTTCCACTTCGGTGTGGGGGCCTCGCCGCAGTTCGGCGCAGGCTTCGAGGACATCCAAGCGCTGCTGTCGGAGGCGGCGTCGCTGACGGACCAGGACGCTCGAGACGAGCTCTACGCCGAGGCGGCCGAGCTCATCGACGAGCACGCCCCCATGGTCCCCGTCGCACACGGTGGCTCGGCGGTGGCGTTCAAGGCTGACGCCGACGGCGCCAACGTCAGCCCGCTCTCCAACGAGAACATGTCGGTGATCGGCATCGAGGGCCAGGACACCCTCGTGTGGCTCCAGAACGCCGAGCCCATCGGCCTGTACTGCGCCGACGAGACCGACGGGGAGTCCCTGCGGGCGTGCGAGCAGATCAACGAGTCGCTGCTCGCGTACGAGGTCGGCGGCGTCGAGGTGATCCCGGCCCTCGCCGAGGACTTCGAGTCCAACGACGACCTCACCGAGTGGACCTTCACGCTCCGCGAGGGCGTGTCGTTCCACGACGGCAGCACCCTCGACGCCAACGACGTCGTGAAGAGCTACCAGGTCCAGTGGGACGCTGCCGACCCGGCTCACGTCGGTCGCGTCGGTGACTTCACCTACTTCTCGGCGCTGTTCGGCGGGTTCCTGAACCCGCCGCCCGCCGAGGAGTAAGCCCTCTCGTCGACCGGGCGGGGCGGCCGTGCTGCCGTCCCGCCCGTTCCGACCTCGCACGCCGCCGCCGCCCTCCTCGAACCAGCGAGCGACCCATGACCCGATTCGCCGCACGGCGGCTGCTGTCGTCGATCCCGGTGCTGATCGGGATCCTCGTCTTCACGTTCCTCCTCGCGCGCGTCATCCCCGGCGACCCCTGCCGCTCCGCGCTCGGTGAGCGGGCCACGGCCCAGATCTGCGATGCGTACAACGCCCGGCTCGGGCTCGACGAGCCGATCATCCTGCAGTTCCGCATCTACTTCACCGACGTCCTCCAAGGTGACCTCGGTGAGTCGGTGTCGCAGCGGCGACCGGTCACGGACCTGCTCATCGAGCGGATGCCGACGACGGTCGAGCTGTCGGCCACGGCCCTGCTCCTCGCACTCCTCGTCGGTGTTCCCCTCGGCGTGCTGTCCGCGTACCGCCACAACTCCAAGACCGATGTGGCGACGATGGTCGGCGCGAACGTCGGCGTGTCGATGCCGGTGTTCTGGCTGGGGCTCATGCTGCAGTACCTCTTCGCCGTGCAGCTCCGCGACACGCCACTGGGGTTGCCCGCGTCTGGGCGGCTGTCTGCGGGGACCCGGGCGACACCGTTCTACGAGGCCTGGGGCTTGCGTGAGAACGGCCTGTTCGAGGTGATCTCGAACATGAACCTGTTGAACTCGGTCCTCACCTGGGATTGGGGGACGTTCGTGAACGCGGCCACGCACCTCGTGCTGCCGGCGGTCGCCCTCGCCACCATCCCCATGGCGATCATCGCCCGCATGACCCGCTCGAGCCTGCTCGACGTGCTCGGCCTCGACTACGTGCGCACCGCTCGTGCGAAGGGCCTCCGGGAGCGCCTCGTCGTCGTCCGACACGCCCTGCGGAACTCGCTCCTGCCGGTCGTGACCGTCGTGGGCCTGTCGCTCGGCACGCTGCTCGGCGGGGCGATCCTCACCGAGACGATCTTCAACCTGACCGGGGTGGGCAAGACGCTCTTCGACGCCATCATCGCCCGCGACTACACGGTGGTCCAGGGCTTCACGCTCGTCATCGCCGTCGGCTTCGTCCTCGTGAACCTGCTCGTCGACATCCTCTACACGGTGCTCGACCCGAAGGTGCGGGTGAGCTGACGTGGCCATCGAGGAGCTGCCCCTGGCGGTGCCCGGCGGGATCGTGGCCGAGCCGGCGCGGCGCAGCCGTGGCCTGTGGGGCGACGCCGTGCGCGAGCTGCTGCGCAAGCGCTCTGCGGTGGTCGGCCTCGTCCTGCTCGTGCTGCTCGTCCTGACGGCGGTGTTCGCACCGCTCATCGCCCCCTACGACCCGAACGAGGTGCTCCTCGGCCGCGAGGGCGTGTCGTTGCGCGACCCGCCGTGCGTGCACCTGTTCGGCTGCGACGAGTCCAAGCCGCAGCACATCGCCGGCATCGACGGCAACGGCCGGGACGAGTTCAGCCGGCTCGTCTTCGGCGCCCGGATCTCCCTCGTCGCCGGGCTCGGTGCGGTGAGCTTTGCCGTCGTCGTCGGCACCCTGCTCGGCCTCGTGGCCGGCTACTTCGGCGGGCTGCTCGGCAACGTGATCATGCGCATCATGGACGTGCTCCTGGCGTTCCCGGCCCTGCTGCTCGCCATCACCATCATCACCGTGCTCGGGCCCGGCCTGTTCAACGCCATCCTCGCCATCACGACCGTCACGATCCCCGTCTACGCGCGCGTGGTGCGGGCGAGCGTGCTGTCCATCAGGGAGATGGACTTCGTCGACGCCGATCGAGCACTGGGCGTCTCCTCGGCGCGGATCCTCTGGCACCGGATCCTCCCGAACTCGCTGACGCCGCTCGTCGTGCAGGCCACCCTCGGCATCGCCACCGCCGTGCTCGAGATCGCCGCCCTGTCGTTCCTCGGGCTCGGCATCCAGCCGCCGACGGCCGAGTGGGGCTCGATGCTCGCCTCCGAGCGCAACCAGGTCTTCACCTCGCCGCACCTCGTCTTCTTCCCGGGGCTCGCCATCATGGCCAACGTCTTGGCGTTCAACCTGATCGGCGACGGCTTCCGCGACGCACTCGACCCGAGGCTCAACCGGTGACCGACGCCGCCGAGCGCCCGCTGCTCGAGCTGTCCGGTCTCAGGACCCACTTCTTCACCGCCGACGGCGTCGTCAAGGCGGTCGACGGGGTGGACCTCGTCGTGCACCGCGGTGAGGTCGTCGGTCTCGTCGGCGAGTCGGGCTCGGGCAAGAGCGTCACGGCGATGTCGGTGCTCCAGCTCGTCGGTGACCCCGGTCGCATCGTCGGCGGCACCGTCCGCCTCGACGGCGAGGACCTCGGCGCGAAGTCCAAGAAGGAGCTCCGGGCGATCCGGGGCGACCGGGTGTCGATGGTGTTCCAGCAGCCGCTCTCCTCGCTCAACCCCGCCTACACCACCGGCTTCCAGATCGCCGAGGTCTACGAGGTCCACGAGGACATCGAGCGCAAGGTCGGCCGGGAGCGGGCCGCGGAGATGCTGGCGCGGGTGGGCATCCCCGATGCGAAGCGCCGGGCACGGTCGTACCCCCACCAGCTCTCGGGCGGCCAGGCCCAGCGGGTGATGATCGCCATGGCGCTCGCCGCCGGACCCGAGCTGCTCATCGCCGACGAGCCGACGACTGCCCTCGACGTCACGATCCAGGCCCAGATCCTCGACCTCATCCGGGAGCTGCGGGAGGAGACGGGGATGGCCGTGGTGCTCATCACCCACGACCTCGGCATCGTCGCCGAGCTCACCGAGCGGGTCGCGGTCATGTACGCCGGCCAGATCGTCGAGGAGGCGCCGACCGCAGCCCTGTTCGCGTCGCCGCTCCACCCCTACACGACGGGCCTCATCGGCTCGGTGCCGGTCATCGGCCAGCGCAAGGAGGAGCTCGCCGTCATCCCCGGCCGGGTCCCGAACCTCGTGGACCTCCCCCCCGGGTGCCGCTTCGCACCCCGGTGCACGGCCCGCATCGAGGCCGGCCTTACCCGCTGCACCGAGGAGATGCCGGCGCTCGTCGAGGTCCAGCCGGGCCACCGGGTGCGCTGCTTCCTCCACAGCGACGTCGCCGAGCCCGAGATCGTCGACGTCGCCCCGCCCACCACACGGGTCTCGCTGCGGCGGCGGCGGAAGGCGGCGACGGCGTGAGCGAGCCGGCGCTGCTCGAGGTCCGAGGGCTCGTCACGTCGTTCCCCGTCCGCAGCGGCGCCTTCGCCAAGGTGGGGGAGCGGGTGCGCGCCGTCGACGGCGTCGACCTCGACGTCCGCCGGGGTGAGGCGCTCGGTCTCGTCGGCGAGTCCGGGTGCGGCAAGACGACCCTCGGGCGTTCCATCCTGCGCCTCGCCGAGGCCGATGAGGGCACGGTGCACTTCGACGGTCGCGACGTGCTCGGCGCATCCAGCCGTGAGCTGCGGGCGCTGCGACGTGAGATGCAGGTCATCTTCCAGGACCCGTTCTCCTCGCTCGACCCGCGCGCCACCGTCGGCGACAGCATCGCCGAGGGTCTGCGGGTGCACGGTGTCGGGCGCCGTGCGCGGGGTGGCCGGGTGACCGAGGTCCTCGAGCTGGTCGGCCTCGAGCCGTACCACGCCCGGCGCTACCCGCACGAGTTCAGCGGCGGGCAGCGCCAGCGGATCGGCATCGCCCGCGCCCTCGCCGTCGAGCCCCGCCTGCTCGTCGCCGACGAGCCGGTGTCTGCGCTCGACGTCTCCATCCAGAGCCAGATCCTGAACCTCCTCCGCCGTCTCCAGCAGGAGCTCGACTTCAGCCTGGTGTTCGTCGCCCACGATCTGTCCGTGGTCGAGCACCTGTGCGACCGCGTGGCGGTCATGTACCTCGGGCGCATCGTCGAGGTCGGGACGCGCGACGAGGTGTTCGGCGACCCGCAGCACCCATACACCAGGGCCCTGCTGTCTGCGGTGCCGGTGCCCGATCCGTCCCGTCGCCGGCCTCGGGTCACGCTCACCGGTGAGCTGCCGAGCCCGCTCGACCCGCCGACCGGCTGCCACTTCCACCCCCGGTGCCCCATCGCCGTGACCGGTGTGTGCGACGTGCACGACCCGACCCTGCGCCCTCGCACGCCAGGCGACGACCACCGTGCCGAGTGCCACCTGCGCACCGGCGACTTCCGCCACCTCGATCCCGACACCGCCGGTTCCCCCGCCGCCGGCTGACGCCCTCAGGCCCGCTCCTCGCGGATCCTTTGTGGACGTTGGACCCTGCTGTACCGGCGTCAGCGTCCAGAGACGGCGGCGCGGGTCGGGAGCCTGCGGATGCCTGCGTCAGGCCGGGAGGGCGCGCAGGGCGCCTGCGAGGTGGGCGTCGTCGCCGGGGTCGACGGTGCGCAGGTCGCAGAGGGTCCGCCCCTCGGCCACCCGAGCGATGATCGGCGGGGAGGCGGCGCGCAGCGCCTGGGCGTGGTCGCCTGGCACGGCCACCCCGGCGGAGGGGATCTCGACGCCAGGGAGGGTGCCGCCACCGGGGACCGCCTGGCAGTCCACGACCGTGCCGATCTCGAGCGCGCTCGCCCTCGCTCGCAGCTCGGGGACCGGCGTGGTGGCCATCCGCCAGAACGGGATGGCTCCTCCGTCGCGGTGCAGGTAGGCGAGGACCGTGTCCTGCAGCGCGCTGAGGACGAGGCCGCCCGGGCGCAGGGCCCGCGCGAGCGGGTGGCGGGCGCACGCCTCGACCAGGTCGGCGCGACCGGCGATCACGCCGGCCTGCGGCCCGCCGAGGAGCTTGTCCCCGGAGAACGTGACGAGGTCGGCCCCGGCCGCAAGGGTCTGGCGGGCGGCCGGCTCGCCGACGAGCCAGGGCGGCGGGCCGCCCGGGAGCCAGGGGCAGGCGGCGTCGAGCAGGCCCGAGCCGATGTCGGCCACCACCGGCACCCCGAGCTCGGCGAGCTCGTCCACGCCGACCTCCTCGGTGAAGCCGGTGATCCGGTAGTTCGACGTGTGCACCTTGAGCACGATGGCGACGCCATCCCGCTCGGCCCAGCCGCCGCCCTCGACCGCACGCCGGTAGTCGGCCAGCCGGGTTCGGTTCGTCGTACCGACCTCGACGAGGGTCGCGCCGGACTGCTCGAGCACGTCGGGTATGCGGAAGCCGCCACCGATCTCGATGAGCTCGCCACGGCTCACCGCGACACCCCGGCCGGGCGCGAGGGCGGCGAGCACGAGCACCACCGCAGCCGCGCAGCTGTTGACGACGATCGCCGCCTCGGCCCCTGCGGCACGAGCGACGAGCACGGCGGCGTGGTCCTGGCGTGAGCCCCGGCCACCGGTGGCGAGGTCGAGCTCGAGGTTCGAGTACCCCTGGGTCGGCCGGGTGGCGAGCGGCGCTCGCCCCAGGTTGGTGTGGAGCAGCACGCCGGTGGCGTTCACGACCGGTTGCAGCAGCGCTCGGGCAAGGTCCTCGGCCCGGCGGGCGGCCGACGCCGGCTCTCCGGCGGCGATCGCCTCGCGAGCAGTGTCGACGAGGAGGGGGTGGGGCAGCCCAGTGGCGGCGAGGGACCGTGCGAGCGCATCGACCGACGGTGGCCGACCGGACGGGATCGAGGTGCTCACCACCACATCCTGCCCGCGCCGCCGGACGGGCGAGGCGTGGTGTGGAGCCGCACGTGGGACAATCTGCGCGGCATGCGCACGATCCTCCGCGTCCTGGCTCTGGTGTCGGTCACGTCGGTGGCCGTCCCGATCGCCGTCGCCACCACCCTCCTCGCCGCCTTCATCTTCCTGCCGCTGCCCGCCGTGCTCCCCGACCCCCGTCCGCCAGAGGGCGCGCAGACGAGTCGGATCTACGACATCGACGGCAACCTGATCGGGGAGTTCAGGGAGTTCGAGGTGTCCAAGCCGGTGCAGCCGGCGGACATCCCGCTGGTCTTGAAGCAGGCGGTCATCGCCAGCGAGGACCGCCGGTTCTACTCCCACGGCGGCGTGGACGTGCAGGGCACCATGCGGGCGCTGTGGGCGGACATCCAGGCCGGCGCCGTGGTCCAGGGTGGCTCCACCATCACCCAGCAGTACGTGAAGAACACCTACGTGGGCGACGACAGGACCGTCACTCGCAAGATCCAAGAGGCCGTCCTCGCCAGCCAGCTGGACCGCCAGATCGACAAGGAGGAGATCCTCTTCAAGTACCTCGAGCAGATCTTCCTCGGCGACGGGGCGATCGGCGTCGGCGCTGCAGCGGAGACCTACTTCGCCAAGTCGGTGCGCGACCTCAGCCTCTCCGAGTCGGCGATGCTCGCCGGGATGATCCCCGCACCGAGCCGCTACGAGCCGCGAGGCAACCTGCTGCTCGCCGAGCGTCGCCGCCAGATCGTGCTCGCAGCGATGCTCGACGAGGGTTACATCGACCAGGCGGCCCACGACGAGGCGTTCGCCCAGACCCTCTTCCTCGTGGGCGGTGACACGCCCCAGCCCGAGGGCGTCCCCCTCACCCTCATCCAGCCCCGGCCCCGCTTCGACACGCCGTACCCGTACTTCGCCGACTACGTGCAGCGCTACCTCGCCGAGCGCTACGGCGACCGGGCTGTCTTCGAGCGCGGGCTCGAGATCTACACGACGCTCGACCCGGACCTGCAGCGAGAGGCGCAGCGAGCGGTCAGCTCGACCCTCGACGGCACCGAGGGGGGTGTCGAGATGTCGCTGGTGACCGTCGAGCCGACCACGGGCTTCGTCAAGGCGCTGATCGGCGGGCGCGACTTCGCCGTCTCGACGGTGAACCTGGCCTTGGCGGGCGATGGTGGCGGCCTCGACCGCCAGACCGGCTCGACGTTCAAGCCCTTCGTGCTCGCCACGGCCCTCGAGCAGGGCGTCCCCCCGACCAAGACCTACAACGGCGCCAACAACGCGTGCTTCCCGGGAAAGTGCTTCGAGAACTTCGGCGGGAGCAGCTTCGGCAACATCGATCTGCGGACGGCGACCGTGAACTCGGTGAACACCGTCTACGTGAAGCTGCTCGACGACATCGGGGTCGACGCCACCCTCGACCTCACGGAGTCGTTGGGGATCGACGCGCCGGCGGACCGGAGCCAGCTCGGACTCGCCGTCGCGCTCGGCGCGACCGGCGCCTCGCCCCTCGAGATGGCCTCGGCCTACGGCGTGTTCGCCGCCCGCGGGGAGCGGGTGGAGCCGACCCCGATCGTGCGCGTCCTCGACCGGGACGGCGTGGTGATCGAGGACAACACCACCCCGACCCGCACCCGCGTGCTGAAGGAGACCACCGCCGACACGATGAACGACATCATGCGCGGCGTCTTCGGAGGCACGGCCAGGGGCAAGGACATCGGGCGGCCCGCAGCGGGCAAGACCGGCACCACGTCGGACTCCAAGGACGCATGGTTCGTGGGCTACACGCCGGCACTGTCGACAGCGGTTTGGATGGGCTACCGGGACGAGGGCAAGCCCCTCGCCGGCATCAAGGGGCGGCGAGGGCTCGTCACGGGAGGCAGCTTCCCGGCCGAGACCTGGCAGGACTTCATGCGACCCGCCCTCGAACCCATCGAGGTGACCGACTTCACCGAGCCGGCACCCGTGGTGCAGGTGGTGGACAGTGCGAAGCGCGAGGCGCGCCGGGGGTTCAGCCCCGGGGCGGAGAAGGGAGCGACCGGGACGCCGTCGGGCAGCTTCACCGAGGACCTCCCCCCGCCCCAGGTCGCAGCGCCCCCGACGACGACGACCACGACGACCGCACCACCGACGACCTCGACCACCAGGCCCGACGACGACGACGAGGACGACGGCCCCGGCGGTGGGCAAGGGGGCGGCCTGTTCGGCAACCCAGGCGGACCCGGCGGCTGAGTCGACGTCCGTCGACCGGGGCGATCAGCCGCCCGCGCCCGCCGCCTCGTCGCCATCGGGGCAGCGGAGGACCTGGGCGCAGCTGTCCCGGACCGGGACGGCGAAGAACACCGCCTCTGGGGCGAAGCCGAGCGGTGCGTACGCACGTGAGCTGATGCCGAGCACCTCGCCGTTGCCGTTCACGAGCGGTGCGCCCTGGAAGGCGGCGCCGACCGGCGCATCGTGCTGGAGGCCGCTCGCGCTCACGTCGGCGATGAGGCCCTGGCTCACCGCGCCGCCGGCGGCGCCG